>JAFVHN010000070.1 GCA_017474515.1 Prevotella sp. | reverse complement strand
TACCGCCCCGACGGCGCCTTGTCGGCGAAGGGACGTGCAGGCGGCGTGGGCTTGCAGAGGGGAGTGAACATCGTCAGGAAGGACGGAGTGACGAGGAAAGTGATTTCAAGATGAATGATTAGTTGAGAGTGTGTACCCGGCACTGCGCGGAAGAGGATTGGAATTTCACTCATCTGCTACGCCGCGCATCCGGGTGCCACTTTCTTAAAAAGTGAAAAGGTGAAAGGTTGAAAAGGTGAAAAGGCTGCGCCTCCACACTATCGTCTAAACTCCTAAACTTCTAAACTCCTAAACTCCTAAACTTCAGTTTAAAAAATTTTATTTGCCCTATGAAACGTGTTTTCCCAGTCATCTTGACGCTTCTGCTGCTGACGGCGTGCGTGGAGAACCAGCCGGCGCGGGTGGCCATGGAGCAGGCTGCCGCGCTGATGGACACGCGGCCCGACTCCGCCCTCGGCCTGTTGCTCAACATCACGACGAAGGACAGCACGGCCATGACGGAGGGGCAGCGCATGCGGTGGCTGCTGTTGCGGCAGCAGGGCATGAACAAATGCGACACGGTGTTCCGTTCCGACAGTATTCCCCTGCTCTTGACAAAATGGTTCGACCGCCACGGCACGCCCAACGAGCAGGTGCTTGCCCACTACCTGCTTGGCCGTGCCTATGCCGACATGGGCGAGAGTCCCGCCGCCCTACAGGAATACCTGGAAGCCGTGGCCAAGGCTGACACCACCATGCCAGACGCGGACTTCGGCCTTCTTTCTCGTGTTTATTCCCAGACATCAAAGATTTTCAGGAATAAAGCCCTCCGACGTTATGATATAAAGGCTCTTGAGACAGCGGAGCGATATAGCTTAAAAGACAAAGACACACTAACTGCCCATATATATTCAACTCTGCGGGCAAACGCATACGAGTTTTTGGGGCAACTTGACACCACCATGTCCATCCGCGAAAAAGAAATCCGCTATTTCAGAGAAAAGGGAAATAACGATTATGCTGCCATGATTATGGGTTCCAGCGTGAGCGCCGTGTTGTCGTTGGGACAGACCGACAAGGCACGCCAGTTTCTCGCCATCTACGAGGACAGCTCGGGGTTCGTTCTTCCCGACGGCACCGCCCTTGAGGGCCATGAAATCTATTATTACAACAAGGGCATGTACTACATGGCCGTCCACAAGCCGGATTCCGCGGAGATTTATTTCCGCCGCCTGCAGCGCGACGGCCTGAATTTGAACGACCACATAGCGGCCTGCGAGGGTCTTGCGCGGGTTTACGAGGCGAGGGGAAGGAACGACTCTGTGGCAAAGTACCTGCGCCTGTCGGGGCAGCTGAACGACTCAGCCTACAGCCGCGCGGAGGCGGACGGCATGCTTCAGATGAAAGCCGAATACGACTACACGCGCAGCGTGATGCAGGCACAGGCCAGCCAGGTCAAGAAGGAACGTGCCGAGAAACGCCTCGCCATTCTCCTGACAGGGTTCCTGGTGCTCCTGGCTGTCCTGGCCTTCCTGTTCTGGAAAATCCGGCGCAGGCTCAAAAACAAAAAGGCCGAGCTTTCCGCCATGCGCGACATGTACTTGGCCGACCGTCGAGAATTGGACACCACGCTCAAACAGCTGTCAAGCCTGGAGAAAAAGTATGAGGAAACAACAAGAGCATACCAAGAGCAGGTGGGCATGATGTCGCATGACCTTGAGAACAAGAAGCGGTCGTTAGCTTTGAAGAACGACAAGATGAAAGAGCTGCGCGGACAACTGCACAGCCGGGAGTCGAGCATCCGCGATCTTCAACGCGCACTCGGCGACATGGAAACGGAGATAGAGGAAAAGAAGGCCTTGGCGGCATTGATGCACAGGCGCATAGAACAATATGAGGCGGCACAGCCGGTGGCCGCCCCTGTCTTCAACAATGTCTTCAGCACCGACATCTACGCAAAGGTATGCCGCGCGGTGCAGCATCCTTCAGACAGTCTCACCGACGACGAATGGCAGCAGCTCCATGCCGCCATGGAGGCGGAGAACCCGACATTGAGGACCCTGCTGCGCAACAAATTCCGGCTGAGCGACGAGGAATACGACATCTGCCTGCTGCTCTTGCTCGACTTCACTCCGTCGGCCATCGCAAACATCATGATGAGGAATTACGCCTTTATAGCCAAGAAACGCCGCTCCTTGATGAAAAAGGTGTTCAGGACCGACGGGAGGCCGCAGGACTTCGATGATAGGCTGCGCGAGCGGTTTAAGAATGAAAAATTGGCGACGAAATAAGTCGTAAATAAAAACTCTAAACTAATTGGTCTTTTCTTTGAAACAAATTTGAACGAATTACAACTAATTATTTCCACAAATTAAAACTAATAAAATGTGAAGAGCCTTTTAAGTGAAAAGTGAAGAGTGAAGAGTGAAAAATTTGCTGCCGCCATCACCCGCTTCAAGTAGAAAAAATGCAACGAAATAATTCGTAACTAAAAACTCTAAACTAAATTGGTCTTTTCTTTGAAACAAATTTGAACGAATTATAACTAATTATTTCCACAAATTAAAACAAATAAAATGCGAAGAGCCTTTTTAAGTGAAAAGCCTTTTTAAGTGAAATGTGAAGAGTGAAGAGTGAAAAATTTGCTGCCGCCATTTTTTAAAGTGAAGAGTGAAGAGTGAAAAAATTGCTGCCGCCATCTGATTGTCGGCAATCATTCCCAACTCCTCATTCCTCATTCCAAACTCCTCATTCCTCATTCCTAATTCCTCATTCCAAACTCCTCATTCCTAATTCCTAATTCCTCATTCCTAACTCCTAATTCCTAATTCCTCATTCCTAACTCCTCATTCCAAACTCCTCATTCCTAATTCCTAACTCCTCATTCCTCATTCCTAATTCCTCATTCCGATTTCTGTTTATTGAAATAATAGAGGAAGGAGGCGATGCCCTCGAGGGCCGGCCTTCGCTGCCCCTCTATCTCGATGGTGAACTTTATTTCAGCCCTGCAGATGCCGCGCAGGTCGGCAATGTTGTGGAGCTTGGTGACCAGGCGAATGCGGCTGCCGGTGACAACGGGCAGGCCGAAGCGCATCTGGTCCATGCCGTAGTTCACCTGCATCTTGATGTTGCGCACGTCGATAATCTGGTTCCAAAGATACGGCAACAACGAGAGGGTGAGATAGCCGTGGGCAATGGTGCTCTTGTATTGGCTTTCGCGCTGCGCACGCTCCACATCGACGTGAATCCACTGGTGGTCGAGGGTGGCATCGGCAAACAGGTTGATGCGCTCCTGGTCCACTTCAAGCCAGTCGGAGTGCCCGAGTTCTTCGCCCAGGTGGCTGGCAAACTCATCGTAAGAATTGATAATCAGTTTTTCCATATTTATTTCTTTTAAGATGTTTATATTATTATTTTGGAGTTCAGGAGTTTAGGAGTTTAGGAGTTTAGACGATAGTGATGACGGCAGCCTTTTCACCTTTTCAATTTTTCACTCTTCATTTTTCACTCTTCACTCTTCACTTTAAAAAAGGCGGCAGCAAATTCTTCACTCTTCACTTTTCACTCTTCACTAAAAACCCCTTCATCGGCCATGTTGACGACCAGTTCACCGAAAAGGGAGTTGGCCCACGCGAACCATTTTCGCGTGAACCGTGCGGGGTTGTCCTGCCAAAAGCTCTCGTGCATGAATCCCGTCCCCCCGTCGGTGTTTTCCAACCACCTCAGGCATTGTTCCTTTTCCGCCCTGTTGTTGGCCGTCAGCGCCCTCATAATGATGCTCATGGGCCAGATGTACCCCGGTCCGATGTGCGGTCCGCCGATGCCCTCTGCCGCCGTGCCTCGGAAGAAATAAGGATTGTCGGTGCTGAGCACGAAGCGCCGCGTGTTCTGGTAAACGGGGTCGTCCCGGCTGATGTCGGCGATATAGGGCAGCGAAAGCAGGCTCGGCACGTTGGCATCGTCCATGAAGAGGTGGTTGCCAAACCCGTCCACCTCGTAGGCAAAGATGCGCCCGTACTTGGGATGGTCGGCAATGCCGTATTTGAAAACGGCGGCCTCCACTTCGTCGGCCAGGGCTTGGCTCTCTTGTGAGAACCGGCTGTCCATGACGGCCAGTTTTCGCAAGATGCTCACGGCAAAGAGGTTGGAAGGAATGAGGAAGGGGAATGTGCAGGCATCGTCCGACGGCCTGAACATCGACGCTATGAGTCCGCAGGGCCTCACGGGATGTCCGTATCCGTCGTTCTGCACGGTGTCGAGCGCCCGCTCCGTCTTTCGCATGAAGCGGTAAGGGCCGTTGCCGTCCTTGCGTTGTTGCTCGCGGAAAGTCCTCAAAATGGCCGCCACGGCCTCCCGCCATTCCCTTGTGTCGAAGATGGAGCTGTCGCCCGTGGTCGTCCAGTAGAACCACGCCAGGCGGATGGGGAAGCAGAGCGAGTCGATTTCCCATTTCCGCTCGTGCAGCCCAGGTTTCATGTCGGTGTAGTCGCTCTCCCACTCGCTTCCGGTCGGCCCGTCGTTGAAGGCATTGGCGTAAGGGTCTTCAACGATACATTTCAGCTGGCGCAAGATGACTCCGCGCAGCATGGCCTTCAGTTGCGGGTCGTCGTTGGCCAGCGCCACGTATGGCCACACCTGGGCGCCAGAGTCGCGCAGCCACATGGCGTGGATGTCGCCGGTATAGACAAAGGTGTCGTCGTCGCCGTTGCCCTGCTTTCGGTAATGCACGGTGGTGTCGATGGTGTTGGGGTAGCAGTTCTCGAACATCCATGCCAGGTGTGCCCAGCCCTTGAGCCGTTTTTTCACCTCCTCAATCTTTTTTTCCACTGCCGTGGAGCGGAACAGGCGTTGCTCCACGGGCGGCCGCCGGCTCACCAGTTTGTCGGCGGGCAGGCTTTCGATGGCGGCCCTGGCCTGAAGAAAAGTAAGCAGACAGGCGGCCAGAAGGGTGACGGTGCGTTTTCTCATGGCCTGTCCTCCCGCCTGGTGCCAAAGTCCGAGGGCCGGTTGCCCATGATGAGCTCCAGCGTTCCTCCGGCCACGATGTCGTTGAAGTCGATGTACGACCGTGTGTAAGGCCTTCCGTTGAGCCTTGCCGATTGAATATAGATGTTTTCCTTACTGTTTCCAGTGGCCCTCACGGTGAAGGTGCGCCCGTGCCCGGTCTGCATGGTGACCTCGTCGAAAAGCGGGGAGCCCAGCACGAACCTTCCGCCGGCGGGGTCCACCTGATACATTCCCATGGCCGAGAGGATATACCACGCCGACATCTGCCCCACGTCCTCGTTGCCGCAAAGCCCGTCGATGCCCGTGTGGTAGAGGGTTGTCATGATTTGCCTGACGCGCTCCGCCGTCTTCCACGGCTGTCCGGCATAGTTGTAGAGATAGGCCACATGGTGGCTGGGCTCGTTGCCGTGGGCATATTGCCCTATCAGTCCGCTGATGTCGGGCGGCGCACCCTCGCCCAGGTCGCCGTTGACGGTGAACAGCGAGTCGAGTTTTTCCACGAAAGCCCGCTCCGACCCGAACAATCCGATAAGGCCGTGAACATCGTGCGGCACCAGCCAGATGTATTGCCAGGCGTTGCCCTCGGTGTAGTCCTTGATGCCGTTTTGCTCGGCGGCAAAGGGGTCGAGGCCGGGCCTGAAGGTGCCTTTGCTGTCCACGGCGCGCATGAAGTGCGATGCCGTGTCGAAGTATTTCCGATACGACTGGCCCAACCGTTCCAATTCCTTGTTGTCAACAACCTTTGCAGCGCACCCGTAGGCGATGGCATATTCCAGCCCTTTCCCCACGCTCTCGTTTTCGTTGTCGAGGTCGTAGGGAATGTATCCGTGCTCACAGAGCAGGCGGTGGGCCCGGCGATGCGAGCCGGTGGAGTGCTGCATGGCATGGGTGGCCAGCAACGGGTTGTCGGCCAGGCCCTTCAGTATGAGGTCGGCCAGCACGATGGAGGCCGGGCATCCCACCATGCAGTTGGTTTCGCACCCCATGAGGTGCCACACGGGCAATGTCTGCTGCTCTTGGAAGATGGTGGTCATGGTGTGCTCAATGTCGCGTTGCATCTCCGGATGAATGAGCGTGGCCAGCGGATGCCAGGCGCGGTAGGTGTCCCAGAGCGAGAAGGTGGTGAGGTTGGTGAAATCGGCGTAATGCACCTGCCCGTCGGAGCCTCGGTATTCGCCGTTGACATCGCAAAACACCGACGGCGCCACCATCGAATGGTAGAGGCTGGTGTAGAAAATGGTTTTCTCCGTCTCGCCGCCTTTCACGCTGATTTTCCGTAGTTGCCGTTCCCAGTCGCGGGTGGCCTGGTCGGCCACTTTGTCAAACCGCCACTTCGGGTTCTCGGCCTTCATGTTGCGCCATGCGTTGTCGGTGCTCACGGCCGAAAGGGCCACTTTCACCAGCAGGGATTTTCCCCGTTTGTTGGGGCACGAAAGTAGCACCAGCGAGTCGGCATTGAGTTTTTCCAACATCACGTCCTGCGACAGTTCCATGGCGAAGAACAGTTTCTGGTTGTCGGCCCACCCCTTCGAGTGTCGCCACCCCTCGAGCCTGCGCGGTGAGGTCTGGGCGATGTGGCAATCGGTCACGCGGTCCCACCCCGTTCCCCATTCCAGGTCAATGAGCACGCGGGCCGTGTCTTGCCGCGGGTCGAAGGTGTAGCGGTGGATGGCCGTGCGCAGGGTGGCGGTCATTTCGGCCTTGATGTGCCGTCCTTGTTTGTCGTTGATGGTCAGCGCGTAATAGCCTGGGCGACAGGTCTCGTCGGCATGGCTGAACAGGGTTTCGCGCGTTGTCCTGTCGCCCACGGGGAGCAGCCTGATGTCGCCCAGGTCGCCGCAGCCTGTGCCGCTGAGGTGGGTGTGGGCAAAGCCCAAGAGCACGGAGTCGCTGGCGTGATAGCCTGAGCACCAGTCCCATCCGCGGGTGGGCATGGTGGGCCCCACCTGCACGAAGCCGAAGGGCACGTTGGCGCCGAGGAACACGTGGCCGTGGCCGCCCGTGCCTATCGTGGGGTCCACATATCTTACGAGTCCCTCCGGCCCTTCTCCGGCCAGGGCCGGCGCCGAGGCCAGCAGCAACCCGGCGGCCAGCAGGCAGGCACATTTCCCTACAAGGTTGCCGCCGCCCTTATTGTAATGATTGGCGTATTTCTTCATTGCTATTCTGTTCTTTTTGCAAATTTAGGCATAATTCCCGAATTATCAGCCTGTGCGACGAAGTTTTTTTTGTTTTCTCACTTCCCGGAGGGCTGCGGCCAGTCCCCCACCCCATCTTCCGCGCCCATCCGTTGCTTTCAATTTGAAAGTCGCTCCTCCCCTCACCGCCTAAAAAACGGTAAAAAATATTGACAAAATTGGCAAAATCTTGACAATTTTATAACTTGTTGATTATCAACATATTGAAAATAGGCCGAAGTTTGACCGCAAATTTCGGTGGTCAAACTTCAAAATCTCTCTCCTCAAACTTCAAGATTTCTCCCTGAAATTTGCGGTCAAACCATAAACGGGCTTAAAAGGCCCATGAAAAATCTTTACAATCGGATTGTAAGAAACATTCATTTTTCATACGGTTTCACAACAAATTATTCAACTTTCAAGTTGTTGTAGTTCAGGAGTTCAGACAATACTTCCAATTTAAAAGGTGAAACATTGAAAAAGGTCTGCGCCACTGTAAACTGAAGAAAAGGGAGCCTTCAGAACTATTGTCTGAACTCCTGTAACTCCTGAACTCCTGTAACTCCAAGAAGTTAAGCGAATGTGAAACTTGAACAAATAACCCGCCCTCGGCATAAAAAAGAAATGGTTTCCTTTTGCTCTGCGCTCGTTTATTCGTAACTTTAAATAAGTTACTTGCACTCGGAAATGAAAAGGAAACAAGTTTTCCTTTTGCTCTGCGCTCGTTTATTCGTAACTTTAAATAAGTTACTTGCACTCGGAAATGAAAAGAAAACAAGTTTTCCTTTTGCATTTCACTCGTTTATTCGTAACTTTGCAGCCACAAACAGAATAAGGATTAAAAAAAGCAAAGCTTCATACACATAATGAAACCATCAGCCATCATGCTTCTGCACTGCCCCGACCAGCCGGGCATCATTTCGGAAGTAACGAAATTCATCACGGATAACAAGGGAAACATCGTCTATCTGGACCAGTATGTTGACCGCCAGGACGGCATGTTCTTCATGCGCATAGAATGGGAGCTGGAGGATTTCCTCATCCCGCGCGACAAGATAAAGGAATATGTTGACACGCTCTACGCCCAGCGCTACGGCATGACCTTCACCCTCTATTTCAACGACGAGCGCCCGCGCATGGCCATCTTTGTGTCGAAGATGAGCCACTGCCTCTACGACCTGCTGGCGCGGTGGAAGGCCGGGGAGTTCGCCTGCGACATTCCGTGCATTGTGAGCAACCACGAGGACCTGCGATATGTGGCCCTGCAATTCGGCATCCCCTACCATGTGTGGAGCATTGCCAAGGACCACAGCAACAAGGCCGAGGTGGAGGCCGCCGAGATGGAGCTGCTCAAGAAGAACAACATCACCTTCATCGTGCTGGCCCGCTACATGCAGATTATCAGCGATGAAATGATTGCGCAGTACCCTCACCACATCATCAACATCCACCACTCGTTCCTGCCGGCCTTCATCGGTGCCAAGCCCTATCACCAGGCTTGGGAGCGCGGGGTGAAAATCATTGGCGCCACCAGCCACTATGTGACGGCAGAGCTCGACGCCGGGCCCATCATTGAGCAGGACGTGGTGCGCATCACCCACAAGGACACCCCCGAGAGCCTGGTGCTCAAAGGGCGCGACCTGGAGAAAATAGTCCTCTCGCGTGCCGTGCAGAAGCACATTGAGCGGAAAATACTGACTTACCATAACAAGACGGTGATTTTCAGTTGAAAAAGGTGAAAAATTGAAAATGGGAGTTTAGGAGTTTGGGAGTGCAGGAGTTTAGACGTTACTGATGACGGCAAATGGTGCGCTACGCTAAATGACAAATGACAAAGCATTTTAGTTATGAGTTCTTAATGATGAATTATGATTTACTACGTAAGCCTTTTTCACCTTTTCAATTTTTCACTTTTCACTTTTCACTCTTCACTTTAAAACGGCGGTAGCAAATTCTTCACTCTTCACTTTAAAACGGCGGTAGCAAATTTTTCACTCTTCACTCTTCACTTTTCACTTAAAAGTAATGAACGTAGCAATCGTAAAATATAATGCCGGAAACGTCTATTCGGTGGTCAATGCGCTGAGGCGCCTGGGCGTGGAGCCGTTGCTCACCGACAATGCCGACGAGCTGATGAAGGCCGACCGCGTGGTCTTCCCCGGACAGGGCGAGGCGCGCGGGGCCATGGAATACCTTCACAGCCACGGGCTGGTGGAGGTCATCCGCCAGTTGCGGCAACCCGTGCTGGGCATCTGCATAGGCCAGCAACTGCTGTGCCGCCACTCGGAAGAGGGCGACGTGGACTGCATCGGCATCTTCGACGCGGAGGTGCGGCGCTTCCGCCCCCAGCGCCATGAGGACAAGGTGCCCGCCATGGGGTGGAACGAGCTGAAGCAATTACAAGGGCCACTCATGCAGGGCCTGGGCGAGCGGCCCTACGTCTATTTCGTACATAGCTACTATGTGCCCTTGTGCGCCGACACCATTGCCGCCGCCGACTACATACTGCCCTACTCCGCCGCCCTGTCGAAAGGCAATTTCCACGCCTGCCAGTTCCATCCCGAAAAGAGCGGGAAGGTGGGCGAACGGATTTTGTCGAACTTCCTCGGCGAAGGCATCTTAGGGCATCCTTCCCTTTAGTAACATCAACCCCAACCATAGAATGATAGAACTCATTCCCGCCATCGACATCATCAACGGCCAGTGCGTCAGGCTGACCAAGGGCGACTATGCCCGCAAGACCGTTTACGGCGACGACCCCGTGGCCGTGGCACGGCAATTTGAGGCCCTGGGCTTCCGGCGGCTCCACGTGGTGGACCTCGACGGAGCCAAGGCTCGCCACATCGTCAATGCCGACGTGTTGCGGCGCATCACCAGCCAGACGGCGTTGACGGTAGATTTCGGCGGAGGCATCAAGAGCGACGACGACCTGCGACTGGCCTTCGACAACGGGGCACACCTCGTTACCGTGGGCAGCATGGCCGTGACCGAGCCGCAACATTTCGAGGCGTGGCTCCAGACCTATGGCCCCGACCGCTTCATCCTGGGAGCCGACGTCAGGGACGGCATGGTGAGCATCAACGGCTGGAAAGAAGACTCGCAACTCCAGTTGCTGCCCTTCCTCAGCCATTACACCCGGCTGGGCATCAGCCGCGTGCTATGTACCGACATTTCGAAAGACGGCACGCTGGCCGGGCCCGCCATATCGCTCTACAAGCAAATCATGGAGGCCTTCCCGGGCCTGCACCTCATAGCCAGCGGCGGCGTGTCTTCTACCGACGACATCTTCACGCTGGAGCGGGAAGGCATTCCCGCCGTGGTCTTCGGCAAGGCGTTCTACGAAGGGCGCATTGACACGGCCCGACTCATGGCCGCCTTCAACCCCAACAACCCTCAAATTCCGGTGAAATGACACATAGCCTGGCAAAACGAATTATTCCCTGCCTCGACGTGAAGGACGGGCAGACGGTGAAAGGCACCAACTTCATCCACCTGCGCCAGGCCGGCGACCCGGTGGAACTGGGCAAGGCGTATAGCGATGCCGGTGCCGACGAACTGGTGTTTCTCGACATCACGGCCTCGCACGAGGGGCGCAAGACCTTCACCGACATGGTGACGCAGGTGGCTCGCGAGATTAACATCCCCTTCACCGTTGGCGGCGGCATCAACGAGCTGTCGGACGTGGAGCGGCTCCTCTATGCCGGCGCCGACAAGGTGAGCGTCAACTCGGCGGCCATACGCCGGCCGGCGCTCATCGACGAAATCACACGGCGCTTCGGCAGCCAGGTGTGCGTGGTGGCCATCGACGCACGCCTCGACGACGACGGCTGGCACTGCTATGTGAAAGGAGGACGCGAGCGCGTGGAACTGAGGTTGATGGACTGGGCGCACGAGGCACAGGAGCGCGGCGCGGGCGAAATTCTCTTCACCAGCATGAACCACGACGGCGTGAAGGAAGGCTATGCCAACGAAACGCTGGCCATGCTGTCCGACCGCCTCTCGATTCCCATCATAGCAAGCGGAGGGGCTGGAAAGAAGGAGCACTTCCGCGACGTGTTCACACTGGGGAAAGCCGATGCTGCGCTGGCCGCCAGCGTGTTCCACTTCGGCGAAATTCCCATCCCACAGCTCAAGCGCTACCTGCGTAGCGAGGGCATCAACGTGAGGGAATAACTTTTTTACCATATCACTTTTAGCATGAAGATAGATTTTGAAAAACAAAACGGGCTGGTGCCCGCCATCATACAAGACGCCGAAACGCGGAACGTGCTGATGCTGGGCTTCATGAACCAGGAAGCCTACGACAAGACCGTGGAAAGCGGAAAGGTGACCTTCTGGAGCCGAACACGGCAGTGCCTGTGGACAAAAGGCGAAACGAGCGGCAACTATCTCAACGTGGTTGACATCAAAAACGACTGCGACCACGACACGCTGCTCATCAAGGTGCATCCCGACGGCCCCACCTGCCACACGGGCACCGACACCTGCTGGGGCGAGGACAACGTGCGCAACCCGCTGCTCTTCCTCACCGAGCTTCAGGACTTCATTGAGAAACGGCGTGAGGAAATGCCCGAAGGCTCCTACACCACCAAGCTGTTCAAGGACGGCATAGGGCGACAGGCGCAGAAAGTGGGCGAGGAAGCCCTGGAAACCGTCATTGAGGCCGTGGCCGGCAACAAGGAGAAACTGGTCTATGAGGCGGCCGACATGATTTACCACCTCGTGGTGCTCCTCACCTCGAACGGCCTGCGCATAGAAGACGTGGCCGAACAGCTGGCCATGCGCCACAATCCCGACTGGGACAAAAAGCGGCGGCAGGCAAAAAGCAAGGGAGAAATGGAATAAGAAACAACATGACCCGGCATCGGGCCGGGACCGTAAACAGATACAACATGCTGATAGACTACAAGAACGTGCAGATATTCCAAGACGACGTCTGCGTTTTGAAAGACATCAACTTCCACGTTGACGAGGGAGAGTTCGTTTATATCATAGGAAAGGTGGGCTCGGGAAAGAGCTCGATGCTGAAGACCACCTATTGCGAGCTCGACATTGAGTCGGCGGAAAAGGCCGAGGTGCTGGGGCGCAACCTTATGACCATCAAGCGCCGCGACATTCCCGCACTGCGCAAGGACATGGGCATCATCTTCCAGGACTTCCAGCTGCTCCACGACCGCACGGTGCTGAAGAACCTTCAATTCGTGTTGAAGGCCACCGGATGGAAAGACCGCAAACAACGCGAGGAGCGCATCGACGAAGTGCTCAACATGGTGGGCATGACCGACAAGAAGAACAAGATGCCGCACGAACTCTCGGGCGGCGAACAGCAGCGCATCGCCATTGCCCGCGCTTTTCTCAACCACCCAAAGGTCATCATTGCCGACGAGCCTACGGGCAACCTCGACCCCGAAACGGCGGCCAACATCGTGGGGTTGCTCAAGCAAATCAGCCAGACCGGCACCGCCGTGGTCATGTCAACCCACAACCTGCCCATTCTCGACAAGTTCCCCGGCATCGTCTATCGATGCAAGGACAATGTGATAAAAGACGTTACCGAGCATTTCAACAAACTTGAAATGATGGAGGAGGACGAAGACTGACCTCCCTCAAGTTATTATATACAAGCCAATAAACAACAAAAAAAAAATACCACTGCTATGAAAGTAATGAAATTCGGCGGCACTTCCGTAGGCTCGCCCGAGCGCATGAAAAACGTGTCGCAACTGATTACCAAGAGCGGAGAACCCACCTTCGTGGTGCTCTCGGCCATGTCGGGAACCACCAATTCGCTGGTGGAAATCTCCAACTACCTTTACAAAAAGAACCCGGAGGGTGCCAACGATGTCATCAACCGCCTGGAACAAATCTACATGGAACATGTGGACAACCTCTACGACACCGAGGAATGGCGGCAGAAGACGCGCGAGTTCCTGAAGGCCGAGTTCCAATACCTGCGCTCGTTCACCAAAGACCTGTTCACCAGTTTCGAGGAAAAGAGCATCGTGGCACAGGGCGAAATCATGAGCACCAACATGGTGGTGAACTATCTTCAGGAAAAAGGCGTGAACGCCGTGCTCCTGTCGGCCCTCGACTTCATGCGCACCGACAAGAACGCCGAGCCCGACCCCGCCTACATCAAGGAGAAGCTGAAAAAGGTGATGGAGGAAAACCCCGATTACCAGATTTACATCACTCAGGGCTTCATCTGCCGCAATGCCTACGGCGAGGTGGACAACCTTCAGCGCGGCGGAAGCGACTACACCGCATCGCTGGTGGGTGCCGCCCTGGAGGCCGAGGAGATACAGATTTGGACCGACATCGACGGCATGCACAACAACGACCCGCGCGTGGTCGATAAGACCGAGGCCGTCAGGCAGTTGCACTTCGAGGAGGCTGCCGAGCTGGCCTATTTCGGAGCAAAAATCCTGCACCCCACCTGCGTTCAGCCCGCCAAGTTCGCCGGTATTCCCGTAAGGCTGAAAAACACGATGGAGCCCGATGCCCCCGGCACCATCATCGACAACGTCACCATGCGCGGCAAGATAAAGGCCGTGGCTGCCAAGGACAACATCATTGCCATCAAGATTAAGAGCTCGCGAATGCTCCTGGCCACCGGTTTCCTGCGCAAGGTGTTTGAAATCTTCGAGAGCTACCAGACGGCCATCGACATGGTGGCAACGTCGGAGGTGGGCGTGTCGATGAGCATCGACAACGACGCTCACCTGAGCGAAATCGTTGATGAGCTGAAGAAATACGGCACCGTGACCGTTGACACCGACATGTGCATCATCTGCGTGGTGGGCGACCTCGACTGGAGCAACGTGGGATTTGAGACACTGGCCACCGATGCGTTGAAAAACATTCCCGTGAGAATGATTTCCTACGGCGGAAGCAACTACAACATATCGTTCCTCATCAAGGAGGCCGACAAGAAGCGCGCCCTGCAAAGCCTCAGCGACACCTTATTTAATAAATAAGCGCCGTCACAAAGGACCCGAAACATGAAAGGAAAATTCCCCATCGAGAAGTTAAGCCAGTATCCCACGCCGTTTTATTACTACGACAGCGGGTTGCTGCGCCAGACGCTGCGCGCCATCAACGATGAGGCCAACCGCCACGAGGGTTTCTGCGTGCACTATGCCATCAAGGCCAATGCCAATCCCAAGGTGCTCAACATTATCTGCCAGGCAGGGCTGGGAGCCGACTGCGTGAGCGGATGGGAAATCGAGGCGTCGGTGAGGGCGGGCTTCCACCCCTCGAAAATCGTCTTTGCCGGCGTGGGAAAAAGCGACTGGGAAATCAACCTCGGCCTGGACCTCGACATCCTGGCCTTCAACGTGGAAAGCATTCCCGAACTGGAGGTCATCAACCAGCTGGCCCGCGAAAAAGGCAAGGTGGCCAGGGTGGCCTTCCGCATCAACCCCAACGTGGGTGCCCACACCCATGCCAACATCACCACGGGCCTGGCCGAGAACAAATTCGGCATCGCCATGCGCGACATGGAGGCCGTCATAGACTATGCGGCCGAGTTGGAGAACGTGACATTCACCGGCCTCCATTTCCATATTGGCAGCCAAATCCTCGACATGGGCGACTTCAAAGCCCTCTGCAACCGCATCAACGACCTGCAAGACACGCTGGACCGGCACCATGTGAAGGTTGACAGCATCAACGTGGGCGGTGGCCTGGGCGTGGACTACAACCATCCCAACCGCGTGCCCATTCCCGATTTCAAGGCATATTTCGACACCTACGCCCACTTCCTGAAACTACGTCCGGGCCAGAAGCTCCACTTCGAGCTGGGGCGGGCCGTCGTGGCACAGTGCGGCACGCTCATCGCCCGCACCCTCTATGTGAAAGAAGGGGCCACGAAGAAATTCACCATCGTCGATGCCGGCATGACCGACCTCATCAGGCCCGCGCTCTACAACGCCTACCACAAGATTGAGAACATTTCAAGCGACGAACCGCTGGAAACCTACGACGTGGTGGGGCCCATCTGCGAGTCGAGCGACGTTTTCGGAAAGGCCATCGACCTGAACCGCTGCCACCGCGGCGACTTCATCGCCCTGAGAAGTGCCGGTGCCTACGGCGAAATAATGGCCTCGCGCTATAATTGCCGCCGGATGCCACAAGGTTATATAACAGAAGATTTCTAAATGATTACTTCCTACACCCCGACCATCATTCTCTGCGGGCTGTTGCTGGCCCTGGGCATTGCCACGCCCTTCGTCAGCGTGTTTTTCCGCAAGCTGCGGCTGTCGGACCAGCCCGAGGAACGGTCTGCCGACAACGATGCCGCGGAAGGCGAATCGGCGCAACAACCCGAAGCACAGCTTCCGCCGCTGTCGGTGGTCATCTATGCCCATGACAGCGCCCGCGAACTGGAACGCCACCTGCCGGCCATCCTGACACAAGACTATGCGCCGGGATTTGAGGTCATCGTGGTGGAGGGCAAGAGCGAAGACGACACCGACGACGTGCTGAAACAGCTGAAGCACAAGTACGGCCACCTCTACACCACCTTCGTGCCGCCCTCAGCGCGATACATGAGCCACAACAAACTGGCCATCACCCTCGGAGTGAAAGCGGCCAAGAACGAATGGGTGCTGCTCACCGAGCCGTCGTGTCATCCCGCATCCACACAGTGGCTGCAAACCATGGCACGCAACTGCCAGGACGGCACCGACATGGTGATGGGTTATGCCAATTATGAGGACGAAGCCAGTGACTACAAGCACTTTGAGCGCTTCTTCTTCCAGCGATACACCCTGCGCGAGGCACAGCGCCGCACGGCCTACCGCTCCGAGCCCGGCAACCTGATGTTCCGGAAAACCATGTTCATTGAAGGCCGTAGTTTCGAGGGAAACATGAAATACATTCGCGGCGAATACGATTTCATCGTGAACAAGTTTGCCCAAAAAGGGAATACCGCCACCGAGACCTTCCCCACGGCGTGGATGACGGCCGACGACCCCACGAGAAAGGACTGGGTGAACCACCACCTATTTTATATGGAAACACGGCAGCATCTGAAGCGCACCCTGCGCCACCGCTTTCCGCTGCTGGCCGACCAACTGTTCCTGCACCTCTGCCTGTTGCTCTCCGTGGCAGCCCTGGCAGGCGGAACGGCGTGGGCGCTCACCCTTGGCAAGGGCGACATCAGGCCTTGGTGCGTGGCGGCAGCCGGTGCCGTGGCACTCGTTTTCGCCGTCGCCATGAGAACGTTCTTTGCAAAGAAAGCCACCCGGCCCTTCAGCCTCCACATTCCCGCATGGAAGCTGGTACCCTACGAGTGGTCGCTGGCATGGCGTTTCCTTTACTACAAGATGAAGTACCGCCGGGCCGACAAGTACGACTTCATCAGTCATAAGCTGTAGCCCGTCAACGCAATCAAACGGCCGTCCCTCCTGGCCAAGCCCATGAAAATTCTGCATTACATCCCCAAGAAGCAACACTCCGGCCTGCTGGCCGACTACCTGTCCTTGCTTTTGGAAAGCATGGACAAGTTTGCCGATGCCACCCTGACCACCTCTCCGGCGCAGTTCAGGCAGGCCGTGCAGGAAACGCGCCCCGACATCATCCACATTCACGGATGCTGGAGCATGTCGGCGGCCAGGATGCTCACATGGGCCGAGCAGCGGGGACTGCCCGTGGTGCTCTCGCTACACGGTTCGTTGATGCCCTGGGTATGGAAGGCTTCACGCATGGCCAACGACGTGAAACGCATGGCAAGCGTGGAAAAGGCTGTAAGACAGGCCGATGCCGTACAGGTTGACAGCGAGATGGAACAGCGGCGAATGGAGCAGCTGGCGTGGAACCCGCGCCTGGCCCTCGTCATGAACAGCCTCTACACCAACCGCACCAACCCCGGGCGCATGGCCGCACAGATGGTGACTCTCTATCAGAAAGTCATCGACAGCAACACCTTCCGCCTGATGACCGCCGACGAGAAAACGGCCGAGAACATCCTGCTGCGCCAGGGCATCACGCCCGAGGGCCACCAGAGCCTCCTGACCGCGCCGCCCGAAATGTTCGGCCTTTTCAGCGAGGACGACTGGCGAAAAGTGCTCATACACGCCGGCGACGAGCACATTGCCGACTATGTGAAGGAGGGCGCGCGGCGGCTGGGATTCAGCCTCGACGGCATCGTCACCGACCAGGTGGACCGCTTTCCGCAAAAACTTCAGAAACCCGACGGCCTGCTGCCCACCGACCACTTGTCGGCACGCCACGCCATCAAGACCAAGAGCACCATCGACCACCTGCGGCAAGACGAGAAACCGTCGGAAACGGAAATGGCCATCTGCCACCTGCTGATCAATGTTCAGCACCACCTGCGCCGCCAAAGCCTGTCGCGACGACACTTGGCACAGCTGTTCGCGCTCCTGCGTTTCAACGACTACGACGAAGACAAACTTTCGCGGATGCTTCAGAAGCTCAAGCTCACCAAGTTCACCGCGCGCCTTTTGCAGATACTCCAGGAAAGCCTCGGCCTGGAGGAAGGCTACATGCCCATTGAACCGCGAAACGACAATACCGCCAACCTGATAAAAAAACAACTGCTGTCCATCAACATCCAATGACCAACGACGTTGAAGTCAGGGCAAAATCTCTTTTTATTCCCCTCAAACTTTTCCCATAGAAAACAAACAACGAAATTTTGATTTTCCAATGAAATGATTGTAAAGATTTTTCATAAAAATTTTGAACGAAATAGAGTTTCACCGCAATTCTCGGGGAGAAAATTGGCAGTTTTCGAGGAGAGATTTGGCAGTTTGACCAACGAAAATTGCGGTCAAACCACGGGCTATTTTAAACCCGTTGATTTTCAAGAAGTTACAAAATCGTTGAAAAATCGGCAAAATTGTCAAGATTTTTCACAATTTCTATCCCCCTCAGTAACCAACTTGCCTATCCCCCAAAAAGGGCTAAAAAAGTTCTTTCCCGAACAGCGTATTTAGCAAAAAAACCGATGGGAAAAGTTGACCGAACAAACCACATCACCCCAGAATATTCCCAAACTCCAATCATTCAAAAATACAATATTTGAGCCATGAACGATGAACTGAAAATCACCTCCGCCCTTGTGGAGAAAAACAAGCGCTATTTGGAGCTGCTGTCCAACTCGTTTCCCACCGTTGCCCAGGCCAGCACCGAAATCATCAACCTGCAGGCCATTCTCCACCTGCCCAAGGGCACCGAGCACTTCCTGGCCGACCTTCACGGTGCCTTCCCCGCTTTCCAGCATGTGCTGAGAAATGCCTCGGGAAACATCAGGCGAAAAGTGAACGAACTGTTCGGCAACGAGGTCAGGGAGAGCGAGAAACGTGAACTGTGTACGCTCATCTATTACCCCGAGCAGAAGCTGGAACTGGTGAAACAAACAGAAACCGACATGGCCGACTGGTACCACATCACCATCCATCAGCTCGTAAAAGTGTGCCGCGACGTGTCGTCGAAATACACCCGCTCGAAGGTTCGCAAGTCGCTGCCGCCCGACTTCAGCTACATCATTCAGGAATTGCTGCACGAGCGCACCGAGGACAGCGACAAGGCCGACTACGTGAAGGGCATCATCGACACCATCATCGACACGGGGCGGGCCGACGACTTCATAGTGGCCATCTGCGACGTCATTCAGGGCCTCATCATCGACCAGCTGCACATCCTGGGCGACATCTTCGACCGCGGGCCGGGGGCACACCTCATCCTCGACATGCTCAAGCGATACAAGAACTGGGACATTCAATGGGGCAACCACGACATCCTATGGATGGGGGCCAGCGCAGGCAACGACGCCTGCATCTGCAACGTCATTCGCCTGTCGCTGAGATATGCCAACCTTGCCACCATCGAGGAGGCTTACGGCATCAACCTTGTGCCCCTGGCAACCTTTGCCATGGAGACCTATGCCGACGACCCCTGCACCGAGTTCATGCCCAAGACCAACGGCGGAAGCGAACTGTTGGACGAAAAGGGCGCGCGCCTCACCGCCATGATGCACAAGGCCATTGCCGTGTTGCAATTCAAGGTGGAGGCACAGCTCTTCCACCGCCACCCCGAGTGGGAAATGGAGGACCGCGACCTGCTCAGCGCCATCGACTTCAAGGCCAAGACGTGCACCGTTGAGGGCAACACCTATCCCATGACGTCGTGCCTCTTCCCAACCATCCAGGGGCACGAGGACGACCCCACGCGCCTCACGCCCGAGGAGGAGCAGCTCATGCTTCGCCTCCACCACTCGTTTACCAACAACGAGAAATTGCGCAAGCACATCAAGCTCATCCTATCACACGGTTGCATGTATAGCATCATCAACCACAACCTGCTCTACCATGCCTCGTGCCCGCTTAACGCCGACGGAACGCTGAAGGAGGTGCGGCTCTACAAAGACCGCAAATATAGCGGCAAGGACCTTATGCACTACACGGGAATGCTCATTCGTTCCGCGTTCCAGGGCGATACCGACGCCGAAGAGCGGCAATACGGCATCGACTATTTCCTCTACCTCTGGTGCGGACCCGACAGCATCCTCTTCGACAAATCGAAAATGGCCACCTTCGAGCGATATTTCATTGCCGACAAAGCCACGCACAAGGAGGAAAAGGGCAACTACTTCAAGCTACGCGACGACGAGGCCGTGTGCGACCATATCCTTGATGCCTTCGAGGTGGAAGGCCCCAACCGCCACATCATCAACGGCCATGTGCCCGTGCATGCCGCCGACGGCGAGAACCCCATCAAGGCCAACGGCCGCCTGATGGTCATCGACGGCGGTTTTTCGCAACCCTACCACAAGACCACCGGCATTGCGGGCTACACGCTCGTTTACCACTCGCGCGGATTCCAACTTGTTCAGCACGAGCCGTTTACCAGCCAGGAGGATGCCGTGCGCACGGGCAACGACATCAAGAGCACCACGCAGATAGTGGAAATGACCGCCCACCGCATGCACGTGGCCGACACCGACATCGGCACGGAGCTCAAAAAGCAGGTGGAAGACCTGCGCCAACTGCTCTATGCCTATCGCCACGGCATCATCAAGGAAAAGCGTTAGCCTCCACCCCCTTTCCCATTATTCCCATAACTCCCATCAAAAAAGGCTTGGCACTTTTTGTGCCAAGCCTTTAAAAATATTTGCGGACGCCTTTATTTTTTTATATTAAGAATAGACTCATATATCGTTTGAATGATGGCACACGGGTACGACTTTTTCCGTAAATATATAACAAATCTACGGAAAATAATATCAATAGATACAAGCTGCGGACTTTGTAAAGATTGTTCACGGTTTTCCCACGGACTATTTCTAAAGAAAGACTCTCAGGCGCGGCGCATGAGGAAGAAACGCTGGATGGGGAGAGTGAACTGTGACAGATGGGTGCTGAACACACGTCCGTATTGGTTGATTTTCGTGGCACTCCAGGCCAGGAACAGTCGGCGGCGGGCACGGCTGATGGCCACATAGAAGCGGCGACGTTCTTCTTCCATCCGTCCGGGATGTTGGCGCGTGAAAAAGCCCGGATAGTTGCCGTCGGTGACGTCGTAAATCACCACATTGTCGAACTCCAGCCCCTTGGCCTTGTGAACGGTGCTCACGAAGACGCGCTCGGTCATGCTGGTGCTGCCGCAAAGGTCGCTCTCCTTGTAGGTGTTGATGTCGGCCAAGTGGTGCTGCAGCTGCTCGGCGAGCGTGCGCTCCCCGCGTTCCACCACGTCTTGCGCCAGATATGCCATGAGGTGTTGGAGTTTTTCCACGGGGTGAATGAACTTGTGCTCCTTCAGCCAGTTGTAGGCGTAGGCCAGCTCGGTGACCAGCGCAGGCGGCTCGTCTTCGGGAAAAGCACGGTGAAGCATGTCGCAGCCGTGGTCATAGAGCGGCAAATAGGCGGCACGGAACTTCACGGCCAGACGCCGGTGGGTGTCGAGGATTTCGCGTTGAAGTGGCAAGAAGTGCTGAGCTTGTTCATAACAATGGCGCACCAGGCTCACGGTGGCCATGATGTCGTCGTCGGCCATGTGGGAGTTTTGCCCCTCCAGGTTGAAGGCGGCGAGCAGGTCTTTCAGCTTGTGGCTCTTCAGGCGTGGTGACAAAAGGCGGATGATTTCGAGTGAGTCGAGGCAGAAGGGATGCAACAGCCGCAGGTCGTCCGTGCCACAATGTCGCCTGAGGTTGTTGTCAAGGATGTGATAATCGAAAGTGGCATTATGGGCCAGCAACACGCCGCCCTTGGCAAAGTCGAGGAAAGCGGCAAAGGCGTCGCGAGGCGCGGTGTGGGGTTGGCGGCCATATTCCTCAATTAGGGGGTTGGGCAGGTCACCCAGCATGGGCGGAATGTCGCGGCGGCTCTCTATGAAGACATTGAACGGCCCGGCCACCACTTGCCCCCGGCGCAGCCTCACGGCGGCAATCTGCACGATGTCGTCGTCAAGAATGCTAAGCCCCGTGGTCTCGGTGTCGAACACGATGATGTCGCTCTGCGCGTAGGCTTCCACGAAGTGCATGAGGGCGGTTTTGCCGTCGGTGCGCAACAGGTCGCTT
This sequence comes from Prevotella sp., assembly GCA_017474515.1. Lineage (GTDB taxonomy): Bacteria > Bacteroidota > Bacteroidia > Bacteroidales > Bacteroidaceae > Prevotella. The sequence goes on along the minus strand of JAFVHN010000070.1, from coordinate 26,563 downwards.
ACGTTCATGGCCGTGTTCATAAGCTTTCTCACAAATTCTCGGGCGGCGGCGTGAGAGGCCACGATTTTCAAGCCTGTCAGCAGCCTCGACCATGCAATGAAATTGCGGCTGTTCCACAATACGCTGACGTGGGCGAGCAGCATTTTTACGTCAGGTTCGGAAAAGACGTCGCGCCCCGACACCTTGAAATGTTCCACGCCAACGGCCTTGAGTGCCGCGCTCATCTCGTCGGCCTCGCTGTTATAGCTCACGATGACGGCGGTGGTCTGCGAGGGGTGTTGCCGCGTCAGGTCGGCCACGAGTTGCGCCACGTCGTTGGCCTCGTCAATGTTGTTGTCGCTCATCAGTATCTGCAGGTCTTCCGGCTCGTGGGCGGCGTTGTCGTCGCTTTGCGGAAGCAGCCGCGGGTCGATGCCGAGCGCCGTTTTTCCATATTCATTGAAGATGTCGAGCAAATATCGCGGCGAGCGGTAGTTGCGGCTGAGGTGGTGGATGCCCGTTTCGGGGTGGCAGCGGCTGAACAATGCCTGAAGGGTCTGCATCTGTGCGCCCATAAACGAGAAAATGGCCTGCTGGTTGTCGCCCAAATACATCACCGTGAAAGCCTCATCGGAGGCCGTGAAGCGGTCGATGATGGCAATTTGCAGGGGGTTGAGGTCCTGAATTTCGTCCACCTGAATCCAGTGGTACTTTCTCAACTGCCCTTCCGGCAGCTCATAAACCCTGAGCAGCAGGTCCTCGAAATCGAGCAGGTCGTGCTGCCGTTTGTAGTCGGTATATCGCTTTGCCGCCCACATCATCTGCACCAGCTCGCGGGTGTCGTCGCGCAGGCTGAGTTCTTTCAGGGGTGCCAGTTCTTCGATGTCGGCATATATCTGGGCGATACCCTGCCGGGTGTACGGCCGTCGCAGGATGTCGCACACGGCCTTCATGGCCTTTGGCTCCACGGCATCGGCATGAACGATGAGCTCGCGGCTGTAATTGCCACGATACTGGTGCATGAAATGCGAGAGGTTGACGGCCTGGCTGCAACGGTGGCGCTGGCGGGTGTCGGCAAGCATTTTCAGCTCGTCGCCGTTCATGATGTCTGCCAGGATGCTGATGCTGTCCTCCTCGTCAATGACCGACGACTCCACGGGCATGATGCCCTGCTCGAAAAGCAGTTTTGAGCAGTAGCGGTGGATGTTTCCCACATAGAGGCCCTCCACTCCCTGCGACATGCTCCTCACGCGGTCGGCCATGCTTCGTGCGGCACGGTTGGTGAAGGTCAGGCAGAGCATGTCGTCAAAAGCGATGCCCCTTTCTGCGGCTCGCCGTATGCGCTCAGCCAGCACCTCGGTCTTTCCGCATCCGGGTGCAGCCAGCACAAGATGGTATCCGCCCGTGGCATCAATCACCTGTTGCTGCCACGGGTCATAGTGTTTCGCTTGCTCCGGCGCGCTCATGGGGTGTCGTTCACGTCGCGCAGCTCGTAGAAGGGGTTCTGCACGTCCTCGGGGAAATAGGCACGGCCCTCGTCGTCCACCCAGACGGCAATGCCGCACTGCACGGCGGGATGGTCCAACGTGAGGTGAACGCGCCGCTCGGCCCCGGTAATGATGTTGCGCATGATGGCTGTCTTCATGGCGGTGTGATTTAATGTGAACTTCCTATCCCACCACCAATGAGAACCTGAGCCCCAACGCGTTGGCTATCAGCATGAACGTGGAGAGCTGCATGTCGGTCTTTCCCTGTTCAAGGGAAGAAATGTACTCGCGCTTCTTGCCGATGCGGTCGCCCAGCTGCTGTTGCGTCAGTTTCTGCCGTTTGCGCTCATCGCGCAGCAGTTCGGCGTAATACCAGGCCTCTGCTTTAGCCTGAAATTCTTTACGCGACGGTGAACCCACCGGCCCGTATTTTTCTTCAAGCCGGTCGTCAATCTTTGGCAACTTTGCCCATTTTTCTTCACTAATCTTTATCATAAGCTATTCTCCCATTCTTTTAACAATCGTTCTGCTTTTCTTATTTCCGCAGCATATTGTTTTGAACTTTTCTCAACAAAGGAATTGAGTATCAATATCTTTTTACATTCTATAAAACTGTCCGCATCAATCGTAAAGAGCACAGTGCGATACTCGTTGTTGCCCAATGACACCCGCATTTCGTAAAAATCTGTGTTTTCAAGACGCTTGACAAATTTCGTACTGACCACATATTTAGTAAACATGATTTCAAACACATAGTCATACTTAAGCCTTACTTTCTGAGATAGGCTTTGATAGTATTCTTCAAAATCCTTCGTGTATGCTGCACTTCTTATTCTTTCATTCATGCTGCAAAAGTAATAAATAAATTCCAAATCTCCAAATTATTGGAAGAAAAACATTGTTTTTACATTTCCTTTTGCAAGCCTTCGGCTGAACAGGCACCGCGACAAAGCCAACAGGACGGGAAAAAGATGCACTCATCACCGATTTCCCTGCATTTCACCCAAAAAGCAGGCCATTTGGCATTTTTTTCACATCTTATGGTGGATAATTAAACATTTTTAGTTAAATTTGCAGCCAAATACTAAAATCAGTAAAGAAACAAAACGATAATAACAAACAAAACAGTAAAGACTATGAACAAGCAAAAATTCTTCATCATCATCTGCCTGCTGGCAGTTTGCATGACCAGTTTCTCGCAGTCGAGGCGCCGCCGCGTGCCCACTCGTAACCATTACATCAACCTGAACTACGTGCAGACGAAGATTGACCAGTCACCCCGGTGGCCCGAAATCAAGAGCGAATGGGGAGCCGGATTCACCGTCGGCCAGACATTCTACCTGCACAAGAAGCCCATCGGCGGTTTCATGAAGTTCGGTATCGACGCCACATGGTTCGACATCAACTACACCAACCACAACATTCCCGGCAGCAAGCAGGAGAAGAAAGACAAGGAAGAGGTGCTGCACGAGGCAGAAGTGTCGATGGGCGTGGGACCGTCGCTCACGTTCACTCCCGTCAAAGAGCTTAACATCCACGGCTACTTCCGCTATGCCCCCACCTGTTCGGCTCTCTACGCCGGCGACGACATCAGCGTGAACTACGCATCGATGTTCGTGGGCGGCGCATCGCTCTCCTTCGGAGTTATCGGAGTGGGCATCGAGAGTCGCTGGGGCGACGCCAAGCATTATCCCATTGAGCTGGAAGGCATCAACGACGATGGCGACAGGCTCAAGACGAAATTCAACGGCATGAGAGCTTACGTCACCTTCAGGTTCTAAGCCATTGCCGGAATCTATATCCCATAGCCCGCAGACGGCCACCACGCGCCGTCTGCGGGCTTTTTTTTTATCCCAAATCGGTCATAAATTTTGGGGTGTCTGACGACGGATAGCGGGATGGGCAAAAATGGTAAAAATTTTTGACAAAATATGCAGTTTTTACACGATGTTTGTAACTCGTTGAATTTCAGTGGTTTGCAAATCACCTTTGATTTGACCGCAAATTTCGGGGAGAGAATTGGCAGTTTGAGGGGAGAGAATTGGCAAATCTCTCCCCTCAATTTGCGGTCAGGCCTTTTGGAGTAACCAAAAAACCATGAAAAATCTTGACAAAATCAGAGGTCTTGCTCAGAGCAAAATGGTCAACAAAATTCACCAGCAATTCATCTTGCCGGTAATAGCCTGTCGGCAATAACGGCTCAGCATTTGAGTGGAGAGAAAAGAAAGCCTGAGAGAGGCCGAAAAAATCCCCGCCGTGCCGTCTGCACGATGGGGATGACAGGGAGATTCGGACTAAAACCGGGTTATTTCAGCACCACCTTCTTGCCGCTACGGATGTAGATGCCGCGCCGTTGCGGCTGGTTTACGCGCTGACCTTGCAGGTTGTACTGGGGTTCAGGTTGTTGCGTTGACAACGGAACGGAAGGAACGGCGGTGGGCGTGAAATCGTAGATGGGCGAGCCGTTATTGTCAACCACGTTCCAGTTCTTTTCCATGGCCGCCAGTGCCTGCTGCTCAGTGATGGCGTTCTGCTCGCCGTCGGCATTTGCCCACACGACGAACTGCCCGGTGGTGGTGCCGCTACGGTTGTACAGTTGCTGCACCAGAGAGTTCATGGCCGTTCCGCTGATTTTGTTCTGATAGCAGGTCAGCTGGCGAAGCGACGAGGTGGAGGGAATGGTCAGCGAGGTCAGCGCACATCCGTGGCAGTCGAAGGTTTCAAGCTTTGCCATGCCCCACATCGACAGCGTGGAAAGCTGGGGATTTTCGTAGCAGTTGAAGGTTTTCAGAAGCGGGTTGTTGGAACAGTTCAGAACCTTAAGCACGGGCAGGCCGGTGACGCTGAGCGAGGTGAACTTGTTGTTATAACAGGCAATCTCGGTAAGCGCCTTGCACTTGCTCACGTTGAGCGACGGCAGCTGATTGTCGCTGCAGTCCAGTCTCGTAAGGTTCTTGTTGGTTGTCAGTGACAAAGCCGTCAGTTTGTTGTTTGCGCAGTTCAGGACGCTAAGCCCCGTGCAGCCGCTGATGTCGAACGTGCTGAGCTGATTGCTCGAACAGTCCAGTGTCTTGAGGTTCTTATTTGCGCCCAAGGTGAGCGAAGTAAGGGTGCAACCTACGCAGTTGAGGCTGGAAAGTGCGGTGTTGGCCGACAGGTCGAGCGTTCCCATGCCATTGTTAAGCTGGCACTGCAGGGATGTCAAGGCGGTGAAATAGCCGATGCCCGTTAGCGACAGAATGCCTTTCCCGCTGAGGTTGAGCGAAGTACACTGGTTCACGTCGTCCTCGGTAATGTAGTGCTGGGGGAATTTGGCCAACAGCTGCTCGCGGAATTTCTTGTCGGGGAAATAGTCTTCGGTAAGAAGGGCCACATAGCGGTTGCCGATGATGATGTCGCTGCCATAGACTTTCACATTGTTGATAATAATGCTGTTGCCGCCGACGGTGGCTCCCCAGGGTGCAAGGATGAGCGAGGCGGGAGTGCCATACAGTGTGATGGGACTGTTCTGCACGCTGGGCTGGGAATAGTTGTCCGAAGGCTTCATCGTCACCATGCAGCGCGGCGTCACCGTTGGTTTGTCAAACAGGGAGTAGCTTTGGTTGAAAGTGGCGTTGACATCCACCAGGTCGCCCTTCTTGCCTTCCAGGATAACGTCGCCGCACATGAAGTTCACCGTGGCCCTGGTGTTTGCGTCGCTGCCCTCAATGGCTGAGCTGCCGGTGGCCGTCACCGTGAGCGGAGCGTCGCCCACTATGTCAAGGGTGCTATGGTTGGTGATGTAAATGCCGTCCTCTGAGCCGCCCACAATGGTAACGCTGTCGCCGACGAGCCACAATGTGGTGTTCCTCTGAAGGCGCACGGGGGCCGCACTTTCGGACGAGAGATAGTTCTTGCCCACAAGCCTTACTATCAGTCCCTCGCAAGATTCGTTGAAGATGGCGCGGTTGTCGCTGCCCGTGCGCTCTATCTTCACATTCTCAAGCGTTACAATTTTGTCAAAACGGTCGTACCAGACGTAGCACGGCTTGCTGGGGTCACATCGCTTGATGTGGTCTCCTACAAGGCCGCCAAGGTTGTTGCTGGTCACCGGCACGCCTCCTATTTTGAAACCAAAGTAGGTCTCGGCAGAAGAGATGCCGGCCAGCATCAGCAGTGCCGACAACATCATCAGCCGCAAGGAGCGGGAAGAATGATAATGTGTCATGTCAAAAAACATTTTAGTAAACAATCGTTCTTTTTATTTTTTCTATTATTTCACCAGCACCTTCTTGCCGTCGCGGATGTAAACGCCGCGCTGCCGTGGCTGGTTCACGCGCTGGCCCTGAAGGTTGTAGAGCACAGAGGGCTCAGAGGACTCAGAGGAGGCAGAGGGAAGACCAGTGGGCGTCTGTGGAAGGCTGAGAATCAACCACCTGTCCGTGATGAGGTTTCCGTTGGTATCAACAAATCCTACCCAGTAGCTGTAGCTGGCACCGATGGGCTCCATAACGACAAAGTCATAATATGAGGCGAAGGAGCAGTTCTTCATTGCGCCAGTGTGCCCCTTCAATGCCAGACTGCCGGTATTTCTCAGATTCAGCCTCAGTTCTCCTTTCGAGAATGCCGTTCGATCGCTGCTTTGCACCTCAAGGAATACGTCATCGACGATGAACCTGCCATAGTTGTAGATGCCGTCGCAATCAACATCGATGGTGAGTTTTCCGCCGCCCGTCAGCGTGACGTTGCCATTGCATACGATGCCGTCGAGGCTGTAGCCGTCGGACGGATTTCCCGTGACGCCGTATTTCGCTTCTATCACCGTGTTGCCCGTAACGTTGAGCGTGGTGGAGGTTCCCCAAAGCGCCAATGCAGCCACCGAACTTCCCGTGATGCGGCAGTTGCCCTCGAAGTTGATGGTCAGCCCGTCGATGTTGCTAATAAGGGGAGCAACCTCCTCGCCGCGTGCCGCACAATCGATGACGGCATTGTTGAGCGTCAGCGTTTTCGTCACATGGTCATAGCTGGCATGGCCGCTGGTAACGGGAATGTTGGAGCGGTTCACGCTGGTCACCTTCGTGTCGTTCACCGTGAGGTCATAGATTGTCAGCGGCTCCTCGATGTAGAAATTCTTCCACTGGGAAGCGGTGCTGTAAGCCTCATACATGCCTTCGGGGAAGAAGAGCTGCACGTTGGCCTGGTTGACATTTTGCCACACGTTGGTGCCCATATTCGGCAGGGTGGTCATCTTTGTGGTGACGGATTGCAACAAGGTCATGTCCTTCATGGCCTGCGAGCCAATTTTTTGCACCGTGGCGGGAATGGTAACCGATGTGGAGCGATGCGACCCAGCCATGCACGAGTCGCCCAGTTCCACCACCTTGAAGGTCCGTCCCCAGCTGTCGCTCACCGTCTCGGGGATGTTGATTGGCACGCCAATTCCACCGCTGTTATAACTGCCATCGTCGTCACAGTTAAACACCTTGACCACCTGTCCGGGATTGCCGTTAGAGCCCATGCTCTTCACGCTATATACGCCACCTCCGGAATAAGAAAAGTCATAGCTGCCGCTTTTTATCGTATTGAAGTGCCGCCACCCTTGCGCGATGTAGAAAGAGCTATATTTCCCCACGGGCACTCTCAGCCTGCAACTTGTCTTTACATTGGGGAAGAAGCTGGAGCCGCTGAACAGCACCACGTCGGGCGTGGTATTCATGTAGAGGTTGTTCAGCTTTGAGCAATCATCGATGAAGGTCTGGTCAACACTGCCCCTTTCCTTGACGGAACTGGGCACAAAAAGCGAAATAAGCTCCGGGTTTTTGGCAAACGCCTTATAGCCGATGTTGTCAATGCCGTAGGGCAGTCGCATTTCACTGAGTTTGTTGGCATAGAAGCAGTTGTTGGGAATTTTCGTGATATTTCTCGGCAGATTGACATTTCTCAAACTGATGCAGGTCTTGAACTGGCATCCGTCTTCCTCAGCCCCTTCATACTGCATGCTGGTGGAGCCGATGAAAGAAGTCACCGTTGAGGGAATCGTAATCGAGGTGATGTTCTGGTTCCCCTCAAAGGCGTGCATGTCGATGGCGGTGACGGTATAGGTGTAGCCGCGATATTCGTAGGATTGGGGAATGACAATATCTCCCGAAAGCATCGCCGTGTAGTCCTTGTCGAAACGGCCATAGACCACCTTGGCCGTCTTCGTTTCCTTGTCGAGCAGCAGGGGGATGCCGTACTCGGTCAGCACGTCGTAGGCGCCGTAGGTGATATTGATTACTTCATCGTCGTAATAATTGTCGAAATTCCGTTTCAAGGCAGCATGGCCAGAAATGGTCGCCGGCTGGTGGTCGCCGGCTGGAACATACAGTCTTCCGGGGTTATAGACAAAATTCAATACGTTGTTCTCGGTAAACGAATACTCCGCTTTGCCAAGGCACACCGTTGCCTCATGATTACAGTTGCAATCGTAATTGAATATAATGCCCATTGGGTCAACGTGTGCGGTGGAAGGTGTCTTGATGTATTGAAAAAACGGACTGTCGATGGCGTGCGACCATATATTCCTCACTCCGTAGGGTATCTCCAACACCTTCCAGTTTTTATTACGAATACCGAAGAGAGCCGAAAATTCAATATCCAACAGTGTTTCCGGGAAAGTGGGGATGATGTCGATGTTGCATGGACAAAACAGCATGGTGCTTTTCGCTTTGTTGTAAAGAACGTTGTCAAAGGAACTAAATACCGTATTGCCTTCAGCCACCGTTATTTTCTTCAGGTTGAGCAAATCGCGGAAACCGCCATAGGTATAATAGCTCGTTGACGCATTATAGTCAACCCGATAACTAATCAGTGTTTTGAGCGATGCCGGAATGTTCAGCTCCGTCAGCGAGCCGCAATCCGCGAAAGAATATCCCTCGATGCTTTCCACGCCTTCTTCGAGCGTCAGCTCTTCCATGTTGTAACAGTCCCAAAAAGCGTAGTCGCCAATTTCGCGGGTGTTCACCTTGACGCTTTTCAGTTGCTCGCACTCACAGAAAGCCCCGATGGCGATGGTGGCCTGCGAGGCATCGATGTCAACGCTCTGCAGGTTGTGGCATTGGCGGAAGGCATCACGGCCTATTTCCTTCAGCCTGCTGCTGGTGCACGAGAACTTGGTAGCGTTTCTCTGTAAGTAAGCACGGGCCATGACCTGCGTGACGTAAGTCTTGTGGCCCGTCACCTGATAGTCGGCAAACATATAGCCGGTATTGTCGATGCCCACCTCCATGTCTTTTCCCAACTCTGGAATAGTGCCGATGAGCATCATCTCACCGTCGGTGGTTGTCGTGGAGGGCTTGGTGACGACGTAGCATTGCTTCTGCCCGCGCGTGTTGGAGTAGTCGAAGCAATACTGGGGTGTGCTCTCCGTCAGTATCTCGCAGAAGTTGTTGGAATACTCGGTGTTCGATTCAAACTGGCTTCTCACGTCTTCACAATAGGTATAGAAGCGGCTTTTGTTCTTTGGGATGCCGCTCCAGGCGCCGTAGTGGGTGTTGGTCTCAGGTTTCAAGGCTGAATAGACGGTAAGGCCGTTCTGCGCCGCGCCGTTCACGATGTGGTCGTAAACGGCCGTGATGCTGCTCGGCAGGCGCAATGTCTTCAAGCTGACACACAAATTGAAGGCATTGCTGAAGATGATGCGGCAGCCATAGCTCACCTTAACGTCGGTAAGGTTGGTGCAGCCCTTGAAGGCGTTAGGAGCGATAACGGTGGAATAGCTGACACCGTTGTGCTCAATGGAACCGGGAATGGTGATGTTGCTCACCGACGAGGAGATGTAGGCCAGGCCCGTGATGTAGGCATAGGTCTCGCTGCCCGCCTCATTGAGTTCATAGTTGAAGACGTCGTAAGTGTAGGTCTGTCCGGCGGCGCGCGATGCCATCAATACAAGCAGCACCGCAAGCGTAATGAATTGGTTGATTTTTCTCATAATTATAATTTTGTGTTTGCAGGCACAAAGGTACGGTTTTTTCATGAAACCGACAAATGTTTTTGAAAAAATCGGTTAATTCAGCTTTCACATGATGAAAGAGTTCGGGGACCGAAGATACAAGAGCCGATGTCAAAGGAGCCGATGTCAAAGAAGCCGACGCTATAGGAGCCGACGCCTCCGAGCGTCGGAGTAACTATATTTCTCCGAACAAGAAAAGTTACTCCGACGCTTGGAAGCGTCGGCTCCTAACGCGTCGGTCACTAACGCGTCGGTCCCTTTGGAACAGGCGGGTAAGGACATAGGTTAAAATTGGTAAAAATATTTGACAAAACAGCAGATTTTGGGCTGTTTTTGTAACGTATTGATAATCAGAAGGTTTAAAATCAGTTGAAGTTTGACCGCAAATTTCGGGGGGAAATCTTCAAGATTTCTCTCCTCGATCTTCAAGATCTCTCCCCGAAATTTGCGGTCAAACTTTTTTATGGGCATAAAAAACGTTGAAAAATCTTGACAAAAGGGAGGCGCTTGCGCTTGCGCTTCGCTAAATGACAAATGATAAAGTCGGCCAACACTGTAGGAGCCGACGCCTCCGAGCGTCGGAGTAACTAATCTCGACGGAAAAAAGTTGCTCCGACGCTTGGAAGCGTCGGCTCCTATTGCGTCGGAGTAAATATATTTCGCTCCTTGTTCTGGCGTATTTTCTATTCGTGGTTTTCCGTAGGGACATGCTTTATGTATGTCCGAAAACACTTGATAATGCGAGGCGGGCGGACATACATAAAGTATGTCCCTACGCGCATTTTTGTTTGCCGAATTTATAATTCAGCTGAACGGGGGAAATTCGCCTGAACGGGTGCCGAATCAGTAGGAGCAGACACTGTAGGAGCCGACGCCTCCGAGCGTCGGAGTAACTAATCTCAACGGAAAAAAGTTACTCCGACGCTTGGAAGCGTCGGCTCCTATTGCGTAGGCCAGGTCGATGTTATTCCTTTTCGGGCAACATGGTGACCTGTATGCGGTGGCGCGGTTGCAACAGCTGGGCGCAGAAGTCGCGGATGGCTTCCACGGTGAGGCCGTCCACCAGCTGACGGTAGTTGTGGTCGAAGTCAATGCCCTCGCGCAGCTCGTGGTATTTCACATAGTCCCAATAGCCGTTGGTCACGATGTTCTGCCCGTAGGCTTTCTGCTCATACTCTTTCACCTTGGCCAGGTTCTCGGCCGACGGCCCGTTCTTGGCCATCAGCTCCAGCTGGTCGTAGATGATGGGGATGAGCTCCTCGTACTTGTCGGGGTCGGTGCGGAACTCAATCTTCATGAGCGCCTCGTCGTTGGGGAACTTGGTGAGCGAGCCTTCCACGCTCACTCCGTAGGTACCGCCCTTTTCCTCGCGCACCTTTTCGGTGTAAACCATTCGCATAAGCTGGCACAACACGCTCAGTTTCAAGTCGTTTTCGGCAGTGCAGGCAATGGGCGCGGTGTAGAAGATGTTGGTGAAGGCCGACGGCGTGGTCTGCTGGCGGCGGAAGATGTGGACCTCGTCCACGGGCCTGATGTCGGTTTTCCGGTCAATGGTCTGCTCGCGCACCCCCTGGTCGGGCAGCGATGCCATGTACTTTTCGAGCAACGGCTTCAGCGTTTCCATGTCCACGGCTCCGGTCAGAATCATGTAGAAGTCGCCGGCATTGGCAAAGCGCTCGCGGTAGATTTGCATGATGCGGTCGAGGCTGACGTCCTTGAGGCGCTCCTTCTTCATTGGCAACATGCGCGGGTGGTTGGCATAGAGGATGCTCACCAAGGAGTCGCTGAACGTCACTTTGGGATTGGCATCGCGGTTGGTGAGGAACGAGGATTGCTTGGCCATCAGCCCCTGGAACACGTCGTCGGAACGGCGCGGGGCGGTGAAATAGAGGTGGGTGAGCTGGAACATGGTTTCCAGGTCGCGGGCGTTGCAACTGCCCTGTATGCCCTCGGTTTCGGTTCCCACGAAGGGCTGCACGCGGACGGTCTTGCCGGCCAGGGCCTTGTCGAGCTCGGTGCCGGTGAAGTCGCCCACACCGCTGGCCGTTACCACGCTGGCGATATACGACATGCTGGCATCGTCCTTGTCGGGATAGAGGCTCTGCCCTCCAAGTGAAAACATGCGCATGGTGATGCGGTCGGCCTCATAGTCGGTGGTGCGGGCATAGACCTGCATGCCGTTGCTCAGCGTGAAATGGCGGTAGCCGTTGGTAGAAGCCTCGTCGGCCACCACCGAACCCTTGGCGGGCAGTTGCGAAAGGAGTTGCGTGGGCACGGGCTTTTCGGTGTAAGGCTCATATTGCTGTTGCTGGGCCGTATAGACGAGGCTTTCTATTTCCTGGTCGGAAGGCAGGATGAAGCCGTTTTTTGCGGGGGTGTAGAAGGTGACCACCTGGTTGCGGTCGGTAATGATTTCGCGGGTGGCGCGGTTCACCTCGTCGAGGGTGACGGCCTGGCCCAGCTGCTTCACCAGCCTCAGCTCGTCGTTCTCGGAAAGCATAGGCTCGTTTTCAAGAAAATTGTTCAGGCACACGTTGACAAAGTGGCGGTTGCGCGACTTGTCGCGGTTGGCATATTTGTTCTCGGCAATGCGCAGCTCCTCGGCCTTGGCGCGGTCGAGCTCGGCCTGGGTGAAACCGTGCTGGCGGGCACGTTCACACTCGCCGATGGCGGCCAGTATGCCTCGCCTGACGTTGTCGATTTTCAACGTGGAAACCACGGAAAAAGCGTCCTTGGTGTTGCTCACGAAGAAGGAGCCGTCGCGCACGGAGGCCGACATGAAGGGCGGGTCGGGCAACTGGGCAAGGTCGTGCAGGCGGTCGGTGAGCATGGCCTTGACAAGCGAGCCCACATAGGCGTCGCGGTAATATTGCTCGCGGTTGCGCTCCTGGCGCGGCGTGGCGTCGCGCTTCATGTAGAGGGTGAAATTGCAGGTGGGCTGCTCCTTGTCGGCACGGGCAAAGACGATGAGGTGCTGGTTGTCGGAAACGGGGAAATACTCGCGGCGGGCGGCGTTGCGGGGCATGGGAATGGGGGAAAATAGCTGGCGGATTTTCTGCTCCATCTGGTCAACGTCGATGTCGCCCACCACGATGATGGCCTGCAGGTCGGGGCGGTACCATTTGTTGTAATAGTCGCGCAAGGCGTCGTAGGTGAAATTGTCAACCACGTCCATGGAGCCTATGGGCAGGCAGTCCTCGTATTTGGTGCCCTTATAGATGACGGGTGTGGCCTCTTCCATGAGTCGCTGCACGGCCATTCCCGCCCGCCGGGTGCGCCATTCTTCGTGGATGACTCCGCGCTCTTTGTCTATTTCCTCGTCCTTGAGCAACAGGTAGTGGCTCCAGTCGTGGAGGATGAGCAGGCAGGTGTCGGCCACGCCGGCCTTGGTGACGGGTGCCGCCGAAATGTTATAGACGGTCTGGTCAACGCTGGTATAGGCATTGAGGTTGGTGCCGAACTTGATGCCCACACTCTCGCACCACTCCCGCAATCCCGCCTTTCCCTCGGCACCGGGGAAATGCTTGGTGCCGTTGAAGGCCATGTGCTCCAGGAAATGGGCCAGGCCGCGCTGCCGCGGCTCCTCAAGGATGCTTCCCACGCGCTGGGCAATGTAGAACTCGGCCACGCCGGGCGTCTGCGCGTTGTGGCGGATGTAGTAGGTAAGGCCGTTCTTCAGCTGCCCTTTCCTGATGGAAGGGTCCTGGGGCAGCGGCTTCGTTACGCCTTGCGCCAATAACGGAAGGGCGCAAAGGGCGGCGAAAAACAGGGTCAATGTTTTCTTCATGTTCTTATAGTGTTTTGATGATTATACGGTGCAAAGTTACGAAACGGCCGGTGAATGTCTGCAAGATTTCGCGCCCCCGGCCTTAAAAATCATCATTTCTCGGTATTAAAAAGGCGGGGCGGATTTGTTTTTTGGAGTTCGGGAGTCCTGACGAAAAAGGGAGCTTTTGTCCGAGCTCCCGATTTGAAGATATATAACAAACAGTGCCGGGAAACCCTCGGCGTGGAAGGTTTCCCGGCACTTTCATGGTGACCGGCGGCCATGGCCGCCAACGGTCGTTGGTCTTACTTGAACGAAAGTCGTCCGCCGTTATCGACGATGGTGCCCTGGCGCAGCATGATGCCCACGGCCTGCTCGGTGAGGGCGTCGATTTTTGCGCCGCGGCGCGTGAAGCCCATCAGCGTGGCCACGGTGCGCTTGAGGTCGTCGAGGGGCAGGGCGATGTTCTGCTCTATGGCGTGGTGAACGGCATTGATGACCTCCACCACGGGGATGTCGGCGGCGTCGCGCTCCCCGCCCGTGCGATAGATTTTAAAGCCGTCGGCGGCTTCCTCGGAAGCCCACCAGATGGCGGTGTCGCTGGTGCTGAGGGGGTCGCGCCAGCCATTGACGCGCAACATGCCGTCGATGTATGCTTGCACGCGCTGTCCGGCACGGGTAATGCCGAAATATTCGGCCATGCGCTTGTAAATAAGCTGGTTGGTGATGGGCTGCTCGGCGGCAAGCAAACGCCTGACGCGCTCGGAGGCACGGTCGTAGAGCTGACGGTTGCGCTCGTCAAACTTCAGCTTGGTGGTGTCGAGTTTTGCACGCTGGTAGGAGCGCTGGCGGTCGTTGGCGGGAGCGGGGACCGCTTCTTCCTGAGGCACGGCAAAGGCGTGGCTCACCCGCTCCTTGACGGCCTCGGAGGGGGCCTGCTCAAGGTGAACGTTGTTCTGAATGTCGTCGAGGCGCTTCATGATGCGGTCCATCACCACCTCGCGGCGCTCGTACCAATCAACGGCCCACACGCGCATGACGTTCCACTTGAGGCCCGTGAGGACGTTGGGTTGCACGATTTCGCGGTCGCGAGTGGTCTTCGTTTCGTAGTAGTTGCGGCCGTCGCAGAGAATGCCGAGGATGTATTCGTCGGGATTGTCGGGCGACACCACGGCAATGTCTATCTTGAATTGCGATCGGCCCACGTTGGTCTGAACGTCGTAGCCGTTATTGATGAGTTCTTCCGACACGAGGCTCACCAGGTCGGCGTGCTCTTGCGACTCTTTTTCCATGGCCTGCTGAGCGGTCTGGGCCGGCATGGCGGAGATAATCTGCCCGGTGGCGGCAAACTCGAGGAATTTCTTGAGGCCCTCCACGCCCTTGGCCTGCGTACGCTTCAGGTCGATTTGCTCGGCACGCAGGGTGGCAAACACCATCATCTCGTAGCGTGCGCGGCTGACGGCCACGTTGAGGCGCCGCTCGCCGCCCTCGTTGTTGAGGGGACCGAAGTTCATGCTCACATGTCCCTGCTTGTCGGGGCCATAGCCCACGGAGAAGAGGATGATGTCGCGCTCGTCGCCCTGCACGTTTTCCAGGTTCTTTATGAAGATGGGCTCCTCGCAACCATAGGCTTTCTGCTCGAGGTCGCTATGCTTGGCCAGTTCCTCAATGAGAATGTCCTCAATGAGGTTCTGCTGCACCTTGCTGAAACTGACGATGCCGATGCTTCGCTTCGAGAGTTCGGGGTCTTGCAGGCGGCGCAACACCTCATCGACGATGGCGCGTGCCTCGGCGGCGTTGGAGCGCGTGCGGCCCTTGTCGTAGGTGCCTTCCACTTGTACGAGCGTCACCTTGCGCGTGCGGTCATCGACCGAGGGGAAGGTGTGGAGCTTGCCTTCGTAATATTGAAGATTTGAGAAGGCAATGAGCGACTCGTGCTTCGAGCGGTAGTGCCACGAAAGGTAATGTCCGGGCATCGACAGCGTGATGCAATCGTCGAGGATGCTCTCCATGTCGTCTATCTCCACCTCGTCCTCGTCCACCTGCTGGGTGGCGAAGAAGCTGGTGGGCGGCATTTGCTTGGGGTCGCCCACGCAGATGAGGGCCTTACCGCGGGCAATGGCGCCGATGGCCTCGCTGGTGGGCATCTGCGATGCTTCGTCGAAGATGACGAGGTCGAACTTCTCGCCGCCCATGTCGATGTACTGCGCCACCGAAATGGGGCTCATGAGCATGCAGGGACAGAGCCTTGGCAGGAGCGTGGGAATCTGGTCGATGATTTTGCGGATGCTGGTGCCGCGGCCGCCGTTGGCAATATTGCGTTTCAGAATTCCCATTTCGGAATTGGCGGTGGCGGCCATCGTCTGCGACGGTATGCGGGCGGCCAGGTGGCAATAGAGCTCTTTCTTGGAAAGGTCTTGGAAAAGATAGGTTTCCTCTTTGTATTTGTCAACAAGTTGTTCAAAGAGCAGGCCGTTGAAGCGTGCCAGCTCGGGGTCTTTCTCCACGATGTCGGTCGTAAGAAGGTGGTAAAGGCCTTTCTTCAGCGCTTCGGCAGCCTGGTGGGGCGTAACGTCCTCGGTTTCAATATAGTCGGTGAGGCACCTAAGGCCATCGTTTTCGAGGGCCGTCTTGCGGTCGGTCCACAACGTCCAGTCTTTTATCAAGTGGAGGGCACCCATCCACTGGTCGGCCAGGCTGTTGATGGTGGCCAGGCGCGACTGCTTGTTGGCACCGCCCGACATCAGGCTTTCGTGGGCCAGGTCGAAGGTGGCGTGCTCAGCGAGCTTGCCTTCGGTCTGCCTCACCTTGGCAATGGCCTGCGCCAGTTGTTCCATCTTGCCGATGCCCTCGTCGGAGGCGAGTTTCTCCTGGGTGGCCGCAAGGTCGGCATTATGGCGCATGCAATAGTCGCTGACAATTTTATTGAACTGCCGCTGAGTGTCGATAAGCTCGGGCACGGCGGCAAAAGAGGCGCCACTGTCGAAGATTTTCATTTTCTTCATAAAGGAGCGCTTGGCGAAGAAGCGCGGCAGGAACCATTTGTCGCTCACCGTCTGCCACTCCTGTTGCACGCTATCGGCACTGAGCTTCACAAAATCGGCGCGGTTCTGCGGCGGCAATTGCTGTGTGGCCTTGTGGAGTTCCTCGGCCCACGCCACGTCTTTGTCACCCATGCTTATTTCCACGGGCATGGCCTCGGCTTTCTGCCGTGCCTGGGCAAAGTCTTTCTTGAACTGCTCCAGGTGCTGGCGGATGAGCTGTGCCGTCTGCGCTTGGAAACCCTTGGGCTGAAGGCCGCGCAAGGGATGGTCGGCGGGCTGGCCGGTAATTTGGAACACGGTGTCGAGGCCCTCGATGTCCTCCACCCACTTGGCCAGTTTTTCGGCGCTGAGGGTTCCGGGGCTGGGCAGATGGTGCCTGATTTCATCGCCCTCGATGGAGAGATAGCTCGAAATGACGTCGTAGAGCGAGAATCCCGATGGCTGCTTCTTGTGCAGCTTCTCGATGTATTCAATGAGCTGCTGGCGGTGGGCATAGAGTTTGTCACTCATGGCCTTGTAATCCTCGGGCTCTTTGATGCGCGTCACGTTGAGAGCTTTCTGCATCTGCGTGAGGAAATGCGACTTGGTGACCTTGTTGGAGTGGAGTTCCAGGCAGAAGGGGTCGAGGCCGATTTTCGCCAGCCTTTTCTGCACCACTTCAAGGGCCGCCATTTTCTCGGCCACGAAGAGCACGCGCTTGTCCTGGTAGAGGGCGTTGGCAATCATGTTGGTGATGGTCTGGCTCTTGCCCGTTCCCGGCGGGCCGTAGAGGATGAAGCTCCTGCCTCGTCCGCTTTCCACGACGGCCTCCAGCTGCGAGGAGTCCACGTCCACGGGAATGGCGAAGTCCTTGGGCTGCGCCTTCTTGTCAATCTCGCGGGCATCCACCACATCATCGGCCGAGGCCAGTTTCACGCGTCCTTCCATGAGGCTCTGCACCACCTCGTTTTTCTTCAGTTCGTCGGCGTTGTTGTGGATATCGTTCCACATGACGAACTTGTTGAACGAGAACAGTCCGAGCATCGACTCTTCCATGACGTCCCACCGGGCAATGTTCTTCACGGCTTCCCTCACGGTGGCCATGATGAGGTTGACGTCCACGCCCTGCTTGTCTTCGGGCAGCACATCGAGCGAAGTGAGGTTGATTTTGAACTGCTGCTTGAGCAGCTCCACCAGCGTGATGTTGAGGATGGTGTCTTCGTCGCGCGTCCTTATCACATAGTTGTTTCCGCTTTTCCTGATGATATCTACGGGCATGAGCAGGATGGGGGCGAAGCGCGGCACCACGCTTTTTTCGTTTTCATACCATTTGAGCAGGCCCATGGCGAGGAAGAGCGTATTGGCGCCGTTTTCTTCCAGCGAGTTGCGCGAGGCCCTGTACACGAATTTCAGCGCAGCGGCCAGGTCAGACTCGGTGAGATACGACACCAGGTGGTGGTTGTTCCTGATTTCCTCGCCCACCATGTCCCTGAGCCCTGAGGCCTGCAACTTGCTGTCGAAGATGCCGTTTTCGGTGGGCGACAGGGCTTTCTGTGGATAGGGCTGAATGATATAGTCCTCGCCGGCGAACATGTTGTCCTCAAGCTTGTCCATGTCGAAGGTGACGAAAGGAATGACCCTCCTTCCGAGCTTGCAGTTGATGAGGTTGTTGCGAAGCGAGAAGTCGAGCAGCTTGCGCTCCCAGATGGTCTGCTTGGTCACCTCGGCACCGTTGTCGTCGAGGTGCAGGGCATAGTGGTCGTACTGGCGAATGTTCTCGGTGGCGTGTTCGTGGGGGTCGGTTTCGTTTTTCAACGACAATGTGCCGTCGGTACCCTCCACGATCTGGGGCAGCGGCTTCACGCCGTCGAGGCGGCAGCGGTGGATGTCGATGAAGCATACAAAGGCATTCTCGTCGCGCACGGACTGCTCGGCGCTGTCCACGGCCTGTTCGAAGTCTGCAGGATGGTTGTCGGTGATGCTGGTGGTTTCCACAAGCACCATGTTGTGAATGCCGTCGGCCGACTGCTTGAGCAGGTAGGTGCCGTCTTCGCATACATCTTGCGAATAGAACTGCTCGGTGAGCCATGCCCCCACGAGTGCGTGCCCCCTGAGGATGACCACCACGGGATTGATGCCGATGCTCTCGAGCACCGAGGCGAAGAGCAGCGTCGTGTCAATGCAGGTGCCCATCTTCTCCGTAAGCACGCGGTTCGACAGCCTCACGCGCTGCCCGTTGCGCTCAAAACTGGCAGGCGGCTCACTGTAGATAATGCCCTGCGAGCGCAAGGCCTCATAGACGGCGGCCACCTGGAAGCGCACGCGGTTGCGGTCCTGCGTCTGGTAAGCGTCGAGCGACGGGCTGCCCGTCCATTTTTCCATAAACTTCGACGCTTCCACGGCCACCGTGGAGAGGGCAGGATGGTTGGGCGTGACGAAAGCGGCCAGCAGGTGGGGCATGATGGAAGCCCCGGGCCAATGGTCGAAGGGCAGCAGTTCCAGGTCAATGTCTTCCTGCACCTGCACCTCTCCGCCCACGGAAAGTTGGAGTGTGAAAATGGTCTTCACGCCCTCGGTGAGCCCAATGATGCGTTCCAACTCGGGTTCCACCTTCAGCGAGTCCACCTCCACCATGGTGCCGCGCGGCACAAGGTCGAGGTGTACTTCCGATCGGCGCACCATCTCCCCGCCGACGCTCACCACCACTTGCTGCCAGTCGGCAGCGTCCTGGTTGTCAACAATGCAGCGCAGGCAGGCCTGCACGCCATTTTGCATCATGGCATAATTCACGGAGGGCAGGCTTTCAAAAACCAGCCGGCCCATCTTGTTTTTTCTAAGGGTCAACTCTCTTTCCATGGGTCGTAGATATTTATCTTCTGCAAACGCGTTGCAGCGGAAATTTTATAGAATGGCTACAAAGGTACAAAGAAATGATGAAAAAGGAAAAAGGTGAAAAGTTAAAAAGATAAAAAGAATCGAGGGCACATTATTATTAAGTAAGGAGTTCAGGAGTTTGGGAGTTTAGGAGTTTAGACAATACTGTTGTCGTGCTCATTTGCAAGAAAAAGGAGTTTAGGAGTTTAGACAATACTGTTGTCGTGCTCATTTCATCAGGCACCGAACAAAACTAATGTCTAAACTCCTAAACTCCTTATGCTTGCAAGAGGAACATGAATTATCTCACCACGACCTTCTGCCCGTTGTGAATGTACAGTCCGCGCTTGGTGGGCCGCTGGTTGAGCTTCTGGCCGTCAACCGAGTACCACTCGTCGTTGTCGCTCACCTGCTGAGCATCGACGATGCCCGTGGGCTGTCCGCCGGCGGTGGTGAACTGCACAATGTCGCTCCAGTCGCTCACCCTGCCCTCTCCGGCGAAGATGCCCTGCACCTGAACATCATACTTGGTGTGCTCCTTCAGCCCGGTGAGGCGGAAGGGATTGCTGTGTACGCCTTTCGACTGCCACTCCCCGGCTTCCACATATCCCGTTTCGGGGTAGAGGAGGTAGGAAATGTCGTCGATGCAAAGGTTGTTGCCCTTTGTGCTGTTGTGGTGGCGCACGATGATGTATCCCTGCCCTGTGGCATCCATGTCGCTTAGGTCAATGGAATACTGCCGGTAGGCGCTCGTACCATGCACATACTCCTGCGAGGCCTGGCTGAACTGCGCCGTGTTCCAGTTGTTCTTCGAGTAATACACGGTGAAATGCTCCTTGTTCGAACTTCCCCTCACCCACATGGAGAACACGCCGCCCAGTGTCAGCTTGGGCGAGATGAGGTAGTCGTCGGTGCCAGTGTAAGATTTGGAGAAAAGAAGACAATCCCCGCCGTGGGAGTAATAATAGCTGAGGGACCAATTCCATCCATAACCGTCGCCGTCGGCATCGAGCGAGGTCCAGCCCTGCATGGTGCCGTCCTCAAAGTCCCAATATTGCCAGGTGCCGTTGTCGGCCTCGCGGTAGCGGATGTTCCACCTGTGCTCGTCGTGGCCGGTCCAGCTGAGCTTGGCGGTGTTGCGGTCCACGGTGGCCGTCAGGTTCTCAGGCGTCTGGATGGGGTCGGTGTACTGCGGCACTTTGGTGGTGCAGTAGAGAATGTCGTTGCTGTCACTGGCTTTCACGAAGAAGCCCTGCAGGGGTGCTATGGGGCCTGAGGCGGGCTCCAGTTCGCCGCGGGCGTTCATCAGCCAGTAGGGCCGCGCCGTGGTGCCGGCATAGTCCTCGGTCACGTAGCACTCGCTGGGGAAGGGATTTGCCACGAAGTTATAGCCCTGCCAGGTGGAGGCACTGCTGTTGTACGAGAGAGAGTAACTCCTCGTGTAGTTGAAGTAGGGCTGGCCCTCCACCTCGATGGTGAGCGCGTGGTCGTTGGAGTAGCGGTAGGCTTGGAAGCCGCGGAGTGTGCTGTTGAAGCTTGCGCGCTGCCAGCCCTTGCCCTGGTTGAAAGTTTCAAGGGTGTAGTTGCCCTCCAGCATTTCGTCGGGAATGCGGCCGCCGTTGGACATCGGCCAGCCCACATAGTAGTACTTGTTGGCCTGGATTTGTTTCTGCATCACAAACTTGTCGCTGTTAGAGCTTACAAGCTTCAGCTGTCCGCCGTCGGCAACGATGACGCGGCCGTTCTCAGCCACGGTCAGCGTATTCACGTCGGCCAGGTAGCCGGCGGGAATAGTCACATTGGCATTGATGGTGACATTGCTGCCTGCGGGCGGCACGCGGTTGTTGTACCAGCATGCGGGGTTGTTCCAGTTGCCGTCGGTCATGAACACCACGTCGCCCATGGTCCTGAAGGAGATGACATCGGCCCAGGGGGTCTTGAAGCTGTTGTCGGCGGCTATGCCCTGCACCGTGGCGCAGTAGGGCGTGTCTGCCTCCAGGGTGCTGAAGGTGGCCTGCTGCATGTCGGTCTGGAAGGCCTTGATTTGGTCGGCCGGTATCACGCCGATGTCGTCAACCACCAGCGTGGTCTCGCAATCAAAGTGGCGGATGGCCACATATCCCTCCTGGCCGTCGTAGGCGTTGAGCATGACAAAATAATTGCGATAGACATCGTCGGCGACAATAACATCCGAAACCTGCGTGAAATCCTCCGGATTTTTACCGGTGGTTGACACATAGATGGCGAATTTGGACTTAGAGGAATAATAATAACAGCGTGCCCAGACGGTAAAGAGCCCGCCCAGCTCGCGCTTGGGAAGGATGAGCCAGTTGTCAACACCGGTCCTTCCCCAAGAGTACATGTAGGCAATGCCGCTGTGGGGAACGTCATTATCGTCGTATTGCCTCCAGTTATAGCTGTCGCCGTCGGCATCGGTCAATGTCCAGTCGGAGGTGATTCTGCGCTCAAAATCATAGAGGGTCTCGTCTTTCCAGCAGCGCACTATGCTGTAGTCTTCTTCGCCGCCCGGCTCCCATTCCAGCCTCGCCGCGGTCTGCGACTGCACGATGGCCTTGAGGTCATGAGGTGGAAGAATCGTTTTTGTCGTAAACAATTCAGCGTCGGTCCACGGGCTGATGTTGTCGCCCTGCGTGGCGCACACCTGCACCGCGTATGTGGTCTCGGGGTTCAAGCCCGAAATCTGGGTTGAGGTTTGAGTGATGTCCCTCGCCGACATCCAGTTGTCAACGGTGAAGGAGCTTTCAAGGGAGTAAGTGATGTCGTCGAAAAAAGCGCTGAATTTTTCCGGGTCGGTGTGGCGGATGGCAATGTAGCCCTCCTGTCCGGCATAGGCGCTGAGGTCCACCACAAACTCCTCATAGGTTTTCGGCGCAGAGGGCACCATGGCCTCCGACACCTGCGTGAAGTCGGCAGGGTTGGTGTTGCCGGTGGTGGAAACCCATACCGTCACAGCCTCGTCTTCCGAGCCACCCAAGTAAGCCCAGAAGCGCAGTTCGCCGCCAAGCGGCACCTTCGGCAACACGGCCCAGTTGTCGGTGGTAACATCGCCCCACCACGATATCAAGCCGTGATCGCCGCCATGGGGGGTAGAATTGACTGCGTCTACGCTAAAATGGTCGCCGTCGCCGTCAATGCGCGTCAATCCCTGCAAGGTATTGTCCTCGAAATCAAAGGTGAGGTTGACAAAACCGCCGGAAAATTCGGGAATGCCGTATCTTATCATCCACTTGTTCTCGGTGCCGCCTTTCTGCCAGCCCACGGTGGCCTTGGTGCCCAGGATGTCGCTGACATTCAGGTCGGTGGGTGCCGTCAAGGTCATCGACAGCTGGTACATGCTGGCCTGGGCGCCCACATTCACAAGTTTGTCGTAAAGGCTCTGCGCAGGGGCACGCGACACGTTGTAGAGCAGGTTGACGGGGAGGGAGTTGAGGAGTTCGCGGGCCTCCATAAGGCCGAGGCCTAACTCGTTCCTGAGAACGCCTATGACGGCAGCGGTGGAATTGCCGACTGCCAACAGGTCAACGCACCAACCGAGGTTGGTGGCGCCCCCAGGGTCGGTGTCGGTGAGCTCGGCGGTGGCTCCCGCAGCAATCAGGTCATCGTAGAAACTCTTGGCGGGCTCGTACATGGAGTTTTCCAAGACGACACAGGGCGCCGACTCCACAAGTCTCTTGGCTTCCATAAGCCCCAGGCCGGTATGGTTTCTCACTACCTGGATGACTGACGTCTTGCTGGAGCCAATTTCCAACAGCGTTACCTTCCACGTGGGCGTTTCCATACTTTGCACGGCAGGCGGCTGGGCCGCACGCATCGTGAACGCCATTGCCAGAAAGGCAAGGAGCAACAATGTAAATTTCTTTTCCATAATAGTTCTTATTGGTTGATAATTAGTTATTTAGGGGATATTATTCTTTTTTGTGCACAGGCTTTGTAATTCGAACACCCCAAAGTTAGCACTTTTTTTCCATATTCACCCCTTTGCAACGGATTTTTTTGCACTACTTAACATAAAGTATTGACATTGTTGCCCATACGCGATATTTGTTTCCAAATCATCTATTCCGTTCGGAAATACGATAGGAGCCGATAAGGAGCCGACGCTTCCAAGCGTCGGACTATATATTATTGTGCGGCGAAACCCCCGTTCAGGCGAATTTGCAATTCGCCTGCCATGAGTATCAGGATTTGTAATCCGAGATACGCAAGACACTATTTATTTCGCATTGAAAATGCTGATACTCACTTCTGCCGAATTGCAAATTCGGCAGAACAAAGTCGGACTAACTTTACTTTTTTGTTCGGCAAAATATAGTTACCGATACGATAGGAGCCGACGCTTCCAAGCGTCGGAGTATATATTATTGCTCGGCAAAATATAGTTGCTCCGACGCTCGGAGGCGTCGGCTCCTATTGCGTCGGCTCCTACGATTCGGCACCCGTTCAGGCGAATTTCCCCCGCTCAACTGAATTATCTGGCAGAACAAAAATGCGCGTATGGACTTATTTTATGTATGTCCGCCCGCCCCGCATTATCACGTGTTTTCGGATGTTCTCAGGTGATTTCGGACATACATAAAGTATGTCCCTACGGAAAACCGCGAATTGCAAATTCGGCAGAACAAGGGGCGAAATATAGTTACTCCGACGCTCGGAGGCGTCGGCTCCTACAGCGTCGGCTCCTATAGCGTCGGCTCCTACAACTGCCGCCGGCTTTATCATTTAGCAATTATCATTTAGCGAAGCGCCTGTTTTGTCAAGATTTTTCAACGTTTTTTACGTCCATAAAAAAGTTTAACCGCAAATTGAGGGGAGAAATTTGCCAATTCTCTACCTTCAATTTGGCAAATCTCTCCCCTCAATTTGCGGTCAAACCTCAGCCGATTTTAAACCCACTGATTATCAACACGTTACAAAACAACCCAAAAATTTGCCATTTTGTCAAGATTTTTTACCAATTTCTGCCTATATTGCTATCCACCTTCCAGAGGCAAATTGCGGGCCCTTATTCCACGTTCTCGATGCTCACGCCATCGAAATCGCGCATCAGTTCCAGCAGGCGGGCGATGTACCTCTCGCGCCTTACGCGCAGGTCCATCTGAACGGTGTAGTGGTGCCCGTCGGCGGTTGTCACGCGCTCCATGTGGTAGGTGCCTATCTTCACGTTGGCGCGCTCAAGCACATCGATGACTCTTCCCACATTCTCCTTGGAGGGGGCCGTCAGCGTGATGCTTACCGTGCGGGCGCCGAAACGGTGGAGGAAGAAATTGAATGCCTCGAGGCACAGCAGGGCCAGGAAGGTGGCCGCCGATGCCAGCACAAACAGCCCGGAACCGCAGGCCAGACCGATGGCCGCCGTACACCAGATGCCGGCGGCCGTGGTGAGGCCCTTGAGCACATGTTTCTGAAAGATAATGGTGCCGGCGCCGATGAAACCGATGCCCGACACCACCTGGGAGGCAACGCGCGACGGGTCGAGGCGGATGCCCACATGGCCCACCACCTCGCCGAAGCCGAATTGCGACACCACCATGAACAGCGCACTGCCCAGGGCCACCAGGAAATGGGTGCGGAAACCGGCATCCTTCGCACGGTATTCGCGGTCGAGGCCGATGATGCCGCCAAGGAGGGCCGCCACGCTGATGCGGATGATAAAACTTAATGTCATTGCTTGAATAATGAGGAATGAGGAATGAGGACTGAGGAATGAGGAATTAGGAATTAGGAATTGGGAATTGGGAATTGGGAATTGGGATGAAATAATTCCTCATTCCTAATTCCTCATTCCTAATTATATTCATTTCGCCACCGCGTCAATCCATCCGGCCAGGGCCACCAGCGAGGCGTTCCAGTTGATGGCAATCTCATTGCTGGCATACGAGCCTTCCTCGTCGAGATATGACTCGTCGGGCTGCTTCGACGGATATTTAAGGCCGCTGCTGATGTCTTGCTGGCCGGGATTGGGACCGCCCACCAGGAGGCCGGGAATGGGGGCCTCTATGCCGTCGGCCGACGACAGGCGGTGGTGGGGATGGCACGACGGACGGCTGCCGAAACCGGTCACATAGCAATAGCCGGTGGCGTTGCGGCCAAGCAGGTAGTCGGCATTCTGCTGGGCGGCCGTCAGGTAGCGGCCGTCGCCGGTCATCTGATAGACATGGAGGAGCGTGACGCCCGAGGCGCAGAAGCTCTCGGCCAGGCAGCCCCAGAAGAAGTCGCGCGGAGAATTGCCCGAGGGCGTCTGGAAACAACTCGTGGCGGTGGTCTTCACAATGCTGTCGCAATAGGCCGTCATCATGCGGCGGCCGCTCATGCCCTGCTCGGTGTCGGGCTTCAGGATGGCCCACTCATAGACGCCCAGCGATGCCACATTGCCCCAAGTGGGGAGGTGGAAGCGGGCGGGCATGTTGCAGGCGGCATCGCGCTCGAACAAGGGGTCGGCGGTGAGCAGGAAGAGCTCGGTGGCCGCCCAGAAGCGCTCGTCGCGCGAGTCCCAGTCGCCGTAGGTGCCGGTGCTCACGTCGGGGTCGAACTCCTTGTTCATGGCATCCTGGTTGTAAAGAGCCTCGGGGTGCTCCTCGGCCCAGCGATAGGCGGCAAGGGCGGCACGGGTGGCCTCTTCGGAGAAACCGGGATAGTCGCGGCTGCCCTTGAAGATGCGGGCGGCCTGGGCCATCACGGCGGCAAAGTCGTAGCTGGCGCAAACGCCCTTCTGCACCACATAGCGCTTCTGGTGGCAGTCGGAAGGCATCACGAAGCCCTCGAAGTTGGGAGTGGTCAGCTTGTGATAGACGCCGCCGTCCCACGGGTCTTGCATGGTGAGCATCCAGCGCAGGTTATACATGATTTCGTCGAGCACGTCGGCCGTCTGGTTGCCGTTCTCGGGGATGTTGACCTTCAGGCGGTCGAAATAATCGCGGTTCTGCTCATAGCTTCGCAACATGATGCCGATGGTGAAGGCCGAGTTGACAATGTATTTGTTGTAGTCGCCAGCGTCGTACCATCCGCCCGGCGAGGAGATGACGGTTCCGGCGGGACGGCCCGGCGACGCCGCCGAGGGATGCACATAGACCACGTTGTCGGGGTGGCCGGCAGGACGGCTCCACACGCCGGCGTAAGGCTCCTTGATGGGCATGGCCGTGCGCTGGTAGTAGAAAGCCTTGATGGCCGCCTGCTCCAGCTCGCGAAGGGCGTTGGACTTGACGGCGAAGGGCACCTCGCCGGCACCGGCCTTCACCACATAGTCGCCCTCGGGGAGCTGGCCCTCAAGGGCATACACGGCGTAGGTCTTCCCCGACCACGGCGACTTCGACTGACGCAGCAGCCGAACCTTGCCGGCACGCTTGCCCGTCTGGGCATTGCGCACGTCGGGCTTCAACGCCTTGCCCTGGTTTTCCACTACAATCGTTTTCTCCTGGCCGGGATATACGGCCACCTGGTTGAGGCG
>JAFVHN010000069.1 GCA_017474515.1 Prevotella sp. | reverse complement strand
TCTTGAAGCTGAAGGCCATGATGTCGATGTTGAGGGCTGCCAGTGCGCTGATGTTTTCCGGTTCGCGCATTCCGGAGAGCATTATTTTCATTGTTTTTCTTTTTTGGTGCAAAAATACGAAATTTTTCTGAAACAAATTGGAAGGAAATACAACTAATTTAATTCTCAAATTGCAACTAATCTTTTTTGAAACAAATTGGAACGAATTACAACTAATTATTTTCACAAATTACAACTAATTTTTTTGAAACAAATTGGAAGGAAATACAACTATTTTTTTTTGAAACAAATTGGAACGAATTACAACTAATTATTTTCACAAATTGCAACTAATTTTTTTTGCAAATTCCAACTAATTTTTTTTGCAAATTCCAACTAATTAAAATGGGGGAGGGGTGTAAAGATTTTTTACTGATTTTGGGGGCGTCAGAAAAGGATGACCGCAAATTTCGGGGAGAGATCTTGAAGATTGAGAGGAGAGATCTTGAAGATTTCTCCTCGAAATTTGCGGTCAAACTCAGGGGGATTTGTAAACTATTGAAATTCAGTGGTTTACGGAACGGGGGCGAAAAGGGGTGATTTTGTCAAGATTTTTCATAAAAACTACCCACCTTTTCGGTCGTAAAAAAGTTGTATTTTTACATAATAATTTGCCGTTTTTTCGCGTTAGGATAAAGAAACCGGGTGCTGTTCCGGGAAAGTAGAACCACTTAAATCCATTTTGCCTATGGTGCATTTTACACACGACGAGTGGTCTCCCTCTGAGAAGACCATTAAACTTATCAAACAAATCGCCTACAGTTGCCGTTCTTTCCGCTTAGATGGCCAGTCGCACCTCTATTGCCTGAACTGACCCCTTGGCACTGTACCCCCTTAGTGTTAAACACATAAATCCTTGAAAGACATGTCAGTAATGGTTTCTCCGTCGCTTCTTGCGGCCGACTTCCTGCACCTTGATCGTGAGGTTGAAATGATCAACGAGAGTGCTGCCGACTGGCTTCACCTCGACATCATGGACGGCTCCTTCGTTCCCAACCTGTCGTTTGGCTTCTCTGTGGTAGAGGCCGTTGCTAAGGTATGCCGCAAGCCGCTGGATGTTCACTACATGATAGTAGGCCCCGAGCGCTACATAGCGCGCACGGCCGCCCTTGGCGCGATGATGATGAACGTTCACTACGAGGCGTGCACTCACCTGCACCGCACCGTTGAGGAAATTCACCAGTCGGGCATGAAGGCCGGCGTCACGCTGAATCCCTCTACGCCCGTCAGCGTTCTTGAGGACATTATCGGCGACGTTGACATGGTGCTGCTGATGAGCGTGAACCCCGGTTTCGGCGGTCAGCGGTTTATAGAGCACACCATCGACAAGGTGAAGCGGCTCCGCCGGCTGATCAGCGAGAGCGGCTCGCATGCGCTGATAGAGATCGACGGCGGCGTGCAGAGCGAGACGGCACCGCGGCTTGTGGGTGCCGGTGCCGATGTGCTGGTGAGCGGCAGCTATGTGTTTAAGGCGAACGACCCGCTGGCGGTGATCCGCGAGCTGAAGGCCCTTTGAACAGGGAATTATCTAAAAAGGCAGCCGTTTGGCTGCCTTTTTAGGTTGGAGTTTAGGAGTTTGGGAGTTTAGGAGTTTAGACGATAGTTCTGAAACTTCCTTTCCTTTGGCCATTGAGGAGAATATAAAACCATTGTCTAAACTCCTTTCTCTAATCGAGCTGGAGGATGACGTGGTTTTCGCGGGCCATACGGCGCATGTTGAGCACGGCGTAGCGCATGCGTCCCAGGGCGGTGTTGATGCTCACGCCCGTGGTCTGTGCAATCTCCTTGAACGACATATCCTGGTAGAATCGCATGAATACGACCTCGCGCTGCGTTGGCGGCAGGAGGTTCATGATGCGCGTGACGTCGGTCATGACCTGCGCGTTGACATATTCGTTCTCGATGTTTCCCTCCACGATGTCGTGCGAGGAGATGTTCGAGAGGTCGTTGTCCTCGGTGGGCTCCACGATGTTCTGCGACTTCTGGTCGCGGTAGGAGTCCATGATGACGTTGTGGGCAATGCGCATGAGCCATGCGGCGAACTTCCCCGAGGGGGCGTATCGCCGCTGCTGCAGTTTGGTGATGACCTTGACGAACGTTTCTTGGAAAATATCATCTGCGCGGTCCTGGTCTCGGACTACGAACATGATATAAGAAAACAATTTGGTTTGGTTGCGTTGCAACAACAAATCAAATGCCCGGTTGTTACCTTCAATGTACAAAATGGCCAACTGTTCGTCGGTCATTTCATTGAGAATGTCCATTATGTATTGTACTTATTTGATTGAAGTAACAATGTTCCGATAGGCAAAAAGTTTTGTTGTTAATACTATTTGGGTGCAAAATTACTTAGTTTTAGCGAAACTGCAAAATTTTTTTCAAAAAATGCGCTTTTTTCTTTGCTTTTTGATAAATTGTTATTATTTTTGCAGTCGAAAAGGTTCGCTACGACGCGATTAAAAAGGGAACAGGGGTGGAAGTCCCCGACTGTCCCGCAGCTGTGAGTTCCATTATGCAGCCAGGCGACGAACCACTGCCCCCGTTGTGGGGTGGGAAGGTGCCTGGCGGCGGAACGAAGTCAGAAGACCTGCCTTGGATAATTGGTCCGCGACTCTCGATGTAAGGGTTTTCGGGCATCATTGATTTACGAAACGGTTATAAAAAAACAGGCCTGGGGCTGGTGTGCCCCGGCAGGTTTTGGGCGTCGGCGGTTTGTGGACGATTTTAACCATACGTGTATTATTATATAAGTTGTTAGGGAAGGGCGGTGCGGGAAGCATCGCCCTTTTTCTGGGGGCTTTCCTAGGTTTTCCTAGGTTTTCCTAGGAGGTCCTAGGTTTTCCTAGGAGGTCCTAGGGCTTCCTAGGCTTTCCTAGGGCTTCCAGGGAGGGCTTGGGGCTTCCTTTGCAGAAAAAAGAAAGGGTTGGCGCAGGACGCTCCAACCCTGGTGGCGATTTCGTAAAAATCGAAATCATAAATAAGATGCCGCAAATTTATGACTTATTTACGAGAAAAACAAGCTAAAAGGTGACAAATTTTAAATTTTAACATTTTGTGCGCACACATTTTCCGCCATCTGCTTTTTTCTTTAAATTTTTTGTTGTACCTTTGCAAGTGTAAACAAATCAAGAACATTTATCTACGCTAAAAACATGAAGTATCTACAGACTTTGCTTCTTGGTCTGCTGATGCCCCTTGCTGCTTTCGGCGGCGTATGGGACAGCCAGTACCGGCAGGTTGAGAACAGCATCCGCGAGCCGCAGTTCCCCGACCGCGAGTTCGTTATCACGAAGTATGGTGCGTCGCTGAAGAAGAACGACGCCGCCAAGAACCAGAAGGCCATCAACAAGGCCATCGACGCCTGCTCGAAGGCCGGCGGCGGCCGCGTGGTGGTGCCTGCCGGCGTGTGGAACACCGGCGCCATTACGCTGAAGAGCCATGTGAACCTTGTCATTGAGAAAGGTGCCACGCTGCTCTTTGCCTTCGACAGAAAACTCTATCCGAACGTTCCCACGCGTTGGGAGGGCCTGGACTGCTGGAACTACCAGCCCCTTATCTATGCCTACCAGCAGACGGACGTTGCCATCACCGGCGAGGGCACTATCGACGGCAACGGCAGCGACGACACATGGTGGCTGATGAGCGGCAAGACGCCCAAGAGCCGCGACATCGTGGTGCCCGAGAAGCAGCAGAACCCCGGCGGCCGTGCCGACCTGCTGAAATATGCCGAGGACGGCGTGGACATGGACCAGCGCATCTTCGGCGCCGGAAAGGGCCTCCGGCCGCAGCTGGTGAACCTCAACCAGTGCGACGGCATCCTCATCGAGGGCGTCACCATGCTGCGCTCACCCTTCTGGGTGATGCATCCGTTGTTGTCGAAGAACGTCATCGTGAGAAACGTCACCGTGTGGAACGAAGGCCCCAACGGCGACGGTTGCGACCCCGAGTCGTGCGAGAACGTCCTTATTGAGAACTGCACCTTCCACACCGGCGACGACTGCATAGCCATCAAGAGCGGCCGCAACGCCGACGGCCGCGCGGGTGCCACCGGGCGCTATGCCGGCCGTCCGTCGAAGAACATCATCGTGCGCAACTGCGTGATGGAAGACGGGCACGGCGGCGTGGTCATCGGCTCCGAAATATCGGGCGGCTGCCAGAACGTGTTTGTAGAAAATTGCAAGATGGACTCGCCGAACCTGGACCGCGTGCTGCGCATCAAGACCAACTCGTGCCGCGGCGGCGTCATCGAGAACATCTATTTCAGGAACGTGGAAGTGGGACAGTGCAAGGAGGCCGTGTTGAAAATCAACACCGACTATGAGCCGAAGGAAGTGTGCTGCCGTGGCTTCTATCCCACCGTT
Source organism: Prevotella sp. (assembly GCA_017474515.1). GTDB lineage: Bacteria > Bacteroidota > Bacteroidia > Bacteroidales > Bacteroidaceae > Prevotella. The sequence goes on along the minus strand of JAFVHN010000069.1, from coordinate 5,103 downwards.
CAGAACGTGTACATGGAGAACGTCACCTGCAAGAAGTCGAAATACGGCGTGATGATTGTGGGCTATGAGGACGAGAAACTGGCCTACACGGTGAACAACATCAACGTGAAGGACTGCCGCTTCGACGGCGTCTATGACAAGCCCGTCCACCAGACCGGGAAGTCGCAGAACCTCCATTTTGAAAACCTCATCATCAACGGTCAGGCCGTGCTTTCAGAGATGCCCTACCGCCATTATTCGGAGTGGCTCACCTATTCGGAGATGAAGCGCGTGCCGTGGTCGTATCTGCTCGACTTCTCGAGCAAGCCCAAGTGGAGCTATGTGATGGGCATCGAGCTTGAAAGCATGCTCGACACCTATTTGAAATATGGTGGCGAAAGCATCCGCCGCTACTGCCAGGAATACACCGACACGATGATTAACGCCAATGGTGACATCCGAGGCTACGACCTCCTGGACTATAACCTCGACAACATCCGCACCGGCCATTTCGTTGCCCGCATGTACCAGCTGAACCCCGAGGCCAAGAACCTTGTGGCCATGAAGACCATGATGAAGCAGTTGGAGAAGCAGCCGCGCACGAAGGCCGACAAGGTGTATTGGCACAAGGCCATCTACGCCTATCAGGTGTGGCTCGACGGCATTTTCATGGGCCTGCCCTTCTATGTGCTCACCGCCCGCGACCTGCTTCCTGCGAAGAAGGCCCGCAAGATTTACGACGACGCCGTGAACCAGATTTCCATCACCTATGAGCGCACCTATGACCCGAAGACGGGCCTGAACCGCCATGCCTACGACGAAAACCGCGACATGTTCTGGAGCGACAAGGAAACGGGCCTGTCGCAACACTGCTGGGGCCGCGCCCAGGGCTGGTACACCATGGCCCTGATAGAGCTGCTCGACGCACTGCCCGAGGACTATGGCCGCCGCGCCGAAGTGATTGAACTGTTGAGGAAAGACCTCGACGCCGTCATCAAGTGGCAAGACAAGAAGACCGGCGTGTGGTACCAGGTGATGGATTCGCCCGACAGGAAGGGCAACTACCTGGAGTCCACCGCTTCGTCGATGTTTGCATACGTCCTGCTGAAAGCCTACAACAAGGGCTATCTGGGCGAGAAATACCGCGATGCCGGCATCAAGGCCTATCGCGGCATCCTTGACAATTTCATCCGCGTGAATGCCGACGAAACCATTTCGCTCACCAACTGCTGCGCCGTGGCCGGCCTGGGCCCGGGCCTGAGCCCGTCGGTACAGAAAGCCGCGCCGAAGGTGAAGGAAAACCGGCGCCGCGACGGCTCCTTCGACTATTACCTGAGCGAACCCATCCGCGACAACGACGCCAAGGGCGTGGGACCCTTCATCTGGGCCAGCCTGGAGATGGAAAGCATGGGGTATGATGTCTATTCATTTGTAAAGTAAACTTTTTAAAGTGAAGAGTGAAGAATAAGTGAAGAGTGAAAAGTGAAGAGTGAAGAATAAGTGAAGAGTGAAAAGTGAAGAGTGAAGAATTTGCTGCCGCCTTTAAAAAAGTGAAAAGTGAAGAATTTGCTGCCGCCATTAAAAGGTGAAAAGGTGAAAAATTTAAAAAATGCCGATATCAGTAATGTCTAAACTCCTAAACTCCTGAACTCCTAAACTCCTTTTCCAACCTCTGAACTCCTGAAATCCAGATTAAAACGAAATATCCATAGCCACATGAACAAGAAAATCACTGCTATCATTGCTTTTTGCAGCCTATCGCTTGCCGCCCTTGCCCAGGACGCAGCCCCGGCGTTCCCCGGTGCCGAGGGTCACGGCCGGTTTGTCACCGGCGGCCGCGCCGCCAACGGACAGACCAAGGTCTATCACGTCACCAACCTCGCCAACTCGGGCACCGGTTCCTTGAGATGGGCGCTCAGCCAGCCCGGTCCGCGCACCATCGTCTTCGACGTGGCCGGTGTCATTGCCCTTGCAAGTAACCTGACCATTCCGGCCAACACCACCATTGCCGGCCAGACGGCCCCTTACCCCGGCATCACGCTGCGCTATTACACCCTTTCAACCGAGAACCGCAATAACATCATCATACGTTTTGTGCGCTTCCGCCGCGGTCAGGAAAAAGACTTCAACGACGGTGCCGACGCCGCCACCGGCCGCCATTCCACCGGCATCATCTTCGACCACTGCTCCTTCTCGTGGAGCATCGACGAGGTGGCCTCGTTCTACGACAACAACAATTTCACCATGCAGTGGTGTACCGTGGGCGAGGCCTTGCACAACGCCGGCCACAACAAGGGCAACCACGGATATGGCGGCATCTGGGGCGGAAAACTGGCTTCGTTCCACCACAACATGCTCTTCCACGTGCGCAACCGCTCGCCGCGCTTCAACGGTGCTCGCTACAACTGGGACGGCTACAAGCAGAACAAGCTGTACAGCCAGCACCAATGGGCCAACACCGTGCAGGCCGAAATCGTGGACTTCCGCAACTGCGTGGTCTATAACTGTCCCAACGGCTGCTACGGAGGCCCCGGCGGAGGTTATGTCAACATGGTGAACAACTATTTCAAGACCGGTCCGGCCGGAACCACCAACAAGGTGACCACCGTGTCGATTGCCAACAGCACCAGCTCGAGCGACAACCAGACCTATTGGCGCATGACCAGCCGATACTTTATCAACGGCAACCATGTGAACGCCAATGCCAACCACGACTGGACGAACGTTTCCTACGACTCGGGCGTTTATACCATCAATGGCGAGAAATACACCTATGACAACAAGCACTACTATGGTGAAGGCGTGACCTATGTGAAAAACGACGCCGGCGAGGACTGTGTGAGCATCAAGCTCAACGAACCGGCCGATGCCGGACAGGTGACCACGCACAGCGCCCAGCAGGCCTTCGACCAGGTGCTGGCCTATGCCGGCGCCTCGCTCTTCCGCGACCGCGAAGATGCACGCTACGCCGAGGAGGCACTTACCGGCACTGCCACCTGCACGGGTCGCGTGACTAAGAAAAAAGGGCAGATTGACGTGGTGGAAGACATTCCTTATTATTCCGACGGATATGTGCTGCCCGAAGGAAACGGCAACGCCAGGCCCGAAGGCTGGGACACCGACCAGGACGGCATGCCCGACGAGTGGGAAACGGCCAACGGCCTGAATCCCAACGATGCTGCCGATGCCATGCTCTACACCCTGGACCAGACAAAACAGTGGTACAACAACCTTGAGGTTTATCTCAACTCCATCGTGGAGCACATCATGAAGGCCGGCAATGCCAATGCCGACAGTAGTTTCGAGGAGTATTACCCAACCTGCGTGGTAACCGCCATCAAATCGGCCGAAATGTCGTCGGAAGTGAAGAGCGTGGAGTACTTCTCGCTCAACGGCACACGCCTGGAGCAGCCGGTGAAGGGCGTCACCGTTCGCCGGTTTACCTTTGCCGACGGTACCGTGAGCACCGACAAGGTTATCAAGAAATAAGCTGATAATCAGATAGAAAAAGGCGGCAGGGAACAATCCCTTGCCGCCTTTTTTGCATTTTTTTGACAAATATCAACCCCTTTGACACGTGTCAAAAAAAACATTAAAAGCCGCCTAAAAAACCGGAATGTCCTTGCAGGTTTCCAAAATCGGCCTACCTTTGCATCGTCGAAAGGAGAACCGACAAAGGTAAAAAGATGGGCCGGAGGGCCCCAGGATAACAAAAAAAACAGGATAACAAATTTAAAGCAGAGAAAGGAAAAAGAGATGACATTTATTTCATTGATGGCAATTCTCTCGGTGGCCGTACTGGTCGTAGGAAGTTTCTCGGACATACGGGCGTAACAAACACCGAAAGTAACTCTATTTACAAACCATTTAAAAGAAAGGATAACAAAAATGACAACTTATTTCGGAATTATGGCTTTTGCCGCCACCATCACAGCCATTATCTTGGCCGAGGGCATCTATTTCGGTAAAAAGCTCTGAACAATAACAGGCTACAGGTATTACTATTTGTATATCGGCCGGTGGGTTTTTATGACCCGCCGGTTTTTTTATGCCCGCATCTGTCGTTGTTTTCTTTTTTTTTTCGTATTTTTGCACCATGAAGCAAGTCAGACCAAAAAAGAACCTGGGGCAGCATTTCCTCACCGACCTCGGCGTGGCCAAGGCCATTGCCGACACCGTGGACGCCTGTCCCGACATTCCCGTGCTCGAAGTGGGGCCCGGGATGGGCGTTATGACACAGTTTCTTGTGGAAAAGCCCAGACCGCTGAAGGTGGTGGAGATAGACCGTGAAAGCGTGGAATACCTGAACGAACACTTCCCCCGATTGCGCGAGAACATCATCGGCGCCGACTTTCTGCGGATGGACCTGGAGGAGGTGTTCGGAGGGCAGAAATTCGTGCTGACAGGCAATTATCCTTATGACATTTCATCGCAGATTTTCTTCAAGATGCTCGACAACCGGCAGCTCATACCCTCTTGCACGGGCATGATACAGCACGAGGTGGCGTTGCGCATGGCGGCACAGCCCGGAAACAAGGCCTATGGCATCCTTTCGGTGCTCATGCAGGCGTGGTACGACGTGGAATATCTCTTCACCGTGGAACCTCACGTCTTCAATCCGCCGCCAAAGGTGCAAAGCGCTGTTATCAGGCTTACACGCAACAATGTGCAGCAACTCGGCTGCGATGAACGGCTGTTTAAACGGCTCGTTAAGACGGTGTTCAACCAGCGGCGCAAGATGCTGCGCGTCAGCATAAAGCCGTTCTTCAACGACCGTCAGCCCGGCGCTGACTTCTTTGCCGGACCTATGATGACCATGCGGCCCGAACAGCTCACCATCAGCCAGTTTGTAGAGCTTACCAATCTGGTCGAGCAGGCCATGGCAGCGCTTTGAGTACCCCCCTTCCCGTTCGCGATGCCGCGCCTCCGTTGCCTTTCGCATGTGCGCCCGCGTATATATAATAAGGTGTCTGGCTCTTTTCCGTCTTGACCTTTGTCATGAAAACGGAAAATTTCGCATTTTTGATGAATTTTTCCCTGATTTTTTTTGGTATTATGGAAATTTGTCGTACCTTTGCATCCGCTTTCGCGCCGATTCGCGGCGTGTCAGCGAAGAAGAGAGAT
>JAFVHN010000068.1 GCA_017474515.1 Prevotella sp. | reverse complement strand
TCCCTGCAAGTCGCAGCCTGCAAAATGACCTATTGAGCGCTTTCAAAAGTATATTTTGCCTTCCAAAAAGTTGAAATGCCCGCAACCCCGTGTTTGTCGGGGCTGCGGGCATGTTGTAGCCTGCAAAATGACCTATAGGTCCAAAATCGTTCGTATTTTGATACAAAAACGAAAGCCCCGCCGTGTTTGTCGGCGGGGCTTTCAGTTGTATCGATAGCCTTTTTCCGGAATGAGGCCTACTCTTTGGCTTCGGGCATCATGACGCACTCTATCTGGCTGCCCGAGTTGAGCATGGTCTGCAAGAACTGCTGCATGCTCTGCGGGGTGAGTGCCTCCACGGTCTTCTTGTAGTTGGTGTAGGTATCGAGGCCGTAGTCCTTCCATGTGGTGATGATGTTTATCCACTTGGCGTTGTTCTTGGCATCCTCGTCGGCCTGTTTCAGCATATATGCCTTCACCTTTTGCAGGGCGTCGGCGTCGAGTTTCTGGGCGTTGTCGCGAATGCCCTTGTAGAGCAGCTCCACGGCGCGGGCGTTCTTCTCGGGATTTCCCTGCGACACGGCAATGAGCCTTGCCATTGCGTCGGTGCCACTAAGGTCGAAGCCTCCCACGGCGCCGCAGGTATAGGCAGCGCTTTCCTCCTCGCGGATGGTGGCCAGGTAGATTTGCGAAAGAAGCTGTCCGGCGGCGTCCATCTTCACGATGTTCTCAAGCGTATAGGGCAGTTTGTTCATCCAGATGAGGTACGACATGGCGTTGGGCTGGTCGGTCTTCATGGTGAAGTGGTTCACCTTCTTACCGGTGGGCATGGTGCGCACGTCGCGGAACTGGTCGGGCTTGTCGCCGGTGGCGGGCAGTGCGGCAATGTACTGCTCAATGAGCGGACGGATGGCCTGCTCGTCGAAGTTGCCCACGATGACGAATGTGAACTGTCCGGCGTTCTTGTAGCGGTCCTTGGCAATGGCGAGGATGCGGTCGTAGTCCATCTTGTCGAGGTCTTCAACCTTGGGCTGGGCAAAGCGCGGGTTGTAGGCATACATCATGTTGGTGAGCGTGTCGCTGAAGACGGCCTGCGGCTGCAGGTGCTGGTTCTTCAGTGCCAGTTCAAGCTGGCTCTTCAGGTTGGCGAAGCTCTTCTCGTCCTTGCTGACGTTGGTGAAATAGAGGTATGCCATCTGCATCATGGTTTCCAGGTCTTTCGGCGTGGAATGGGCGTTCACATACTGACGGGTGAGGCCCATGTTGGCGTCGGCGTTGCAATTCTTGCCGGCGAGAGCCTTCTGCAACTCGGTGCTCGAGAAGTTGCCGATGCCGCTATAACCGATGACCTCGTCAAAGAACTTCAGGTTGCTGTAGTCGCTCTCGCCGTAGAGGCTCTTGCCGCCCTTGGCGAAGGCCTGCATGCGCACCTCGTCGTCCTTGAAGTCGGTCTTTTTCAGAATGACGGTGGCGCCGTTGCTCAACTTCAACTCTTTGTAGCCCAGCGTCTTGTTCTCGCTCTCCTTCACGATGGAGCCTTTCTGCGGCATATTCTCCTCGGTGATGAGGGGCTCGTCTTTCACGTTGTCAACATAAGCCTCCACGGCCTCGGCCTGAGCGGCCTCCACGGCGGTTTTTATCTGTGCCTCGGTGGGATAGCTGAGGCCGTCGGCCTCGCGTGCCCACTCCATGACGACCAGGTTTTCCTGGCTGTTGGTGAAGTATTCGGCCACCATCTGGTTGATGATGTCAACGTTGAGCATAGGCACATACATGTTCACCTTTTCGTAGGTGTACTCCATGGTGGGGATGGGCTCGGCGTCAAGGTAATGGTCCCTGTAGGCATCGCCGAACTCGGCGTTCTTGCGCTTGTTGCGGTTGGTATATTGCTTCTCGACCGATGCCAGATAGTCGGCCTTGGCACGCTCATACTCGGTGGCGGTGAAGCCGTGCTCCTTGATGCGCTTGCACTCCCTGACGACGGCCTTCAGAGCTTCCAGATCCTTGCCTTCCTTGGGATAGACCATGATTTCGAAGTTGTCCTTGGTCTTCGAGAGCAGGTACTGTCCGTAGTCGGCCTGGGCCTGCACGAAGGGGCACTCGGCGTCTTGTGTCAGCTCGTTGAAGCGGGCATTGAGCATGCGCGAAGCCACGCTGACGGCATACGACTGAATGAAGTAGGCGTCGGTGCGCTTCACCTCGTCGGGCACGGGGTCGGTCTTCATCATGACGAAGGCCAGGTTCTGAGGCATCTCCTTGTCTTTCTCGAAGATATAGATGGCCTCCTTGTTGTCGGGCACCGGCTCGGCCACCACCTGTGCGGCGTTGGCGGGCACCTTGATGCCGCCGAAGAGGCGCTTGATTTCGGCCTCGATGTGGTCCACGTCAACGTCGCCCACCACGATGATGGCCTGGTTGTCGGGACGATACCACTTCTGGTAATATTGTTTCAGGGTCTTCGGTTTGAAGTTGTCGATGACGCTCATCAGTCCGATGGGCATGCGCTCGCCGTACTTCGAGCCGGGATAAGCCTTCGGCAGGGCGCGCTGAATCATGCGTTGCGTGGGGCCTTCACCCATGCGCCACTCGTTGTGCACCACGTCGCGCTCTTTCACAATTTCCTTCTTCTGCAACTTCAGGCCGTTGCTCCAGTCCTTCAGGATGAGCAGGCAGGAGTCGAGGGCCGACTGCCGCGTGGTGGGCACGTCGCACACACGATACACGGTCTGGTCGATGCTTGTGTAGGCGTTGAGGTTCGAGCCAAATTCCACGCCCAGCGTGCGGGTGTAGTCAATGATGCCGTTGCCGGGGAAGTGGTCCGAGCCGTTGAAGGCCATGTGCTCCAGGAAGTGTGCCAGTCCGCGTTGCGACTCCTCCTCCTGGATGGAGCCCACGCGCTGGGCAATGTAGAAGTTGGCCACACGCTCGGGATATTCGTTGTGGCGGATGTAGTAGGTGAGGCCGTTGTCAAGCTTGCCATAGCGCACTTGAGGGTCCATGGGAATTTCGGGCAGTTGCATCTCCTGCGCCAAGGCTGCACCCACGCTGACAATCATCAACGCGGCAGCCACAAACAATCTTTTCATTTTCATTAAGCTATTTGGTTTAAAAACATTCATGCAAAGATAGTTGTTTTTGCTTATTCACATGGCAACAAGTCCGTAATATTATAATTTTTTAAGGTTAAAAAAAGAGTACACGCCGCTTCATCTTCAATCCGGCCCCTGTCAAAACGGCATTTCCTATTTCTTTTGCAACCAAACGACGGTGCCCTCTGCGGCGTCGGCCAATCCGTAAATGCCGGCGAGTGAGGCCTTTTTCTTTTTCAACACCACGCTGCCGTTCGACTTTTCCACATTATATATATCGTATTTTCCGGGGGCGATGTCGATGCTGGCCTGGCTGTCAAGCACATAGAGCAGGTAGCCCACGTCGGAGTTTCCAAGCGCTGCGCACCCCTTGCCGTCCACAGGCCTCATCTTGGGCAGGTCGGCCAGCAGGCGCGTGTCGGCAATGTTCACATTGGGCAACGACCCGCCGCCCATGAGGATGGCCCAGCCCAGGGAGGGATACTGCTGCGAAAAGAAGGTGACGGCCTTGTCGGGGAACCGCCGCGTGTATTCGCCGACGGCCTGCCACGCCTCGCGCCATCCCGTTTTTCCCACTTTCATTTTCCTCATCCACTGCCTTGGTGCGAGGTTCCCGCCGGCCGGCGGTGCCCACAGCCCGTCGGTGTTGTAGTGCCAGTAGCGAATGTCGATAATGTCAACCACGCGGGCCAGCGAAGGGTCGGCCAGGATGCTGTCCTGCGCATCCTTCGTGCAGCTCAGCGCCACAAGGGGATGGCGGCCCGTTTCGGCCTCCCACTCGGCGATGGTCTGTAGCCAGAAGCGCGTAAAATGCAGCGGACCAGTATATTCCGCGCTGAGCAGGTGGACGGCATTGGGCTGGTCTTTCACCTCGTCGAGGCATTGGCGGATGTACTGCCGGTGAAGGTCGCGCAAGCTGTCGTTGCGGATGTCGTAGAACTGCTCGGCCATGAAGATGCGCTTGTCGCCGGTGAACGGCACAGGCTCGGGGAACGGCGTGTGCTGAAGGTTGTTCACAGGCCGCCACGGGCAGTCCACCCAGTGTGCGCCGGCCTCCAGGATGTTGTGCTGAAAATAGTGATGGTTGAAGAGCAGGATGCCCTCCACGGCGGCCTTGTCGGCGAAGGAGCGCAGGCGCTGCCAATACCAGCGGTTGGGCTGCGCCAGGTCATAGCGGCTGAGGCCGTCCCAGGCGGTGCCCTGTCCGCTGCGTGCGAAGGGCTGCTCGTAGAAGGGTGCCCACACGTCGCCGTCGGCACGTCTTACGCGCTCGTGGTCGATGCGCCGCAGGTCGTACCAAAGGCCGTAGTTGTGGTCGAGCATGGCGAAATGGTGGCTTTTCAGGTAATCCACCACACTGTCGAGGCGGTCGGTCCACCCCGTTCCCTCGCGTCCCGGCACAAAGCGTGTGACGGCGGGCCGTGCGCCCTGGGCCACGAAGTTGTCCTTCACGCGCCCGCTCCACCAGGGAATGTCGTAGCGGTTGCCCGTAATGAGCCGTCCGCCGGCGGTTAGCCAGCCGCCGGAAACGGCGAAACGGGGCTGCATGGGGCCGTTTTCCACGCGTGGAACATCTTTCAGGCGCTTCAGCCCCGACGGGTCGGTGGAGGCCTCGTAAGGAATGCTGTCGAGCCACATCTCAAGGGTGAGGCGCGGCACGGTGAGCGACTGGCGGGCCATCAGCGCCGCCTCCTCGGGGGCGGGCGAGCTGCTGGCGGCCGTGTTCATGGGAAGCAGGTGGGGCGCTGGCGTGCCGCCATCGGGACGGCGCGCGGCCAGTTGAGAATAGTAGAGGCTTCGCGGCTGCACATGGTCGTTGCTCGACGTCCATTCGCCGTTGCCCGTCAGCGTGCCCCAGCAGCCGTGGCCGCTACAACGGTTGTCGCCGTCGGGGCTGTAGCACCAGATGGTGGAGGCCGTACATTGCCAGAACATGGAGTTGGCGGTGTTCCAGCCGGTGCCGAACTGGAATTGCTCCAGGTTGCGGAAGGCGAGGTCGCCGCCGTCGATGTTCACAATGTCGAAGAGCAGTCCGGGAGCCCACGAGCCGATGCTGCCGCTGAACCCCAGCGACTGTTCGCCCTCGCATTGGACGAAGGCATTGGGCCCGGCGGCACAGAAGCCGGCGGCAAAGTCGTGGATGCCCTGCCGCGAGAGGCAGCGCTGGAAAAGCGTCTGCTGGCCGCGGGTGAGGAACACCTGCCGGCGCCAGCCGCCAATTTCCGACACGGGCTGCACGGCCATGCAATCCTCTACGGTGACGCGGCGCACATGTTTCTGAAGGTTCACCGCCGAACCCGCCAGGTGGACGAACCTTACGCGGCGCACCCAGCAGTCGGAGGCGTGCTCCATCCAGATGCCGTCCCAGCAGTGGTCCTCGTCGGCAAGCGAGCGGTCGGGGCCCTGGTCGGCGAAGGCGTCGATGCAGAGGTTCTCGATGCCGCACTCGCGAAGTTCGCCGCGACGGTCGGTCTTCATCACAAACGCTCCGCCGAAGGCGTCAGAAAGGGCGGTGGTGAGGGGCGCGTCGAGGGTGATGCGCCCGTCGGAGGCGGCCATCACCGTGCGTTCCCACTCCATCTCCACGTCGGTGGGCTTCCAGCCCGTATAGTCGAGGCCGCCGCCGAAATCGTCCATGCCGAGATGCGAAATCCATTCGGCCGTGCAGGGCCTTACAATCCTGACGGCATCGCCGGCCGCCAGCGCATGGCCGTCGGCAAGCAGGAGTTCGGCGGAGCCGGCGGCAACATTGTCGCTGCTGAGCCGCAAGGTGTCGGAAACCACGCGGATGGGCGAGCCTTCCACGTAGATGGCGGCGCCGCGCTCCACGCCGCTCATGGCCAGCACGGTGCTTTGCGGACCGCTGCCGCGGACAACCACGCCGGAGGCCGAAATGCGCAACGGCCGCCCGACGACGAAACGCCCGGGACCCAGCAAGACGGCACCGCGGCGGCCCTCGGCATCGGCCTTCAGGCCCGACACATAGTCGATGGCCTGCTGAAGGCGCGAGTGGCAATCGCCGGGCGACCATTCCACAAACACCACGTTGGCCACCACGGGAAGCGGAACGTCGGCACCGCGATAGCCGCAGGTGGAATAGTCCATGGGCACGAAAAGTTCTTTCTTGGGCTTCGGGGCGGCAAAGGCGGCATGCAAGAGCATCGCCAGGACCGCCGCAAGGAGAAGGCGCTGGAACTGGTATTTCATTTTCCTCGGGTTTTACTTTAAAGACGTTTCACGCCCCCGCGTGTAACTATTTCCGAAGCACCAAATCCCCATACCTTCCATAGCGATGGCGTAATGTTTGTTGCATAGGCCATCACACAAAAACCGCCGATAATACATTTTATACCTAAAAGCATACATTACGGCCATGTCAAAACGTATCTTTTTGTGTAAAAGCACAAAACATCAACTTTTTTGTTTGGTGATTTGAAAAATAATCGTATCTTTGCAGCATATTTCTGCCATAACCGGAGGAGGTTACAGGCGGGATTAACGCTATTTAACCCTAAAAAGAATAAAGTATAAGAATGGAGCAAAAAAGTATAAATGTGTTTCTTTTATTATGCCTATCTTTGCAACGGTTTGTCAAAATATCCTTAGTAAACAAAAAAGTTAACCTAATTTTATAAATTTAAAAACCAAAAATTATGAAGAAATTACTACTTAGTATCTTTGCTTTTGCATTGTGCTCAATGGCCAATGCAGCAGAAACCGTGCTCTGGGAAGACGCAGAGGGCGTGGAAGTGAGTTGGGGCAGCCAGAACGCTACCGTTCAAGATGCTACCGTTGGCGCCATGCTGAAGGTGGGCGACGAGCTGATTGTCACCGTTTCGGGAACTACAGACGCCGACGCATGGCCGCAAATAACCTTCAAAGGTGCTGCCTGGGATAATGCCTGCGGAGGCTATGGTCTCTGGAGTGTGTCGGAGTTTCCGCATGAAGCCGTCTTCACCGTTACGCAAGACATGATAGACGTCATGCAGAACGGATTCTGGGTGTCGGGTGCTGGTGCCGTCGTCACCAAGCTGGTCTATCGTGAAGTAGAGCAGGAATATGACCTCACAGGAGCCATTTGGATTGGAAACACAACATTCCCCGACACTGACTCTTGGGGAATCAATTTCAGCATTGAGGGCAACTCTTTCCTCAACGCAAAAGCCGGCGACTACATTCAGTTCCGCTTCTCCGAAATGACATCGGCTTTCTTCCTCCAGCTCTTCTTTGGCGGATGGGACGGCATCAAAATCAATTCTGGTGAATACCCCGACGAGTACGTCATCGACAACGAAGCAAAGACGGCCACCATACGCATCACGCCGGAATATTACGATGCGCTGGTTGCTGGCGGACTGGTCGTACAGGCCGGCGGTTGCACGGTGAGGGTGGTGGCATTGGTTGAAGGCGAAGCCATCATTTCCGATGACCCCCAGGATGAATATGTGCTCTGGGAAGGGGAATTTGGACCTATCGGATGGAACGAAGATCCCGAAAATGGTGAAGTGAACGTCTTCGCCTACACTTTCCAGCCCTCAGAGATTGCCACCATGACAAAGGGTGCAAGCCTCAAGTTTGAGTTCGTATGCGCTACGTTCGAAGATGAAGGCGACAATTACTGGATTGCACAGTTCATGGGTGGATGGTGGACACACCTGCCCACACCGGCTGCCAGCGAGCGCGCATTCACAGATGATAACGGAAACGAACTCCTGGGATTCGCTCAGAATGAAACATCCTATGAGTTCCTGGTAGGACCCGAAGACCTGTCTATCCTCAGACAGCAGGGCTCTATTAAGGTGGTGGGCCACGGACTGGTCATCACAGCCCTGAAGCTCATTCCCACACCTGCCGAGGAGACTGAGCCGACCGCCATCCAGACGGTGAACGAAACGCAGGCCGACAACGCCTGGTACACCCTTGAGGGCGTGCGCGTGGCCAACCCGCAGAAGGGCATCTACATCCACAACGGCAAGAAGTTCGTGGTGAAATAAACCCTTCTTAAAGTGAAGAGTGAAGAGTGAAGATTGAAGAATTTGCTGCGCCATCCCCTTCCGCCTCATGTAGGGACGTGATGTATCACGTCCGCAAGACAGGTGAAAAATGTGCCGCCGCCATCACTCATAACTCATAATTCATAACTAAGTAATTGAAAAGAGCCGCCCCGTGGCGGCTCTTTTCAATTACTTTTTGCATCCTACTCCAGTCCAAACCGCATCCGACTGCAGTCCAAACCGCAAAACGACTGCAGTCGGATGCGGTCTGGACTGGCAGGACTTACCGTTTTTCTCTCGGTTCTGCCGAATTTCCGAATTCGGCAGTTCTGAGTATAAGCATTTGTAATGCGAAAAAAGGGAAAAGCCACACGGAATGCATTTTTTGCGAATTTAAAAATTCTTATACTCACGTCCGGCGAATTGCAAATTCGCCGGAACAGGTTCTGCCGAATTTCCGAATTCGGCAGTTCTGAGTATAAGCATTTGTAATGCGAAAAAAGGGGAAAGTCACACGGAATGCACTTTTGCGAATTAAAAATTCTTATACTCACGTCCGGCGAATTGCAAATTCGCCGGAACAGGTGGCGGCAGCAAATTCTTCACTCTTCACTCTTCACTTTATAATTCTTCACTCTTCACTTTTCACTCTTCACTTAATTATTTTCCCCCGCAATTTGCCAGTTTCTGCTTTTCTTCGTAATTTTGCACAAAATATATACATCTGCTTATCACTAATCATCAACAATCCTGAATATGAAGCACCCACGTCTTTCCATCTTCAAGTCGGCGGCAACCAGCCTCGCCATGTTCCTCCTTCCCCTGTCGGCCATGTCGCAGACCCTCGCCTTCCCAGGTGCCGAGGGTTTCGGACGCTTTGCCACCGGCGGGCGGACGGGCACCGTCTATCACGTCACCAACCTCAACGACACGGGCGCTGGCTCCTTCCGCGACGCCGTGAGCAAGCCCAACCGCATCGTGGTGTTCGACGTCGCAGGCGTCATACGCATCACCTCGCGCATCAGCGTGGCGGCAAACATCTACATTGCCGGACAGACGGCACCGGGAGAGGGCGTCACCATCTACGGAAACGGCATTTCATTCAGCAATGCCGACAACACCATCTGCCGCTACCTCCGCGTCAGGCAGGGAGCAGTGGGCACCCACGACTCCGACGCCGCCGGCATCAGCAGCGGAAGGAACATGATTTTCGACCACTGCTCGTTCGCATGGGGACGCGACGAGGTGTTCTCCATCAGCGGAAGCAACCCGCAGGACATCACCGTGCAGAACTGCATCATAGGACAGGGACTGATGGGGCACTCGGCAGGCGGACTCATACAGACCGACAACCGCGTCACCATCTTCCGGACACTTTACATACACAACGACACGCGAAACCCCAAGTTCAAGGGCCGCCACCAGTATGTCAACAACATCGTGTATAACTGGAAAACGGCGGCATACATCATGGGCGGCGACTCGGAGGGAACATCCTACGCCAACGCCGTGGGAAACCTCTTCATCACCGGGCCCACGGGAAAGCAAAACGCCTTCAGCGGGGCCAACGCACGATATAACATCTACGCCCACGACAACATGCTCGACGGCGACCACAACGGCGTCTTCAACCCCAGGGCTATCAGCCGCGACGAGTTCGGCGGAGGGCCCACCTTCCAAGAACAGCCTTACGACTATCCCGAGCTGCCAACCATCGGGGCCATCGCCGTGCTGGACCAGCTGAAGGACAACGTGGGCGCATCGCTGCCCTACCGCGACCCACTGGACTGGATGCTCATCAGCGACCTGAAATCGCTGGGCAACGAGGGAGAAATCATCAGCAACGAGGCTGACCTCGACATCGGAGCACCCACCACATGGAACCTGTGGCCAGGTTCCGACGACAACCGCACCGATAGCGACGGCGACGGCATGCCCGACTGGTGGGAACAGCAGAACGGTACCAACCCGCAGGCCGACGACGCCATGACAATAGCCGACGATGGATATGCCAACATCGAGCACTACATCAATAGCATTGGGAAAGAGCAGTCGCAATATTTCCTGAAAACGCCCATGGCCCTGAAGGCCATCGAGAGCACCCAGGAAACCATCACCCTGCGCTGGCGCGACTTCACCGACCACGAGGAGGGCTACGCCATAGAACAGCTCATCGACGGCAACTGGCAGGAAATAGGCCGCACGTTGCTGCCGCGAGCCGACGACCAATTCACCGTGGTCAACCTGACGCCAAGCACGCAATACTCGTTCCGCGTGAGGGCTTTCTACGGCGACACCTACTCGGAATACAGCAACCAGCTCACGGCAAAGACAAAGGCCCCCATGGTGGACGCCATCGACCCCGACTCATACATGCCCGACCTGACGTGGACGGGGGCAACGTCGAACCTGTGGAACACCACCGACGCCAACTGGAAAGAAGGCAACTACCACGACAATAGCCGAGTGCTCTTCGACGGAAACGGCCAGACGGGCGACATCATCATACCCGAGGAAGTGAGCCCGGAGGCAATCATGGTGAAAGGCAACGCCGACTACCACTTCAACGGCGTCATAGCAGGACAGGGCTCGGTGAACATGGCCGGAGAGGGAACATTGCAACTCGACGACAACAACACCTACGCCGGCGGAACGGTGCTTTGGAACGGCACGCTGAACATCGGGAAAATCGCCAACGGAGGAATGCCGTCGTCGATAGGAACGGCGCAAACCTGGATTTGGAACGGCGGAACGGTCAACTATACCGGCCCGTCGGCATCGACCAACCGCGAGGCGGCACTGCAGGGAACCACCACCGTCAACGTCAGCAACCCGGCGGCAACGCTCACGCTGACCGGACAGGTGAGCGGCGAAGGAACGCTGGTGAAGGACGGCGAAGGCACCTTGTCGCAGGCATACGGGCTACACTCATACACGGGAAACACCATCGTAAGGGGCGGCACCTATGAGCTTCGCGGAAAAGACCTCTTGGGAAACATGCCCGCCATTAACGGAACGCTCATACTGGAGGGCGGACGATTCCGCACCACGGGCGGCGACAGCGAGGCCGAGGGATACCTCAACTTCCCCATCGTGGTGAGGGGCGACAAAGAAAGTTTCCTCGACATCGGAAAACGGACAAACGTGAAAAACAGCGTCAGCGGAACGGGAAACCTCACCGTGGAGATAGAATTTGTGAGGGAGTTCTTCCAAGGCGACTGGAGCAACTTCTTCGGAACGGTGACGGCAAAGAAAAAAGCCTCCGACGGCACGCAATTCTACATCGACAACGCCACCTACGGGGGCATTCCCAACGGCAGGCTCGTGCTCGATGGGGCCTTCGAGATGCGCGCGGGCTCCAATAGCAAGGAATATCACATCGGAGCACTTGCGGGCGACGGCCAGGCAACGCTGGCCTGCTGCTTCGTAAAGAAAGACGGGGGAAAGGTGACATGGCACGTCGGGGCACTCGGCACCGACGAGACCTTCAACGGGAAAATCACCAACGGCATTGAGCACACCAGCCGCATAGGAACCACCAGCCTGGTGAAGGAGGGCGACGGAAACTGGACGCTCACCGGAGCCCAGAAATACCGCGGAACAACGCTCATCAGCGGTGGAACACTGACGCAAAACGGCGTTCACCAAAAGGACAAGGACCACACCGGAACTTACTTCACGCCGGGGGCATACACCGTGGCCGAAGGGGCAACGCTGGCGGGAACGGGCTCGACACTGGCTCCCGTCATCGTGGAAAGCGGCGCAACGCTCTCACCGGGCGACAATGGCCTTGGAACGTTCACCGTGGGAAACAGCGTGAACCTGAAACAAGGCGCTACGCTGGCCATGGAGGTTGATGCCAACACGAAAGAAAGCGACAAACTGGCTTGCCAGGGAACGCTCACCGCCAACGGCACGCTGCGCATCATCATGCTCAACGGCACACCGGCGGAGGGCGATAGCTATAACATCCTCAACGCGCAGGCCATCAGCGGGAACTTCGACGCCATCGTTCCGGCGGAACCGGCCGACGGCCTTTGCTGGGACACCTCGCAACTGGCCACCACGGGCCGCCTCATCGTGGCTTCGGCCACCGGCATCGTCAACCACCGGTCGGCAAGCGACGTGGTGCGCACCGAGCAGTTCACCATTAACGGCTCGCGCACCGCCCCATCGGCCCCGGGCCTCCTCATCATCCGCAAAACCCACGCCGACGGCACCGTAACAATAGAGAAAAAAGCCCAAAGAAAGCCCTAAAACTCTTAGGAAAACCTAGGAACTCCTAGGAAGCCCTAGGAACTCTTAGGACCTCCTAGGAAACCCTAGGATTTTCGCCTTTTCAATTTTTCACTTTTCACTTATCACTTTTTCACTTTTCATGCCCCCTCCCCTCCCCGACCTCTTCCGCCGCTATTTAAAGCTGGAGTGCAACTTCACCCCCAACACCGTTGACGCCTACCGCCGCGACGTGGACCGCCTCCTCGAATTCCTGAGCGGCGAGGGAATCTCGCCCTTGGAGGCCAAGCTGGAGAACCTTCAGCACTTCGCCGCGTCACTCCACGACGTGGGAATAGCCCCGCGGTCGCAATGCCGCATCCTCAGCGGAGTGAGAACCTTCTACCGCTTCCTTCTGCTCGACGGATGGCGCGACGACGACCCCACCGAACTGCTGGAAAGCCCGCAAATAGGGCAACACCTGCCAGAGGTGCTATCGGTGAAAGAGGTGGACATGCTGGAACAGGCCATCGACCTCACAAAATGGGAGGGCCACCGCAACCGCGCCATCATTGAGGTGCTCTTCAGTTGCGGACTTCGCGTAACGGAACTGGTGACGCTGAAACTCTCGAACCTCTACGCCGACGAGCAATACCTGCGCGTGGAGGGAAAAGGGCGCAAGGAGCGCCTGGTGCCCATCTCGGCAAAAGCCCTCAAGGAGCTCGACCTGTGGTTCGCCGTGCGTTGCCAGATGAGCAACATCAAACGGGGGGAAGAAGACTACGTGTTCCTCAACCGCCGGGGCGCACACCTCACCCGCACCATGGTGCTCATCATGGTGAAGCAGACGGCAGAGGCCGCCGGCATCCATAAAACCATCTCGCCCCACACCTTCCGCCACAGCTTCGCCACGGCCCTGCTCGAAGGGGGCGCCGACCTGCGCGTCATTCAGGCGCTCTTGGGGCACGAGGACATCGGCACCACTGAAATCTACACCCACATCGACACGCACACCCTCCGCGAGGAAATCCTCAACCACCACCCACGCAACATAAAGGCCAACAAAAACCTTTGACCAAAAACTCCTTTTCCGGAAACGAATCATCAAAAAAAGCAGGGCACCGTGCCAGCCGGCACGGTGCCCCTTCATTATAGCTATGCTAAGAGAGGAATTATTTCACCACGAATTTCTTTCCATTGCTAACATAGATGCCCTTCTGAGCGGGCTTGCCATTGAGCTTCACACCCTGAGCGTTGAACCATGTGCCATTGCTCTTGGTGGTCACCTCGCTGATGCCAGTGGGAATGTCAGATTCTGTTTCGAAGACAGCTGTCACTTCCTCAGCTTCATTGTAGAACATCAAATGTCCAGTGAAAGGCTGAGTAGCATAAGAACTGCACTGATAGAAGAATTGGTTCTCGTCATCGTAGGCATAAATCGGGAAGCTAGAACTATAACTTACTGTGTACAAGCCATATACGCTGATGTCATACATATCTTCAGTAATAGCATTGGAATATTCGGCCCTCTCCGATTCAATGGTAACATTCTCGAACTTCGGGCTCCTGATGGGGGCTCCTGTCAACTTGTAGAAGTACACGCGGTTGGCCTCGATTTCGGTAGCATCTTCAAAGTAAACCTTTGACTCACCCTCTTCTTCAACGAATGAGGTCGGCACCTTCAAGGTGATTCCGGCAAGGGGCGAATCAGCCAGCTCGTCAGCGGTAAGGCTGAAGGGCAGACAGATAGGATGATATAATCCGTCGTTATTAAGAATAAGGCCATCAATCATAACAGATGGAACCTCATTACCATCTTGAGGAGTTAAAACAGCCATGTTTTGGTTGTTCACGTCATTAGCATAAAGAACGATATCACCAACAGTGGTAAATATGTAAGGTTCGGTCCATGCAGTCACATGCTGATCATCGTAAACGGCCTGCACTTGAACGACATACTGTGTTAAGGATTCCAGGTTCTCAAGACTTGCTTGTTTCTCAGAGGAAGTGATAATAGTTGCCGGACCCATAATGGTGACATCGTCTATGAACAGATAATATTGGTCGGTGCAGTCATGGTGACGAATGGCAATATATCCCTCGCCTGAATAGTTGCTCAAGTCAACTTCAAGCAATTGGTATTCACTAGTAGCTGTAATATCTTCTGTCACGGCTACAAAGTCGCTTGGGTCTGTTCCTGTTGTTGACACATACACAGTAAAGACCTCCTCTGGCCAAGAACTATAGCCACTATACCAGAAGGAAACCGAGCCTCCAAGTTCCACTTTCGGTGAAATAAGCCAGTTGTCGGGTGTCAGGGCTCCACCGCTATAACTGGCTGAAGATGCGGCATAAGAACCGTTGTTTGGATATTCGGTTAAGCCCCAGTTCTTGCCGTCGCCGTCAGCATCTAAGGTCGTCCAATTGCCAAGACCATTTTCAAAAGAATCAATTAAACCTCTAGCATACTTAACATTGAAGGAAGTGACATTGTCGTTTGCTTCCCAATAGATGTCTGCCGTGCTTGCGGTAATGTTGTCAGCCATAACATCCCAAGGAGCAGCATAAGGATCCAAGGTCACGAAGGTAATGGGATCTGACCAGGCGGCATTAGACGTAGCCCGTACCTTTACGGCATAGGAAGTCAGCGGTGTAAGTCCTGTAATGGTGTAAGGGCTGGCTACATTTTCGAAAATAGTCCATGCGGAGGCACCGGCTTTTGTAATTATCACATCGTCGATGTTCAAGAAGAACATGTCGGTGCAGTTGAAGTGACGGAAGGCAACATAACCGTTCTGGCCAGCGAACTCGCTAAGGTCAACAGTATAGGTTGTCACATCACCAGTTGCTTCTGTTTCTTCCAAAACTTCTACAAAATTGTCCTCGCTGAAATTCTCATAATCAATTTCATCAGCCGTGCAGACATAAACAGCAAAATGTTCTGCTGCCCAGTCAGCATCCTGTCCCCAGGCAGTGAAAGTCATCGTTCCGCCCAACTCAATCTGAGGAGTGAACAGCCAGTTGTCGGGTGTCAAGGCGGCACCAGTACTATTCAAATAACTGGCAGACGTGAGGCAGTTGGTGTCGTTTGAACTGACATCTGCATCTCTTGTCTCCCAGTTATAGCCGTCTCCGTCGGCATCATAGGTAGTCCATCCCTCATCAATGCCTTGTTCAAAGTCAGCAAAGAAAGCGATTGCGTCAGCACTGCCGGCGGGATCAAGCAAAGCTACGTCACCTGTTGCAGACGACCAACTAATGGTGGCATTAGTTGAAGCGACACTAACCAAAGTCGGGTTTGTCTGCGCATTTGCCAAGGAGATGCTAAGCACTCCGAGCAATGTAATAAGTAATGATTTTTTCATACACATTATAAATTTAGAAATTAGAAATTAGAAAATTTTTGCAATATTACGGCTTTTTATGGAAATATGCAAGAAAAAAGCGACAAAATGCAAGAAAAAGGGAGATTTTTTAAAGTTTTTGAAACTTTTTGAAAGAAAAACGGGGTTAAAGGGAGGGTTTTTGAAACGAAGAGTCTTTTATTTTGAAGCGAAGAGTCTTTTATTTTGAAACGAATTATTCTAATATATTTTTAATTATTTTCCCGTTCTGCCGAATTTGCAATTCGGCAGAATTGAGTATCAGCATTTGCAATGCGAAATAAATGTGTAATGCTTGTTTCGGATTACAAATCCTTATATTCACGGCAGGCGAAGGAATGTTTTTTGAAACGAATTATCCTAATTGTTTTTTAATTTCCCTTGAAACGAATGTGAATAATTAATCAAAAATAATTAAAAATATATTAGGATAATTCGTTTCAAAAAAACAAGACTATTCGTTTCAAAGAGAACAGTGGCAGGAGGATTCATTTTTGTGTGTTTGCATAAAAAAAGGCATCATCCGCGAAAAGGTGCGGATGATGCCTGAAAGTTATTGATTTGAAGAGGCGAGGATTATTCCGCCCTCTCTTCGGGAACTTCCTTGATTCTGCGTCCCATGACGAGGTAAGCCACGGGCGAAGCGATGAAGATTGACGAGAGCGTTCCAAAGACGACACCCAGGATGAGTGCGAATGCGAAGCTGCGGATGCTGGCACCGCCGAGGATGAAGATGCAAAGGAGCACGATCAACGTGGAAACGGAGGTGTTGACGGTACGTGCGAGCGTCTGGTTGATACTCTCGTTGAAGAGCTGCTGCTTGTCGCGCTTGGGGTGCAGGCGCAGGTTTTCACGAATGCGGTCGAAGACCACCACCTTGTCGTTGATGGAGTAACCCACCACGGTAAGGATGGCACCGATGAATGCCTGGTCGATTTCGAGCGACCAGGGCACGATGCCCCAGAGCAGCGAATAGAGTCCGAGCACGATGATGGTGTCGATGGCCAGTGCCACCACAGAGCCCACTGAGAATGCGATGTTGCGGAATCGGAGCAGGATGTAAAGGAAGATGGCCACCAGAGCTATGAGCACGCTGATGATGGCGTTATGCGTGATGTCCTTTGCCACCGACGGTCCCACCTTTGTCGAGCTGATGATGGAGCCACCCTCGCGGATGTCGGGGTTCTTGAAGGCGTCGATGTCGGCCTGCTTGACCAGTCCCTTTTCCTTCAGGGCCTTGTAGAGGATGCTCTCGGCCTCGTCGTCGGCGGTGGGCTCGTTGCTCTCAATCTTGTAGTTGGTGGAAATACGGATGGTCTTGTTGTCGGTACCGATGGAAATGGCACCGGTGTTGCACTCGGGGAAGGCCTCTGCCAGGATGGTGCGGATTTCCTCGGGCTGCACGGGGTTCTCGAAGGTCACCACATAGTTGCGGCCACCGGTGAAGTCGATGCTCTTGCTCAGTCCGCGCAACAGGAAGCTGGCGGCAAACACCACGATGGCGATGCCCACGAAGACGGCGGTCTTCTTATAGAACGACATGAAGGGGATGTGGAGGCCCTGCATGAGATTCTTCGAGAAGTTGGTGTAGAACTTCAGGTTGAGCCACTTGTCCTTGTTGTGCCTGCTTTCGAAAACGATGCGGGTGATGAACACTGCCGTGAAGAACGAGCAGATGATACCGATAATCCACGTTGTGGCAAAGCCCTTGATGGGGCCTGTTCCGAAGTAGAGCAGGATGATGCCCGTAATCAACGACGTAAGGTTGGAGTCGAAGATGGCCGAGAAGGCGTTGGCATAACCGGCCTTTAGTGCCTGCTTGATGCCCTTTCCAGAGCGCATTTCTTCCTTGATGCGCTCATAGATGAGCACGTTGGCATCGACGGCCGTACCGAGGGTAAGCACGATACCAGCCAAACCCGACATGGTGAGTGCGGCCTGGAAGGAGGTCAGGATGCCCAGCGTGAAGAACAGGTTGAGCAACAGGGCGCAGTTGGCCATCATTCCGGGAATGAAGCCGTACATGCAAATCATGTAGAGCATGAGGAGCACGAAGGCAATGATGAACGACATGATACCCTGCTGGATGGACTGTGCGCCGAGTGTGGGACCCACCACTTCTTCCTGCACGATGCGTGCGGGTGCGGGCATACGACCGGACTTCAGGGTGTTGGCCAGGTCCTTGGTGGTCTCGATGGTGAAGTTACCGGTAATCTGGGAGTTGCCTCCGGTGATTTCCGAGTTGACGCGTGGAGCGGAATATACTGCTCCGTCGAGCACGATGGCCACGGCCTTGCCCACGTTCTGCTTGGTGAGCTGTGCCCATCGGCGTGCGCCCTCGCTGTTCATGCTCATGCTGACGCTGGGTCGGCCTGAGAGCTGCTCAAACTCGTCCTTTGCGTCCACGATGACGTCGCCCTCGAGGGGTGCGCGTCCGTTGTTTCCGCTGGCCTTGATGGCATAGAGCTCAAAGACGTTCTTGCTGCCGTCGGCAGGTGTTGCGCCCCACATAAGCTTGAGGTCGGTGGGCAGGATGCGCTTGGCCTGTTCGCCATAGATGGCCTTGTTGACATCGGCGGTGTCGCGCACGTTGGCATAACCCACGATGGCGAGGCTGCCCTGGGGAGCGAGCTGGAGGATTGCGAGCAAGGGGTGCTGCTTCTTGAGCTGCTCCATCTGCTCCTCGGTGTTCTGGGTGCCGGGAGCGGCCTTGGTGGCGTCTTTCTTCAGTTCGAGCTTGGCCTTTGCGGTGTCGGCCTTCTCGTCCTTCTTCTCAGCGGCCTCGGCCTTCTTTTCGGGCTCTTCGGCTTTCTTTTCAGCCTCGGCCTTCTTGTCGGCAGAGACGGAGTCGGTCTTCACGTCGTTGGAAGTGATGTTGGCCAGCTGCTGGTCGAGCTGCGAGAGGAGCGGGGTGATTTCCTGGCTGTTATAGGTTTCCCAGAATTCGAGGTTGGCGGAGCCCTGGAGGAGCTTGCGGACGCGCTCGGGCTCGCGGATGCCGGGCATTTCGACCATGAGTCGGCCTTCCTGACCTTCGAGTTTCTGTATGTTGGGCTGAACGACGCCGAACTTGTCGATACGGTTGCGCACCACGTTGAACGAGTTGTCGATGGCGGCCTGTACCTCCTCACGGAGCACGGTTTCCACCTCGGCGTCGGTGCTTGTTGTGGAGACTTTTCCCTTGAGCTGCTGAGTGGCGAAGATTTCGGCCAGGCGGTGGCCCGGGGCATTGGTCTTGTAGGCGTTGATAAAGAGTGAGATGAAGTCCTTCTGGCTCTTCTCCTCTTCTTTCTTAGCTTCCTTCATTGACTTGACGAAGGCGGGGTCGGTCTTGTGGTCGGCGAGTGTCTCGATAACGTCGGGGACGCTGATTTCGAGGATGACGTTCATGCCGCCCTTGAGGTCGAGACCGAGTCCGATCTGCGTTTCAAGGCACTTTTGGTAAGAGTAGATGCCCAAGTACTTGACAGAATCTTTGTAATCCTGCTGCTTGATGGGGTCTTCAATCTTCGCTGCCTCCCTGTCGTAGTAGCTCGTGGCCAACGAGAAGCTGAGGTAGAAGATGCTTGCGAGCGTCAGTAGGACGGCTACGCAAATGACAATTCCTTTGTTTTGCATTTTTGTTTATTATGTTTGATTTATCGATTTGCGATGTCGGTGCCGATGCCCATATACGGGCTTTAGGCCACATTTTTGGGAAAATGCGGCAAAAAGGCGTGCAAAGTTACACATTTTTCCACATATTATAAAATTTCGGGCAAGAAAAGTGCATTTTTTTTAAAAAGAGGGGGGAGATGGGGGGTGTTCAGCGGTATTCGCAAATTCAACAGAACGTAGAAAGGAGCCGCGATAGGAGCCGACGCTTCCAAGCGTCGGACTAACTTTTGATTTTTATTTACTCCGACGCTTGGAAGCGTCGGCTCCTATAGCGTCGGCTCCTATAGCGTCGGCTCCTATAGTGTCGGTTCCTACCTCTGTTCAGGCGAATTTGCAATTCGACTGGAGCGAGTATCAGGATTTGTAATCCGAGAAAACGTCGTCTCGCATTTCAAATGCTTATACTCAATGCTGCCGAATTGCAAATTCGGCAGAACGGGAGGCGTCGGCTCCTAACGCGTCGGCCCTAATGCAGTCCTACCTCTGTTCAGGCGAATTTGCAATTCGACTGGAGCGAGTATCAGGATTTGTAATCCGAGAAAACGTTGTCTCGCATTTCAAATGCTTATACTCAATGCTGCCGAATTGCAAATTCGGCAGAACGGGATGCGTCGGCTCCTAATGCAGTCCTGACGCGGAGTTTTGTCAAAATTTTTCATAAAATTTCATGTACCCGGGAAGGTTTGACCGCAAATTTCGGGGAGAGATTTGGCAGTTTGAGGGGAGAGATTTGGCAGTTTGAGGTGCGAAATTTGCGGTCAAACCTGGGGTGATTTGCAAGTCGCTAATTTTCAACAAGTTACAAAACGGGTGAAAAATCGGCAAAATTGTCAAGATTTTTTACCAATTTTCACCTATGTTGTTATCCACCTGATAGCGGTCTCTTATATAATATAATTAGGTATAGGGGGTTACTGCTTCTTGCGTTTTTTCAGCCAGCAACTGATGGGGTAATGGTCGCTATGGTTGACGGTGCGGTCCACCTTGCATCCGAAGGGCCGCAGGCTTGGGCTGCATAGCATGTGGTCGAGGCGCACGTTGATGTTGAAGCGGTTGAACGACCACCCCGGCCCGAGGCCCGTCTCGACATAGCAGTCGGTGAGCACCTGGCGCAGGCGGTAGAGGACGTAGGAATTTGGGCACGAGTTGAAGTCGCCGCACACCACGAAGAGGCGGTTGGGGTGGGCGGTGATATAGTCCACCAAGGCGTCGGCCTGGGGTGCGCGTTCTATGGTGGCGCGGGCCGTTTTCCTCAGCAGGAAGGCCATTTTGCTTCGTGCGCTGTCGCCTTTGGTCTTTCCGCTGATGATGTCGGAGAAATGTCCGCGCTCCTCCATGGTGAGGTCGTAGCTGAGCAGGTGGCAGTTGATGACGGTGAGGGTGTCGGTTCCGGCGAGCAGGTGGAAGGCCACGCAGCCGTTCATCTCCCCGCCCGTTTCGATGCCCTCTGAGCCGAGAATGGGGAATTGTGATGCCATGACGAGGTTTTCGTGGAGGTTGGGCGTGCGATGTGCCTCCACGTGATGGAAGTATTTTCTCAGGATGTCGAGTTTCTGCTTGTTCATCCATGCCTCCTGAATGCAGGCGATGTGTACGCCGCTCTCGCCGATATAGGTGAGGGCGGGAAAGGGCGATTCGTCGGCATGGGGGCCGGGATAATGGAAATTGGCCACGTTGAAGCTCATGATTCTGACGCCTTTGTTCGGCGGCTCTTGCGGGCGGTTGAGCGGGCAATAGCTGCGTATGGGCGGCAGGCAGGCGGCAAAGGCCGCCACGGGGATGAGCACTCGCCACGACTTGGCCAGCGTCCATGCCACGAGGAAAAGGAGGTTGAAGACGATGAAGAGTGGGAAAAGCAATCCGGCATTTGCCAGCACGGGGAAATGCGGGGGATAGAGCCTGTCGGACCAGCCCGCCACGAGCATGGCGACCGCGGCGGCGACGTTGATGATAACGGCTGCGCGGGTGATTGTTCGCCGGAGGGCGCGGTGGAGGGGCATTGGTTTTTTGGGGTTTTAGTTTTTATTGATAGGTTTTCCTAGGAGGGCCTAGGTTTTCCTAGGTTTTCCTAGGATTTCCTAGGGCTTCTTAAGGGTTTAATCTTTTCCGCTTTCAAAGAGGCGGCGCTTCTCCTGGTCGGTGAGGCTGTCGTAGCCGCTCATGCGGATTTTGTCGAGAAGGCGGTCTATCTCGTCTTGCTCGGCCTTCTTGCGGGCGTTGTATTCCCAGTCGGTTTCCTGAGGCGTGGGGTCGGCGGGACGGGAGGGGCCGGCCGGCTTGTGCGAGCGCTTCTCCCAGCTGGAGCGCATGTTGTCGAAGAACTGTCGGCCGCCACCGGTGCCGAAGCCGGCGCTGCCGGGATGGTGCTGCCAGTAGCGAATGAGGAGGAATCCGAAGAACATGCCTCCGAGGTGGGCCACATGGGCCACGCCGTCGCCCGTCTGGTTGAGGGCGAAGAACAATTCTATGGCGGCATAGATGAGCACGAACCACTTGGCCTTGATGGGAATGGGGAGCGGGAAGATGAAAATGCGCTCCTCGGGGAAGAGCATGCCAAAGGCGAGCAGGATGCCGTAGATGGCTCCCGAGGCGCCCACCGTGGTCCACTTGTTGAGGTAGTCGCTCATGGCAATGACTTCGCCGTCGTAGTTCACCGTGGAATAGGCGGCGAGGTTATCAATGCTGTAGTTGGCAAACTGCGCGGCCTCCTGGATGATGCCGGCGCCGATGCCGCATACAAGGAAGTAGATGAGGAATTTCTTTGATCCCAGCACGCGCTCGATGACGCATCCGAACATCCACAAAGCGAACATGTTGAAGAAAATATGCGTGAGGTCGCCGTGCATGAAGATGTAGGTAATCAACTGATAGACCTTGAAATCGGGGGCCAGGAAGAAATGGAGGCCGAGAATGTCGCGAAGGTCCACGCCGGTGCGGACAAGCACCTCGGTGGCCACATACATCAGTATGTTGATGATGAGAAGGTTCTTCGTTACGGGGGGAATGGTGCGCATTGTATCTTTTTCTTATTGTGGTTCTTAAACGGCGCAAAATTACGAAAAATAATCCTTATAGACCTAAAAAAAGGGCACAAACACACTTTTTTTCATCATTTTCTTCACTTTTTTCACTTTTTTGTTTGTAATATAAATACTTTAGACTAAATTTGCGAAAAAATTCAACCCGTATAACGAAAAGTTTCTTTTTTTTAATCTCTTTATTATGAATAAGACAGAATTAATTGACAAGATTGCAGGCAAGGCGCAAATCACGAAGGTTGACGCCAAGAAGGCTCTTGAGGCTGCCACCGAGGCCATGAAGGAAGCCCTGATTGCAGGCGACAAGGTTGCCCTGATCGGTTTCGGAACATTCAGCGTGAATGAGCGTCCGGCTCGCGAGGGCATTAACCCCTCCACGAAGGAGAAGATTCAGATTGAGGCCAAGAAGGTTGTCAAGTTCAAGGCCAGTGCCGATCTGGCAGGCGCCCTGTAAGCCCTGCTTGAAAAAAGTATTTACAGCAGACACAAAAAGAGGTGACCCGCACTGGAGTCACCTCTTTTTGTGTGATACGGCAGCAGTGGCTTAGGGCTGCTTGCCGATGTAGGCGAGGATGCCACCGTCCACATAGAGCACATGTCCGTTGACGGCGTCGGAAGCCTTGGAAGCGAGGAAGACGGCGGGGCCTCCCAGT
Organism: Prevotella sp.; assembly: GCA_017474515.1. GTDB lineage: Bacteria > Bacteroidota > Bacteroidia > Bacteroidales > Bacteroidaceae > Prevotella. The sequence goes on along the minus strand of JAFVHN010000068.1, from coordinate 24,091 downwards.
TCGCTCGGGTCGAGCCAGCGTCCGGCGGGCGTCTTGGCGCAGATGAAGGAGTCGAAGGGATGGCGGCTGCCGTCGGGCTGGCGCTCGCGGAGGGGTGCCGTCTGCGGCGTGGCGATGTAGCCCGGGCCGATGCCGTTGCACTGGATGTTGTACCCGCCATACTCCGAGCAGATGTTGCGCGTGAGCATCTTCAGGCCACCCTTTGCGGCGGCGTAGGCGCTGACGGTCTCGCGGCCCAGCTCGCTCATCATGGAGCAGATGTTGATGATTTTTCCTTCGCGGCGCTCCATCATTTCGGGAATGACGGCGCTGGAGCAGATGAACGGTCCCACGAGGTCGATGTCGATGACCTGCTGGAACTCGGCGCGCTTCATCTCGTGCATGGGGATGCGCTTGATGATGCCGGCGTTGTTCACGAGGATGTCGATCTGGCCCACCTCCTTGTGGATGGTTTCCACGAGGGCCTTCACGTCGTCTTCCTTGGTGACGTCGCAAACGTAGCCCTTCACGTTCTCGATGCCGGCCTCGCGGTAGTTGTCCAAGCCGCGCTGGAGGGCTGCCTCGTTGATGTCGTTGAAAATGATGTTCTTGATGCCGGCGGCAACAAATGCCTTTGCAATGTTGAAGCCGATGCCGTAAGATGCGCCCGTAATCCACGCATTCTTACCTTCTAATGAAAAAATGTTTTTCATTTAACTATGAGTTTTGAGTTATAAATTATGATTATCAGCTGTTGCAGCTTTGATTTTCCGTAACATGGTAAGTATTGTTGACGTGCCCAATTTTATCAGTTCTTCACAATCGTTTTGGAGTGAGTGATAAAGTTTTTCATCAAGCAAGTCCACTTTATATATCAATTCTAACCAATAAAGGGTTTCCTCGGCTTCTTTCATTGCAATTGAGTACTTGTGTACAAAATCCGATTCCGATTCAGCCCTGATGGCTTCTGAGACATTGGCACCGATAGAAGTCCCGGACCTGAACACTTGGTCTGCAATGGCATATTTCCTCTGCTTTATCAGATAATCGTTCAGGTGGTACATTCTCACAGAGAAATCCATCGCCTTTTTCCTTATTATGCTGTTGCCTCTATTTTCCATTGGCTTTTCCTCTTAAAACGCCTGGCCATTGTCTTGTTTTGAAATGATTAGCCCAATATTCTATTGGTAATAACTCATCATTCAAAACTCATAACTATCGCAAATCGCAGATTTGCGAAAAGTCCTGGTCGCCGTAGTCGAGGTTTTCGCCTCCCATTCCCCAGATGAAGGTGTAGTTGTGGGTGGCGGCGGCGGAGTGGATGCTCCATTCTGGCGAGAGGACGGCCTGGCGGTTGGCCATCCAGATGTGGCGCGTTTCCTGCGGCTGGCCCATGAAATGGCAGATGGCCTGGTCGTCGGGAAGCTCGAAATAGAAATAAGCCTCCATGCGGCGCGAGTGGACGTGGGCGGGCATGGTGTTCCACACGCTGCCCGGCGCCAGCTCGGTCATGCCCATCTGTAGCTGGCAGGTGGGCAACACCTGGTTGACCAGCATCTTGTTGATGTTGCGCTCGTTAGACATTTCCAGGCTTCCCATGTGCGCCACCACGGCATCCTGCTTGGTCACCTTGCGCGTGGGGAACGGCGCGTGGGCGGTGGTGGAGTTGAGGTAAAAGAGTGCCGGCGCCTGCGGGCTGTCGCTGGCGAAGGTCACTTCGCGGTCGCCGCGGCCGATGTATAGCGCCTCTTTGTAGTCCAGGTGGTAGTGCTCGTCGCCCACGGTGACCGTTCCCGGCCCTCCGACGTTGAAGATGCCCACTTCGCGGCGCGTGGTGAAGAAGGGTGCTTTCAGCGGGTCGATGGCTTCCAGCGGCAGCACCTCGTCCACGGGCATGGCGCCGCCCACTACCATGCGGTCGTACATGGAATAGACCAAGTGCACCTCGTCGGCCACGAAGAGCGTCTCTATCAGGAAATCGCGGCGAAGGCGCGACGTGTCGTACGCCCTCGCATCGTCGGGATGCGCGGCGTATCTCACCTCATAACTTGTTTTCATTTCTTCTCTTTTGATTTGTTTCAAGCGCAAAATTACGAAAAAAAAATCGTATCGCCGCAGAAAAGCGATACGATTTAAATAAGATTAATACATGATGCGCTTTAAATGCCGTTTTCGGAAGCTCTGACAATGGCCGACGGGCCTGCTATGGCGCCATCATCTTGCGCGTGGTGCCGTCGGCCATGCGCACAATGTAGATGTGGCCGGGCTGAGGCGTGGCCACACGGCGGCCCTGCAGGTCGTACCATTCGGTGGGCTGGGCGGTGGAAGGCTTACTTATGGCGGTGGGGATGGGGAATTCGCGGCTCAACACTATTTTCCCTGCGTCAACGCTGTGCGTGGCGGTGTTGAAGTTGGCGTCGTTGACCACAAAGCAATCTTCGATAGTCAGCGTTCTGAAGGTCTCAATGGAAGGACGGCCCGATTCGGTGGCCTGGATGGTGCCTGCCACGTTGCTCAGTATCAAGTTTGCCACATAGGTGTCGCCGTATTTCACCAGGCCCTTCACGCCCGCCGTCTTTCCTGTTATTTCCAAGTCGATGTTTTCGATGTACAGGCTGCCGAGCCTGACGTAGATGCCGGCGTCGTCGGGGCTGTTCACTCTCAACGTACCCGTGCCGCCGAAGGTGGCGTTGCCATCAATGACGATGGCCGGCGACCCGCTGGACGAAACGTAGCTGTCGCCTTCCAGGTCAAGCTCCAGTCCGGCCTGATAGCTTCTCAGCACTGGCTGGTCGGTGGTAAATCCATATAAAAATCCTTTCAATATATATCCGCCATCAAGTCCCGGCACCACCTGGAACATGTCTTTAAACAAGTAGTTGGTGGCCGTTGACAAGTGTATGCCGCAATAGTAGAGCGGGAACGGCATGCCCACTGAGAAGTAGCTTCCTCCGGCCATTTCCTCGCCGTTGTCGAGGATGGTGCCGGCCTCACTGTCGTAGGTCAGATTGTGTCCGGAATACCACGGCACCAGGCTGCAGCCCCCGCCAAGGGTGAGGGCGCCGATGTAACCCACCGTGGCATTATCTCCCAATGCCCCTATGAAACCACAGTTGCCTAAGATGGTCAGATCGGGAACGAAGAACAACTGGTTGGTGGCGCTGGCTAAGAAAACGTCGTTCGCCAGCATCACCGACGACCAGCCGACGACGCCGTAAAGGCCTGACACGGTCAGCGTGTCGCCCATGATGGTGGTGGATTTCTTTAAAAGGAGCGGGTAATTGTTGTTGGCGGTAATGACACACTCGCCGACGGCGGTGATGTAAAGGTCGTCAACGCCGTAATTCTCAATGGCCGGGACGTTGCCGGTAGAATAAGAAATGCTGAAGTGGTTCAGCGTCAGTATGCCGCCATTTCTGTCGTAGCGCACCTTGCCGCCGTTGTTGAGCACATCCTTGTAATTTACCTCTGTCACCTCGGTGCCAAGCACGCGGATGCCGTATTTCTGCAATACATCGTCGCTCTGGGTAATGCTTTTCATGCGCTTCCACGGGTCATACAAGTGATAATCGGCCCCCCGGGGGACGACGAGGTCGATTTGCGACTCCGGGCCCAAAAAGGCAGTGTCGTCGCAATAAGGCGCCACGGGGTTCTTGGCCGTCACTGATGTCAGGCTGTTGCAGTTTTTAAACGCTTGATAATAAATGTGCTCAAGATAGTAAGGCAACTTCACGCTCTGCAAGCTTGAACAATTCTCAAACGTGCTGCTTCCAATAATTTTGATGCTGTTGGGCAGAGTCACTGTCTTTAAACTGGAACAGTTGGCAAAAAGCTCTTGTGAAAGTTCCTCAATGCCGTCGGGGACAGTCACTTTCTGGATGTAACTGTTTCTGAGAAAGGCATAAGCTCCCAATCTGTTCACTTTGGAGGGGATGGTGAACGAGGTGCTTTTCTTTTGCGGCGGATACATCACAAGTTTCTTTGTGGTGCCACCGTTCGAATAAAGCACCCCGTCGCTTGTATAAAAGGCATCGTCCAGGCTGGGGTCGTTGTCGCTGACGACGATGCTGCTCAGGTTGTTACAACCGACGAAGGCTTGTGCATCGATTCGGTAAAACTTAGGCCATTCTTTCGGCGATTGGTTGTACTGCAAGCTGGCTCTTCGCGGTATTCTCAGCTCGGTAAGGGCAGGACAGTCGTTAAAAGCATGGAAATAGAGGCCGCAATTGTCATAGTCAAATCCGTCGTCAGCATGAAAGAATGCGTTGATTTGTACAAACGCCAGGTTTTGACAGTGAGCGAAGGCATTGCCTTGGATGGTGGAAATGCGGTCGATGATAAGCCCCGTGATGTTGTTGCTCCAGGAAAAGCTGCTGATTCTGATGATGTTGTAGGTGATGCCGCCATAAGTGACGGTGCCGGGAATGTGGAGCACGCCGCTGAAGTTGGCATCTTCGGCAAAGCCCTCAAGCATGGCATTGTAATGACCATTATAGGATTGCTCACCCGTGAAACACAACTTTGCCCCATTGACCGTTGCGGTGAACGATATGGTGTTCCCCTCGGGCTTCGTGTCGGCACCTGCCGTCTGGCAGAGGCCCATAAGCAGCACCGCAAGCAGCAGTGCATGCAGACTATTTGCGTAAAAGGTTTTCATATCTCAGGTGTTTTAGTTGATAAATTATTATTTACAAATACTTTTCGCCTGCAAATATATAAAAAATAATGGATATTCCAAACAAAAAGAAGAAAAAAGTGAAAAGGCGTTTTCTTACCTTTTCACTTTCTCACTTTCCCACTCTTTCACTTTTACTCGCGCAGTCGTAGCACACGCCCTTGACGATATATTCCGACTCCTCGGCCAAAAAGCCTTCGGGCAGCGGCACCTGGGGGATGCGCACATTGTTGAGGCAGAAGGTGCGGTGACATTTCCTGCAGCTCAGGTGAACGTGTCCGAGGCAGTGGCGCGTGTCGTCAACATGGCACACGCAATACTTCTGCGTTCCCGAGCCGTCGTCGATTTCGTGAAGCAGGTGGGCGTCGGTGAGCAAGGTCAGCGTGCGGAAGAGCGTGGAGCGGTCCACCGTGGGCAGGCGGCGCTCCAGGTCGGCCAGGTTGAAGGCGTCGCAAAAGCCGTGGCGCACCTCGCGCCAAATCAGCAACCGCACCGCCGTCATGCGGATGCCCGCCTGCTGCAGCGCCTCTTCGTCGGTCATCTCGTGGTGCATATCTGAAAGAAGTGATAAATCATAAATAATCTGAAAGTTAAGTGCAAATATACTGACATTTTGCCGATAATCGCTATATTTGTGGTCAGATTTAACGTTTTTAGCATATTTACTGACAATTATGGACAGAAGAGATTTCATCAAGAAGGCGGCTTTGGCCGCCGCCGGCACCGCCGTTGCCGGTCCCATGTCGGCCATGTTCTCAACAGCCGCCGGAGAAAGTCCGGCAGGCGGCAAGGTGCCCCGCGTGTTGCTCATCAACGGCAGTCCCCGGCCCGACGGCAACACATTTTGTTGCCTCAAAGAGATTGAGATGCAGTTGCAAAAGGAAGGCGTGGAGGCCGAAATAGTGCAGATAGGCACTGCCGACGTTCACATGTGCATCAACTGCGGCGGATGCCGGCAAAACGGCGGACAGGGGTGCGTGTTCGACGACGACGTCTATGGCGAGGTGGTCAAGAAAATGGCCATCGCCGACGCCCTCGTCGTGGGCACGCCGGTCTATTACGGCCAGCCCAACGGCGGCATTCTGGCCCTCATGCAGCGCCTGTTCTTCTCGGCCGGCCACCTGGTGCAGAACAAGCCGGCGGCGGCACTGGCCGTATGCCGGCGCGGAGGAGCCACCGCCACCCTTCAGACCATGAACATGATGTTCGAGATGATGAACATGCCCGTGGTCACCTCGCAGTACTGGAACATTGCCTACGGTGCCGGAAAAGGCGAGGTGAAACGCGACACCGAGGGCATGCAGACCATGCGCACCCTGGCCACCAACATGGCGTGGATGCTGAAAAAGATTCACCGCGACGGCGAGCCCACCGCGCCCCAGCGCAGCGAGAGGCCGCTCTTCATGAACTTCATCAGGTAAGGAGAACGGCCTCAGCCCTGCTGATAATCCTTCACCGGCACAATGGCCCCGGCCCCGGCCTCGTCGATTATGAAGCACTGCTGGGTGTCGATCATTGCCAGATGGTCAAACGCCACCATGTCGGTGGCCTGGCCGTCGAGCCGTGTATGGCCGAACACCTGGAACACCTGGTCCAGTCCGTAAACCTTCGGGGCATGCGGCAGCGGGTGCTCTGCTATGTCGGCCCATAGCACGCTGCCACTTTTCTCGCCGAGCCATGAGCGTCGGTGGCCCACCACCGACAACATCTGTTGCCCCAGGCCGTCGTCGTCGAGCTGGTTGAGCTTGTCGATGAGGGCGGGGTCGGTCAAGGAAACCTCTCCGTCGGGCTGATGCCACACCTTGGCATTCACCTTGTTGAGCCAATAGTCGGTGAGGCCGGCATGGGTGAACACATAGGTGGTGCCTTTCAACGGCTCGGAGTGGGCGAGCTGGAACAATGCCCGGTTCTCCTGGAACAATTCGTGGTATTTATGCCAGTTCCGCATGTCGCACCGTGTGCCGCAGGCCTGCTCATAGAAAATCTCCGAGCTGTAGTGCTGGTCGTGGTTGCCTTTCAGCAGGATGACCTTCCCGGGGTTTTCCGTCTTCAGCGCGATAATTTCCAAAAGGTTCTCATACAAGCCTTCCGGCGTGTATTCCACCCCCTCGTCGCGATAGGGGTCAAGATAATCGCCCAGGAAGACCATTCTGTCCACCAGGCCCATGTACTTCCTGACCGGCTCTTTCCAGAAAGTCCGGCCATGCACGTCGGGAACAACCAATAATCTTTTTGCCATAAGCGTCGTTTGCAATGTTTTTCAGGGTGATAAAAAACCAATCTGCCGGGTTGGGCAGATTGGCATTGAGGGGTGTGTTGGACGACTCGGATTCGAACCGGGAATGACAGAACCAAAACCTGTAGTGTTACCATTACACCATCGTCCAATCGTTTTTCGGGTGCAAAGGTACGGAAAAATGGTTGAACGGCCAAATAATTTTTTAAGAAATGTTTCCATGATGCCCGCAAGAAGGTTCAAGCGTTGTAGAAATGTCTCACATTCTTGCAGACATGACCTATGGTCAGCCGTTTCTTACCAGTTCGGTAAAATCTGACCAGTTCTCCACTTTATAACCGCGAATGTCGCGCACGGACTTACTAAACCAGTCAATTTTCTTCAAAGCATCAATGGCCAAGAAAAGTTTTGAAAGGTCATCGGTATTGGTCATATAAGTGCTTCCCTGTACCCAGTAGAATCCATGCTGCACCAGCACCTGCTTGATGTCCCAGTAGGCACCGTGGTACGGCTCTCCATAATGCTGCTTAAGGTCTGCAATGACCATGTCAAAGCTGATGGCAAACATAAGTTCAGACGGCAGGTTTGAACAGACATTCCTTCTCGAAATAGATTTCCCCGTCAGCCGTCTTGGCCGCTATGACAGTGCCCACAAACGGATTGGCCTCTACTTCTATCACCGACCCCAAGGTCCATTCGTCTTTATGCGTCACCTCGGGCGAAATAAGCACATTGTCTCCTGTTTTCATTTCTTTGTCCTCCACTTCTTTTTATTTCGTTTGCAAATGTACAAATAAAGGAGCGAAAAGCCAAATCTTTTTTGAACTTTTACAGAAGTGCACCGCAAAACCCATCAGCCCCACCTACCCCACCCCCCGACAGTATTCTTTTTCAATTTCCGCATTCACTCAACTTCTTGGAGTTACAGAAGTTCAGGAGTTACAGGAGTTCAGACAATAGTTCTGAAAGCTTCCCTTTGTCAGTTTGCAGAGGTTGGAAGTATTGTCTGAACTCCTGAACTCCTGTAACTCCTGAACTACATCAACTTGAGATAGTTGAGGTTCTTACACCTCTATCGTGGAAGATGTGAGGCGGTTCTTCGCCGTCACGGGGTGGTAGCTGACGTGAATCCACCAGGTTCTGCGGGCCTTGCTGTGCTCAAGGAACAGCTGGTCGAAGACGAGGTTCTGGCGGATGTAGTCGAACATCTTGCGCCCGTTCTCCGGCGACGACACGTGCAGGTCGGCGGCCTGCCCACGCATGTGCTGGCTGCGGGCGGCTCCGCCCACGGCGCGGTTGAGGGCCAGGCAGCGGTAGCCGCTGGTGACGCGGATGACGCCGAAGCGCCGGCGAAGCGGTTCCAACACTTGGCGGCACAACAGGCGCAGACATTCCACGGCATACGCGTCGGGCGTGTTGTCGATGTGGAGTCTCAGGGCGGTGCCGCTCTGTATCATTTCTCTCAATGTGAAGTGCTCCGAAAGGCGCACCTCTTTTTCGTTTGTGTTTTCCATGTTTTTTTTAATTTAAGGAGTGTAGGAGTTGAGGAGTGTAGGAGTTTAGACAATAGTTCTTGACGCGATGGTTTTATTTGCTTAGACAACTAACGTCTAAACTCCTAAACTCCAACAATATTGAATTATTCTCTATGCCGCCATGCTGTAGAGTCCGCCCACCAGCTCGGTGAAGGGGTGGCGAAGCGGGTTGCGCTCCACCATGCGCTCATATCTCACCATGAACGGGCTTTCCTGAACGCCCTTGCGCTGTGCTCCCCGAGCCGCCTTGGCCGTAGGGTTGCTGGGGCAGGAACGGTTCAGGATGGCTGAGCACTGGCGGGCCACCGAGGTGAAGGTGCGGGGATGGCCGTCGATGTCGAACAGCCGCCCGTAGCGGAAGGCCATATACAGGGCCTCCATCAGGTCGGTGACCGTTCCTTTCCAATACAGCCCCTCGAAGGGCAAATGGGTCATCAGTTCCTCCACCTCGGCCACCAGCCGTTGGCGCACGTCGTGGAGGTGTTGTTGTTGCAGGGCATGGTCGAGCGCCTCGCGCTCGCCATACAAAATCTTAATCGTTGCACTCATTGTAATACTATTATTAAAGGTTAATTGAATAAATGCCCCACTATATATATAATAATGTGTGGGCTTTGTCGCGGAAGCTTCCTGAATGTGCTGCAAAGGTACGGCCCGTTAGTGAACATTAGGTTCACAAGGGCAGATTTTTATGTTAAAGTTTCTTTAAAAAACAAGGGGCCGAACCGCCGGCCCGCCCTGCCGGAAAGGGGCTGAAGGAAGGGGCCTCCAGGAAACAATTTGTAAAGATTTTTCAAAAGAAAATAAAAGTATAGAAAAGCTTGACCGCAAATTTCGGGGAGAGATCTTGAAGATCGAGGAGAGAAATCTTGAAGTTTGAGGAGAGAAATTTGCGGTCAAACTCCGGGCGATTTTGAGGCCGCTGATTATCAACGAGTTACAAAAATACCGAAAAAATGCCCGTTTTGTAAAGATTTTTCAAAATTCCTATACCACTGCTTACCCACTAAAAAAAGAGGATGAAAGGGCGGAAAAGAGCCCGAAAAAGTGTGAAAAAATATAAAATTCAACCCAAATAGTCTAAAAATATCAATAAGTGATAGTTATCTGACAAAATTTACACGTCCGGATTTACAAAAAGCCGTAATTTTGCACACGAAACAAACAATCTGCCATTAAAAGGCACTCATCAAATCAAAAAAAAAGAACAGGCCCGCGCCTTCTTACTACGTCCCGAAAAACCGCACCGGCGGCACACGTCTGACATCTCTGAGGATTGGAGCGAACGGGGACTCACTTGGGAAAACGAATGCCGCGGCGACAACGAGGCGGACTTCCGACGCCCTCCCCCAACAATAAAAGATAATGATTTTCATCATCATATAACAGTAAGATTATAAGTAAATAGCTTTTTTCAGAAATGGCCTTGCCCGTGAGGGTAGGGCCTATTTTTTGGGCGAATTTAAAGGGCGAGAGAGTCTATATTTTCTAGAGGTTCTAGATAATCTAGAGATTCTAGAAAAACTAGAGATTCTTGAATGACCTTTCAGCTGGTCGCGATGACGATTTTTGCAAAAAATACCACAGAAACGTTTGTATATACAAATAAAAATCGTAATTTTGCCGATGGAAACTATAAACCAAACTAAATCATAAAAAAAACAGCGACATGAAACAGACACGCTACCTTTTATTACTGCTTGCGGTGATGATGCTTCCACAACTGCAAACGGCCATGTGCGCCGCGGTTGTCGGCGAGGTGAACATGGACGGCTTCACCTTCCGCCTCTACAAGGAAACCAACCACAACTATGCCCTCCTGCTGAAACCTGCCGACTCGTACACCGGCGGCGACCTGACTTTGTCATCCTACAAGGTGACCTACAACTCCACAACTTACATTATCGAGGGCGTTTTCAGCGATGCCTTCAAGAACAAGACCGGCCTGGGCATCATCGACCTGAGGAAAGCCACTTCGCTCACCTACGTGGGCAGTTCTGCGTTCAGCACAACCACATTCAGCTACAACGGCACCGTGCTGCTGCCCAGTTCATGCACAGAGTTAAAGTCGTCTGCTTTCTCAGGCAGCAACATTTCCTCCATCGACCTGAGCAACATCACCACGTTGGGCCAGGGATGCTTCAGCAACACCACCGAACTGGAAACGCTGAGCCTGCCGAAAGTTACCGCGCTGCCCGGCTCGGCATTCTCCGACAGCAACATCAAGAGCCTCAACGCTCCCCTGGCTACGTCCGTGGGCGCCTACTGCTTCCTTAGGGCCAAGCAGCTGCGCTCCTTCGACTTTCCCCAATTGGTGACCATCGAATCGCAGGCTTTCTCGTATTCGGGCCTCTGCCAGATTGTGCTGCCCGCCACGGTGACCAGCATCGGCTTTGCCGCTTTTTCCAATTGTCCTGAGCTGCACACCGTGGTGAGCAAGATCTCCAACCCCTTTGATGCCGCCACCAATATGTTCCAGCCTGCCGACGATTGCACGCTGGTGGTTCCCTCGAGCGCGACGAGCAAGTACAACGACAAGGGATGGGCGGCGTTCTTCAATAAAGTCAGTTCATCGATGACCGATTGCATCCTTTCCGACGGCGAACTGCTCTACAGGGTTATGCAATCCTACTCCAACAACCTCGCCATTGCGGGCCAGTCAGCGTTTAGCGAGAACAGCATTGTTCAAAAGACGTTCAGCCCGACGGAAGGCAGCGATAGCTTCACCTTCAACGGTGTCACCTACGTTTGTGCGGGCATCGACTCCAACGCTTTCAAGAACAACACCAAGCTGGAATGGCTCTCCATCAACCCCGGCGGCACGTCGTTCACTGTATTAACGAATGCATTCACGGGGAGCGCAGTGAAAGTGATTCAATTCTGCCCCGACAGCCAATACGACTGCCCCATCACCCTGTTCTCCAACGCATTCTACAATAGCAAGGAGCTGAGAATGGTTTATGGCAGCCAAAGTGGCATCGACGTAGGGATGGAAGCCTTCATAGGCTGCGACAAACTGAGTACCGTCGAAAATCTCAAAAACGTGGGCCTACGTGCTTTCTACAACACCAACCTGGAAAACGTTTCCTTTACCAACAACACCACCAGGCTGGAACGCGATGCCTTCAGCGGAACAAAAATCAACTCGGTGGTGCTCCCTGCCTCGCTGCAGACGATGGACAGCCCCGTGTTCGCCAACTGCTACAACCTTGTTGACGTGACGGCCAACATGACCAACCCGTTTGAGCTCAGCAGCGAGGAGTTTGCCGAAATGGCAAAATGGGAAAGCGACCAGAGCGTACTGCGCATTCCCAACGGCACCTGGCAGAAATACGTGAACAAGAAATGGATTGAGCGCTTCGCCATCGACGTGTCGGTGGAAAACGGCCTCAAGGACTTGGAAATCCACGACAACGAAGTGTACTACCTCGTCACGCAAGACAATGCCGGTTCCGACGGCAGGTGCGTCATCTCGCGACAGCTCAACAGCAACATCACCGACATCAACATCACAAAAATGTACTTACGAAGGGGCGGTAAGAGATATTACATAACGGGCATCGCCGACAGGGCCTTCAAGAACAGCAACCTCAAGTCGTTCAAGATAACCGATGTCTTTACATCCTACTTCTATGTCATTGGTAATGAGGCATTCGCCGGCAGCACACAGCTGGAGGAAGCATACTTCGGCACCAAAAACTATATCACCAACATCGGCGAGAAGGCCTTCAAGGGATGCTCCAGCCTGAAATACTTCGTGCTGCCGCCAATGGTCAATGGCAACGGCATTGGCAACTATGCCTTCGCGGGGCTTACCGGCCTGAAACGATTCCAGGTGGAATTCGACGAACCGATAGTATTGTCGGAGAACTGGAGGGAAGTGTTCCAGGGCACACCCATCGAAGAAATACCGCTTTACGTTCCCAAATACAACGTTTACTACACCATCAGGACCTCACCCGGCCACGAACTGTGGAATAATTTCCTCAACATGACCTTTACCTCCTTCGGCAAAACAATCAGCGACGACACATTCAAGTACACCGTGCTCGAGGGCGATGCCGGCTACGACAAAAAATGCCTCGGCATTACCGGCAGGGCCGATGGAAACAACCAGTCCCGCCTCACCCTGCCAAAGGGCAGCTATGAGGTTGACGGCGTGGAATATCCCGTATGCGTCATTAACAAAGAGGCGTTCATGGACGACGACAACATCGAGACCATCGACCTCTCGAAGGCCGAAAGGGTAATAGAGGTCTGGGACAAGGCCTTCTACAATTGCGGCAACCTGACTAATGTCATCTACAACGAGGCAAAGGGGCTGCACCTCACGGCCGGCCATTCCCACGTTTACTATACTAACGAAGAGAAAAACTCCTATTACGTCACAGACGGCAGCCAGTTCTATCAATCCGCCCTCAGTGAGGTCACCCTTACCCACAACGTTGCGGATTATGCCTTTTACAACTGCCCCAACCTGAAAACGGTGCGCTTTGCCAATACTGCCGACGGCACCACATGCACCTCTCTCGGTGCCTTTGCCTTCGGTAAATGTCCGATCACCACCCTCACCCTTCCCAGTACGACCGACCATTTCTCCATTGGTGAGAAAGCCTTCCTTTGCAGTGGCCTCACCACCCTCGTCATTCCCGACTACACAACTTTCACCGTCGAAGCCGAAGCATTCTTAGATACCGAACATATGAAGAAGATAAAATCCCATATTTCCAATCCTGCTGACCTCGACGCAAACGCCTTCTCGGGCATCGGCACAGACTGCGTGCTCTGGATTCCCGACAACGACTCTTATTTCAAGTACCGGCCGCTGGCCGGCTGGAGATATTTCTTCGACAACAACAAGTTCCAGCGCATGGACAATATTCCAACAGGCGTTGACAAGGTGGACGAAGAAGGAGCCGTAAAGGTGTACTACAACCTGCAAGGCCAGCGCGTAATGCACCCGCAGCACGGAAGCATCTACGTGGTGAACGGAAGAAAGGTGAGATATTAGACACATTTTCAACGCTTTAAAGAGCTCTAAGCTACAGAAACTCCGAGTTTTTCCATGGTGAAACTCGGAGTTTACTGTAGTTAATGGAGTTCAGGAGTTACAGAAGTTCTGGAGTTCAGACAATAGTCCCAGCAAAAGTCCAAGCACTGAAAGAATAAAAAGAAAAACAAGTTTTCCTTTTGCATTTCGCTCGTTTATCCGTAACTTTGCAGCCGCTTTAGCGATGACCCCGACACGGGCATCGGCTAAGGGCAGACATCATTCAATAAAAAGGAGAAAAAACATGGCATATTTGTTTACATCAGAGTCGGTTTCGGAAGGACATCCCGACAAAGTGGCCGACCAAATCAGCGACGCACTGCTCGACCAGTTCCTGGCCTACGACCCCAAGGCACGCTGCGCCATAGAGAGTTTTGTAACCACAGGGCAGGTGGTCATCATGGGCGAGGTGCGCTCGGAGGCATACATCGACCTTCAGACCATTGCCCGCCGGACCATCAACAAAATAGGCTACACGAAGTCGGAATACCAGTTCGACGGCGACTCGTGCGGCATCCTCACCAGCATTCACGAGCAGAGCGGAGACATCAACCAGGGCGTGGACCGCGAGGATGAGGACAGCCAGGGCGCAGGAGACCAGGGCATGATGTTCGGATATGCCGTGAACGAAACCGAAAACTTCATGCCCGTGAGCCTCGACCTGGCACACCTGCTGATGAAGACACTGGCCGACATCAGGCGCGAGGGAAAGGTGATGACCTACCTGCGCCCCGACAGCAAAAGCCAGGTGACGGTGAAATACAGCGACGAGGGCGTGGCGCAATACATCGACACCATCGTGGTGTCAACGCAGCACGACCCGTTCCTCGACGACGACGAGCAGATGCTGGCACAGATACGCGAGGACGTGATAAACATTCTCATCCCCCGCGTGAAGGCGCAGATTCACTCGGAGAAGGTGCTCAGGCTCTTCGACCACGACATACATTATTATGTGAACCCCACGGGCAAGTTCGTCATCGGCGGGCCCCACGGCGACACGGGACTGACGGGAAGGAAAATCATTGTTGACACCTATGGCGGAAAAGGTGCACACGGCGGCGGCGCTTTCTCGGGGAAAGACTCGTCGAAGGTGGACCGCTCGGCAGCCTATGCCGCACGCCACATTGCCAAGAACATGGTGGCGGCCGGCGTGAGCGACGAGATGCTGGTGCAGCTCAGCTACGCCATCGGCGTGGCCAAGCCCGTGAGCATCTATGTGAACACCTACGGCAAAAGCCATGTGAACATGAGCGACGGCGAGATTGCCGAAAAGATTCCCAGTCTGTTCACCCTCACCCCCAAGGCCATTGAACGCTCGCTGAAGCTTCGCCAACCCATGTACCTGGAGACCGCCGCCTACGGACACATGGGACGCAAGAACGAGGTGGTGGAAAAGACTTTCACCAGCTTCTACCACGAAACCAAGACCGTGGAAGTGGAGCTGTTCACCTGGGAGAAACTGGACCGCGTGGACGACATTCGCCGCGCCTTCGGACTGGAGGGGTGACACCCCCGCCGCTGGCCGGCTCATTCTTTTATTTCACCAACTCCTGAAGGCCGATGACGCTCCGTTTTCCGCAGGACTCTATACAACAATCCGCACCGGCGGCACCGCCGCCCGAGGCCGAGCCCGAGGCTCAGCCGGTGGCCACGAAGGCTGCCGGCAAGGCTGCACCGCGCCCCAAGCCGCGCCCGGCGCAACCGGCGGTCACCACGACCGACTCCGTCAGTACCGACACGCTGAGCAACGACTCCATCGTGGAAACGGCGGCAACGGCGCCCGCCGATTCCTCAGGCCACGCCATGGCCTTTCCGTGGCTGAAGGCCGACAGCACCATCTACGACGAAGAGTTCTTCAACTCCTTTTTCCACACGGACAGCCTTTCGCGCTTCACCACAAGCCGGGCGCGGGGCGGCGTGTCGGGCGACCCCCTGCCCTTCAGCTTCCGTTCCGACGACGTGATGACCGGCATCCTGCTGGCATGTTTCATCCTGGCCGTGGTGGCCTTCTCGCGCACACGCTCCTATATGTTGCGGCAGGCATCCACGTTCTTCCGCATACCGCGCAGCGAAAACGTGTTTGAGGTCGGCGAAACCACCGGCGAGCTGCGATTCCTCATTTTCATGAGCCTGCTGACCTGCCTGCTGCTGGCCATCTTCAGCTTTATTTATGTACACGACGTGGTGGCCGACACCTTTGCCCTGGAGTCGCCATACATGCTGGTGCTCATCTTTTTCGGATGCATCGTGGGATACATGGTGCTGAAGGTGCTTCTGTATTCCCTCATCAACATCATTTTCTTCGACACCAAGAAGAACACGCAATGGCTGAAGGCCGTCATGCTGCTCACCTCGGCAGAAGGCGTGGCGCTGTTCCCCCTGGTCATGCTTCAGAGCTACTTCGACCTCAGCGTGGAAACGTCGCTCATTTACATGGCCATAGTATTAACAATCGTCAAAATATTGACATTTTATAAGTGTTGGATTATCTTTTTCCGACAAAATGCGGCGCCTTTGCAAATTTTTTTGTACTTTTGCACCCTCGAAATCGTACCCCTCCTTTCGCTGGTGGGGATGATGGCAACAATAGTGGACTATTTGAAAATAAATATTTAACGCTTTCATGGTAAAGAAGATATTGATTTCGCAGCCTCGTCCGGCCAGTGACAAGTCGCCTTATTTCGACATTGCCGAAAACTATGGCGTGGAACTGCTGTTCCGCCCGTTCATCAAGGTAGAGGGCCTGTCGAGCCGTGAGTTCCGCCTGCAGAAGATAAGCATCACCAACCACACCGCCGTGGTGTTCACCTCCAGGCATGCCATCGACAACTACTTCAAGCTGTGCAAGGAAATGCGCGTGGAAGTGCCAGAAGACATGAAGTACTTCTGCGTGACCGAGCAAATAGCCCTCTACATCCAGAAGTACGTGCAATATCGCAAACGCAAGGTGTTCTTCGGGCAGACGGGGAAGATTGCCGACCTGCTGCCCTCGATGGTGAAACACAAGAACGAGCGCTACCTCATCCCCATGAGCGACGTTCACGACGACTCCGTGCGCCAGATGCTCGACGGAAAGAAGCTGCAGCACCAGGAGTGCGTGATGTATCGCACGGTGAGCAACGACTTCACCGACGAGGAGCGCGAGAACTTCGACTGCGACATGTGCGTGTTCTTCAGCCCTTCGGGCATCAACGCCTTCATGAAAACCTTCGGAACGGCAAAGAACGACGAGGTGGTGGTGGCCACATTCGGCCCGTCAACCACAAAGGCTGCCCACGAGGCCGGCCTCAACGTGGTGGTGGAAGCCCCCACCGACAAATACCCCTCCATGACGGGCGCACTGAAGGCATACCTCTCGGAAGTCAACGCATAGCCCACACATCCCACACACATTTTCACCATGCCCGCCGGCCACACCCTCGGAAAGCGAGAGCGCATAAAGGGGAGAAAAGCCCCCGCGCAGCTCTTCGACGGCAGCAACAGCCATTCGCTCACCGCCTTTCCGCTGAGAGTGGTCTTTGCCGCCAACGACAGGCAGGGCGACCAACCATTGGCGCGCATCATGGTAAGCGTGCCAAAACGCTTGCTGAAAAAAGCCGTGGACCGCAACCGCGTGAAACGACAGGTGCGCGAGGCTTACCGACTGGCCAAGGACAGGCTCGACGTGCCACAGGGGAAAACCATTGACATGGCCTTCGTGTGGATGGACGCAAGGCTCTACGACAGTGCCACCGTGGCGGCACGCGTAAGAAACCTGCTCAAGCGCATAGGAGGGAAAATCTGACATGGAAGGGCTGAAAAAAGCGGGCAAGGCCGTTGAGAAAGCATTCACATGGATGCTGTTGTTGCCCATACTGTTCTACAAAAAGGTCATCTCGCCGCTCACGCCCCCGTCGTGCCGATTCACACCCACCTGCTCGGAATATGCACGCCAGGCCATCATCAAGCACGGACCGCTGAAGGGACTATGGCTCGCCGTGAAACGCATCCTGAGATGCCACCCCTGGGGAGGTTCGGGATATGACCCGGTGCCGTGAGAACAGGTAAAGAACAACGGCGGTTCACGACCTCAACCATTCTGACAACAACAGAACCGCCGAAAACAAGTAAAACGCCCCCCAAGAACTTTTTGAACCCTAAGAAATAATTCCAAACAGATACAGAAAAAGAACATGAAGAACTTCGTAGAAGAACTCCGCTGGCGCGGAATGCTGGCCCAAATCATGCCGGGCACAGAAGAACTACTGCAAAAAGAAATGGTGACCGCATATTTGGGCACCGACCCCACCGCCGACTCGCTGCACATTGGCCACCTCTGCGGCATCATGATGCTGCGACACCTGCAGCGTTGCGGCCACAAGCCCATCATCCTCGTGGGAGGAGCAACAGGCATGATCGGCGACCCATCGGGAAAGAGCCAGGAGCGCAACCTGCTCAACGACGACACCCTGCGCCATAACCAGGAGTGCATAAAACAACAGGTGGCAAAGTTCCTCGACTTTGACTCCAAGGAGCCCAACGCCGCCGAAATGGTGAACAACTACGACTGGATGAAGGACTTCACCTTCCTCGACTTCGCACGCGAGGTGGGCAAGCACATCACCGTGAACTACATGATGGCCAAGGACAGCGTGCAGCAGCGGCTCAACGGCACGGCACGCGACGGACTCTCCTTCACCGAGTTCACCTACCAGCTCCTGCAGGGCTACGACTTCCTCTACCTCTACCAGCACAAGGGCGTGAAACTACAGCTCGGAGGCAACGACCAGTGGGGAAACATGACCACCGGCACCGAGCTCATCCGCCGCACACTGGGCAACGACGTGGAAACCTTCGCACTGACCTGCCCCCTCATCACCAAGAGCGACGGAAAGAAGTTCGGAAAGACCGAGAGCGGAAACATCTGGCTCGACCCTAAGCGCACCACGCCCTACAAGTTCTACCAGTTCTGGCTCAACGTGAGCGACGACGACGCCGAGCGCTACATCAAAATCTTCACCTCGCTCGACAAGGAAACCATCGACGCACTCGTGGCAGAGCACAAGGCCGACCCCGGGCGCCGCACACTGCAGCGCCGACTGGCCGAGGAGGTGACGGTGATGGTACACTCGCGCGAGGCGCTCGACATGGCCGTGGAGGCTTCGGGAATACTCTTCGGAAAGAGCACCAAGGAGTCGCTCGAGAAACTCGACGAGCAGACATTCCTCGACGTCTTCGACGGAGTGCCACAATTCACCGTGGGACGCGACCAGCTGGGACAACCGGCCATTGAGCTGTTCACAACGGTGGCACCGGTGTTCCCCTCAAAGCGAGAAATTCGCGAGTTCTGCAAAAGCGGAGCACTGAGCATCAACAAGGAGAAACTCTCCGACGCCAACGCCACGGTGGGCGAGGAGCAGTTGCTCGGCGGAAAATACCTGCTGGTGCAGCGCGGAAAGAAAAACTACTATCTTGTCACCGTGCAATAAGGCCGGAAAGGCCACGGTTTGTCAAGATTTTTCATAAAAATCGGCAAACGCCAAAAGGTTTGACCGCAATTTTCGGGGAGAGATTTGGCAATTTGAGAGGAGAGATTTGCCAATTCTCTCCCCGAAATTTGCGGTCAAACTTTTTGCCTTTTTAAACGAGCTGATTATCAACCACTTACAAAAACGGCCGAAAACCGCCGATTTTGTCAAGATTTTTCATAAAAACTACCCACCATCAAACAGGCCCCCGCAGGACCTGTTTTTCTTGTTTTGACATACACATTTTCATGTTTTGAGATGCCGGGAAAGGGGAAAACACCTATCTTTGCAAATTGAAAGAGACTGCGGGCACGAACCGCGGCCCTAATTTGTGTCAACCATAATAATAACAAAAAAAAATAACTTATGAAAAAAACATTACTTATCATTGCTTTAGTGCTGACAGGGGCCATGACAGCCCTTGCACAGCCACCCTCACCCCAACCCGTGGAAGAGCCCGGCTCAATGGGGCAGTTGCCAGCATTCCCCACCATCGCTCCGGCACAGGAGAACGTGGTGCCGGCACTGTTGATCGACAACATCGGCTACAGCGTTTCGGCTGGCAACAGTTACAGATGGTGCGCTACGCTCACCTACGGCCATTACGCCGACGCCACCGAGACCGCAGAGGCCTACTACGCCCTGCTGAAGAAAAACAGCAACGGCGGATGGAGCCGCATAGCAACGTTGGCCAGCAACTCCGTGGCATACGAGGTCGATGACCCCGGAACCTACAAGATGCAGTACTTGAAAGGCGAATTTCAAGGGAAATACACCAACGAGGTGGAGGTTTCCTTCCCATCATCGGGCAACTGTATCTCGAAATACACCTCGTGGTGGCGCTCCGACTACGACGAATACGGCCTGGTGGGCAACGACATCGTGGGCACCATCAACGTCTTTGTGACCAACTACGACTATGCCACCGGCAAAACCAACGACCTCTCCATGGAAGACGGCTATTACAAATACCAGTGGCTGCGAAAGAACCCCAACACCGGAGAACAGACGCCCATACAAGGCGCCACCATGCTCCACTACGTGCCGACCATCGACGACATTGGATATGTGTTGATTCTGCAGGTTTCAGGCGACGGCACACATTGCAACTTCGTGGCCAACTTCCCCATCAGCATGGTAAAATTCCCCGTCAAGGCTGGCCTGGCATACATCGGCAACGACGGTTTCATTCTCAACACCGAATACGCCCTGGACGTCAACGACCTCTACATGAACATGGAAAACGCATATTATGAGGAGGGCGAAGGACCCGTTGGCACGCTTGAAATCAGCCAGCTGAAGGCCGGACAATACAAGTTCAAGGGCGACAGCAGCACCTTCGACTTGGGCGTCGTGGAGAACCTGAACCCCGGCGTTTTCATCTGTTTCGTGTACAATTTCTTTGAAGACTGGGACGGCGACGGAGAGGAAGAAGAAATCAATTGGTTCCGCGAGTGCCAGATAATGATTGACCGCTACTACATGCCCCTCGGCATAAAAGCTGAAGTTGCTGGCGCACCCGTGGCTACAACAGTAGAGGCGTGGGGACCCGACATCGACGGAAACATCGTGTTTAAAGGCGCCGCAGTGACCGACCCCGAAAGCGAGGAAGACATCTACATCGACGAGATGATGACGGTGGGAAGCGGATATTACCTGAAGGCCATGGCCGTGGACGGCACGCTCGACACCTACTATCCCAGCGCACCGATATGGTCGGAAGGATACACCGTGTTCCCCGAAATGGACGAAGACTGGAACTACGCGGTTTACACCATCGACATGCTGCCCACACCGCCCCCACTCACCGGCAACGGAGTCATTGAGGGCGTGGTGACGGCCACCATGCAGGCAGAAAGCATGTTCATGCGCGGCTACGACTCCTTTAACGTGTTGCTCAAGGAGAAAGACGGCGGCGTAGTGGCCACACAGCAAACCGACGCCAGCGGCAGCTACCGATTCGAGAACGTGCCCATGGGCAGCTACGAGGTGCTGGTCAGCGTTGACGGATGCCTGATGGAAGAGCCCATCGTGGTGACGCTCACCGCGGCAGAACCCGTGGCATCGGGCATCGACTACGAGATTGTGGACGACGTCATTATTCCAGCAGGCAGCTCCACAATGCCCACACGCATCAACACCTTGCAAACAACGGCTACCGCCAAGTGGTTCTCTACAGACGGCAGGCAAGGAAAGGTGCACGGACTGAACATCGTAAGGATGACCGACGGCACCGTGCGCAAGGTCGTGGTGAAATAAGCCGGAAACGGCAAGCGTCGGGGTATATATTAATGAAATGTATGACATTAGGAGCCGACGCAATAGGAGCCGACGCTTCCAAGCGTCGGGGTATATTTAATTAGTCCGACGCTTGGAAGCGTCGGCTCCTATCGCGTCGAAGTATTACATGATGAGATTTCCGACGCTTGGAAACGTCGGCTCTTAGTCGGTAACTATAGCGTCTGAGTATAATCGAAAGTTCCGACAAATTAGGAGCCGACGCTTCCAAGCGTCGGAGTATATATAATTTGGAAGGTAAAACATTAAGAGCCGACAAATTAGAATCCGACGCTGTAGGAGCCGACGCTTGAAGCGTCGGCTCCTACAGCGTCGGCACTTATCGCGTCGAAATATAATTGATAGGAAGCGTTTAACCCTTCACCCCTACTCCACCCGGCTTTTCAGGTTACGATAGAACGAGGCCATCGAAGTGTAGCCAGACTTATGGGCAACTTCCACGATGGTCATCTTCGGATTGTCCTTCATCAGCTGGCGGGCGTAGGCAATGCGCAGGTTGTTGATGTACTCGGAGAAGGAGCAGCCGAAATGGGTGTTCACGGCCATCGACACATACTTGCCGTTGGTGCCCAGCTGCTGAGCCAAGTCGTTCAAGCGCAAGTCGTTCTTCAGGAACAACTGGTCGCGCTCCATGAGCACCCTGATTTCCTCGGCCACAAGCACTATCTTCGACGGCACGGCGTCAGGTTCCGGTTCTTCGGCAGGCCGGGGAACTTCCACAGGGACTTCCGGCAACGGCAACTCGGCAGGAGGCTCCGCGGCGGGCTGCATGTCGCGCTCAAGGTCTGCGCACGAGAAGATGGGCAGGTGGCCCATGTAGGCGATGGCGAAAAGGAGCGACGAGAACACCAGCGAGGGCACCGACAGCCACGGCACTTCGTCGAAAAGGTGACGGCCGATGATGCCGAACACCACCGACACCAGCGACGTGAACAAAAGGAGCGTCAGCGTGATGCGAACGGGCTTCAGCGTGCGGCCCTCAGGGTCGGCGTAGAAGGCAAGGATGCGCAAAACGAAACGGTGAAGGTGACGATAGCCCAGCCAACACGACACGGCCACCGACAACAGGAACAGCACTTTGCCAAAGCCGTGGGCATAGGCTTGCCACAGAGCAAGGCCCGACAGCTCTGCCACGCTGCTCTCGTAAAGGTAGTGATGGATGAAAAGTTGCGTCTGGGCTTTGTCCATCAGCACATAGAGCACGCCGATCACCACGCCCATCACGGCGGCAGGCAGCAGCAACAGCCATTGCCGACGGTCTGCATGGCCGTCGGTGAGCTGGACAATATAAATAAGGTAGAGGGGATAGACAATCAAGTTGCAACAGACGTAAACCGTATCGGTAAGCGGAATAAGGCTCACATCGTGGAGGAAAAAAACATAATGGCCACCATAGAGCAAAGTGGCCGCCAGCAAGAACACACACAACCGCAGGTGGACGGCGCTACGCAGGCGCAGGTAGTCCAGCGCGAGAACAACGGTCCACATGGCGCAAACCATCATGGGCAACGAGGCAAAAAACGTCAGGTTGAACATCGTTGCAAAGATACGAACTTCTATCGTTTCTGAAAGCGTAAAATTGTATCATATCACGAAAAATGAAAGATTTTCCCGTTTTGATAGCCTTTTTCATAAAATGATACATTTTATTTCTTTTTATTAAACGCGCAAATTCTTATTTATATTTAATTTTGCAAACTGGAAAATATAAAAATCCAAGGAAACCCTAAGACCTCTTAGGAAATCCTGGGACCTCCTAGGAAACCCTAAGACATCTTAGGAAAACCTAGGACCTCCCAGGAAAACCTAGGAAAACCCAAAAAGCTCAAGGAAATTCCCCGCTTAAAAACCGAAAAAAATATCATTAACCTAAAAAACAAAAATTATGAAAAAAAAACTATCTCTGCTATTATTTGCCTTGGCGGCCATGGCCGTGCATGCGCAATCATTCCTGTCAGGCGGAATAAGGTATGAAGTCACCGGCGATAACACGGTCAAGGTGGTAACCTTCAACGGCGGCACCAACATCAACGGCAACGCCGCCAACTACACGGGTGCCATCTCCATTCCTGCCAAAGTGACAAGTGAAGAAAACGTGACCTACAACGTCACGGAAATTGGCAATCAAGCCTTCAGGGCCGCTCAAATCACCGCAATCACCATCCCGGCATCGGTAACATATGTGGGCGACATGCCTTTCTACGAATGTTCCAACTTGTCGAAAGTGACGCTTAGCGACGGCACAGATCCCATCACCTTCAACAACTACAGCTCCAGAACGTTTTCACACGGCTCCTATTCCGTATATATGGGTCGAAACGTAGAACGCGAAAACTATACCTATTCACCGTTCCCGAAGGCCACGGCAGTGACCATCGGCAACAAGGTGACGGAAGTTGGCGACGGCATGTTCAATGGCTGTACGAAAGTGGCATCGCTTAAAATCGGCACCGGTGTGACATCCATCGGCGTAAACGCCTTCAATAGTGTGGGCTCCGAGGCCGGGTCGTTAGTATTCACTGCCGGTCCCAACGTCACATCTTTCGGCAATGCCTGCTTCGCCTATTCGAAAATAAGTGGGGCCTTCGTCATCCCCGAGGGCACCCAGACCGTGCCGTACGAGATGTTCCGTGGTTCATCGCTTACCGAGATTACCATCCCGGCATCGGTAACCTATGTGGGCGACATGCCTTTCTACGAATGTTCCAACTTGTCGAAAGTGACGCTTAGCGACGGCACAGATCCCATCACCTTCAACAACTACAGCTCCAGAACGTTTTCACACGGCTCCTATTCCGTATATATGGG
>JAFVHN010000067.1 GCA_017474515.1 Prevotella sp. | reverse complement strand
TCGATGGCGGCACGTGTGGCGCAGAGAGCGTCGTCCACGCGGTCTTTCTTTTCCTTCATTTCCACCTCGCTATTGGCACCCACATAGAGCACGGCCACGCCGCCGGCGAGCTTTGCCAGGCGCTCCTGCAGCTTCTCCTTGTCGTAGCTGCTGGTGGTGTTCTCAATCTCTTTCTTAATCTGAGCCACGCGGTCGGCGATGGCTTTCTTCTCACCGGCACCGTTCACGATGGTGGTGTTGTCCTTCGAAATGGTCACCTTGTCGCAGGTTCCCAGCATGTCGAGGGTGGCCTGTTCCAGTTTCAGTCCCTTTTCCTCGCTGATGACCATGCCTCCGGTGAGCACGGCGATGTCTTCGAGCATGGCCTTGCGGCGGTCGCCGAATCCGGGAGCCTTCACTGCGCACACCTTCAGTCCGGCGCGCAGGCGGTTCACCACGAGCGTGGTAAGAGCCTCCGAGTCCACGTCCTCTGCAATGATGAGCAGGGGCAGGCCGTTCTCAGCAGCGGGCTGAAGCACGGGCATGAGGTCCTTGAGGTTGGAGATTTTCTTGTCGTAGATGAGGATTCTGGGATGGTCCATCACACATTCCATCTTGTCGGCGTCGGTCATGAAGTAACCGCTGAGGTAACCGCGGTCGAACTGCATTCCCTCCACGACTCCGATGTGTGTGTCGCGGCTCTTCGACTCTTCGATGGTGATGACGCCGTCTTTCGACACCTTGCGGAAGGCCTCGGCGAGGAGTTTTCCTATTTCGGGGTCGTTGTTGGCGCTGACGGTTGCCACCTGCTCAATCTTCTCGTAGTTGTTGTCCACCTTCTCGGCGTTGGCCTTGATGTATTCCACCACGGCCTTCACGGCCTTGTCGATGCCGCGTTTCAGGTCCATGGGGTTGGCGCCTGCGGTGACGTTTTTCAGTCCCACGTTGATGATGCTCTGTGCCAGGATGGTGGCCGTTGTGGTGCCGTCGCCGGCATCGTCGCCTGTTTTCGAAGCCACGCTCTTGAGGAGCTGTGCGCCGGTGTTCTCAAATTTGTCCTCCAGTTCCACTTCCTTTGCCACGGTGACGCCGTCTTTCGTTATCTGCGGAGCACCGAATTTCTTTTCCAGGATGACGTTGCGGCCTTTCGGTCCAAGTGTCACTTTCACTGCGTTTGCCAACTGGTCCACGCCGTTCTTGAGCAGGTCGCGGGCGTCCATGTTGAATTTTATGTCTTTTGCCATAATCGTTGTTTTCCTTTTTTTATTGGTTTGTTGTTATCTTGTTCCTTTGGTTCGGCGTGCCTTTATGCAATAATGGCGAGCACGTCCGACTGGCGCATGATGAGATATTTCTCACCTTCAAGTTCCAGTTCGGTGCCCGCGTATTTTCCATAGAGCACGGTGTCGCCCTCTTTCAGAATCATTTCTTCGTCTTTGGTGCCTTTGCCAGCAGCCACCACTTTTCCTCTGAGCGGTTTCTCCTTGGCTGTGTCGGGGATGATGATGCCTCCCACTTTCTCTTCTGCCGGAGCAGGAAGAATCAGAACTCTGTCTGCTAATGGTTTGATGTTCATAATGCTATATTTTTTAGTTGTTAAAAATTTCACTTTATGTTATTGCAAAGAGTGTGCCAAAGTGTCGTTTGACAACTTTGTCATACTTAGGCTGACAAATTTTCATACTTGGGGAGTGATGGTGTTGCAGGGGGAGGCTTTTTATTCTTCGACTTTTTGGCAGCACCATCTTGTCACCTTCATCATGACGGCCATTCCTGGAATTTCCTTGAGCAGGTAATATTTCCCGCTGGCCCTGACGAGTCTTCCGGTGATGCCTTTCAGCGGCCCGTGGGTTACGAGCACGCGGTCGCCCTTTTTCAATTTTGCCTCTTCCTCGCTCAGGTATTTCTTCATCAGTATTTCGGGGTTGCACATGATGATGAATTCGTGCATCTGCCGGGCCGGAATCTGGTAATAGTCTGTAGAGCCCCTCACTTTCCTGATGATGTAGAAATGCCCTTTGTAGCGTTCGTCGAGTGTTTTTTGCAGCTGTCGGCCGTCGATGGTCATTTTTATGAACATCAGGTTGCTCACCACGGGCCTCAGTTCATGTTTCCGCCTGCCCTGCCGGTCGATGAACACCACGTCGCGCATGGGCACGAAAAACTCCATGCCCTGTTGCTTGAGAAAGTCGCCCAGGTCGTTCTGCCTTAGTCCGAACAGTTGTAGTCCGAACCACGGCAGGTTGTCTTTCAGCGGCTGGGCGTCGTCGATGATGCTGTGCTCATCGTTCAGTTCCTGTTTGTTCATTTCTCCGAAAATGTTGGTTTTCAGAACTCCGACGTAAAGTGGAAGCGTATGTGTTCAAAGTCCTGCTGTGCCATTTGCAATACATAGCTGCTATCGGCCAGGAAAACGTCGCGCCCGTCCTTGTCCTTCGCCATGTATTGGTATTTCCGCTTTTTGAATGCTTCCAGCTCCTTCTCGTCGTCGGCCTCAATCCAGCAAGCCTTGTAGAGGTGTACGGGTTCCCACCGGCACTTGGCGCCGTATTCGTTTTCGAGCCTGTATTGTATGACCTCGAATTGCAGCTGGCCCACGGTACCGATGATTTTGCGGTTGTTGAACTGGTTGACAAACATCTGCGCCACTCCCTCGTCCATGAGCTGGTCGATGCCCTTGTTGAGCTGCTTGGCCTTCATGGGGTCGTCGTTTTCGATGTATTTGAACAGTTCGGGCGAGAAGGAGGGCAGTCCGCGGAAGTGCAGCTGCTCGCCCTCGGTGATGGTGTCGCCGATTTTGAAGGTGTTGTTGTCGGGCAATCCCACGATGTCGCCCGGCCATGCCTCCTCGATGGTGCTCTTTCGTTGCGCCATGAACTGGGTGGGCGACGAGAAGCGCAGCAGCTTTCCCTGCCTGACGAGCAGGTAGGGCTGGTTTCGCTGGAACCGTCCGCTGCACACCTTGCAGAAGGCGATGCACGAGCGGTGGTTGGGGTCGATGTTGGCCGTAATCTTGAAAATGAAGCCGGTGAACTTGGGCTCCTCGGGACTTACCATTCGCTCCTCGGCCTTGGTGGGGCGGGGGCTGGGGGCTATCTGCACAAAGCAGTTGAGCAGTTCCTGCACGCCGAAGTTGTTGAGCGCCGAGCCGAAGAACACGGGTGCCACCTCGGCACTCCGGTAGGTGTCAACCTGGAATTCGGGATACACGCCGTCGATGAGTTCCAGGTCCTCGCGCAGTTTCTCGGCGTCGCGTTCTCCCACGCGGTTGTCCAGTTCGTCGCTATCGATGTCCACCTCCACTTTTTCGGTCACGCGCTGCTTGTCGGGCGTGAAGAGGTCGAGTTTCTGTTCGTAGATGTTGTACACGCCCTTGAACTTTGCGCCCTGGTTGATGGGCCAGCTGAGGGGCCTCACCTTGATTTCCAGTTCCTGTTCCAGCTCGTCGAGCAGGTCGAAGGGGTCGCGGCCCTCGCGGTCCATCTTGTTGATGAAGATGATGACGGGTGTGCTTCTCATGCGGCACACGTTCATGAGTTTTCGCGTCTGGGCCTCCACGCCCTTTGCCCCGTCCACCACGATGATGGCCGAGTCCACGGCGGTGAGCGTGCGGAAGGTGTCTTCGGCAAAGTCCTGGTGTCCGGGGGTGTCGAGGATGTTCACCTTGTATTCCACGCCCGTTTCCTCGGGCGTGTAGTCAAATTCCATCACCGACGTTGACACCGAGATGCCCCTTTGCTTCTCAATGTCCATCCAGTCGCTGGTGGCCGTTTTCTTTATCTTGTTGCTTTTCACTGCGCCGGCCACCTGAATCTGTCCTCCGAAGAGTAGGAATTTCTCCGTCAGCGTGGTCTTTCCGGCGTCGGGGTGCGAGATGATGGCAAATGTGCGCCTGCGTTCTATTTCCTGGTTCACCTTATTATATATGTTATAGTTTGGGGTGCAAAGGTACGCAATAATTATGAATTATGAATGTGAAAACCGTTGGGTTTACGAAAAATTATAAATTATTCAGCATCCGCAAATTGTGAATTTCGGGGAAGTGCCAGATGATATATGGTGATAATTTTTTGCCCCAAAAGGAAAAAACCTCCTTTTTTTGGAAGTTTCCGTTTCAGCCCATCCCTTCATTACAGCCTGTTTGAAAAATCAGGATTAAGCCATTGTGTCAATGCTATACCCCATCACTTTATCTCTGTATTAGCTTTGTTCAACATTGACATTACTTTGTATGTAAATTAGATTCACCATCTTCTTTTTTTCTCTGATCTGATAAAATTTTAGATATAGGATTGTATTTATCTGCCAATTCAATCCATTTTTTTGCTTCTTGCTCGTTAACAGGAACACCTATTCCATTCTTATAAATGATGCTAAGAGATCTACATGCTCTATCATCATTAAATGCAGCAGCTTTTTTATACCAAATGATAGCATCTTTTATTTTTTCTTTGTCACCCATATTAAACATAGCCTTATAACAATTACCGATATATCTATTTGCTTCAATAATGCCATGTTCCCATGCTTGTTTAAAAAAAATAATAGCCTCTTTGCATTTGTCTATATAACCTAAGTTGAATATCGCTTCAAAACAATTATTTATATCCCCAATTGCTTCTAAATCTCCTTGGGTCCAAGCCATTTTGTACCAATGAATAGCCTCGTCGAATTTGTCATGGTATCCTATATTACCCATAGTTTCAAAGCAATACCCTATTGACCAAAGAGAGTCTGTGTAGCCTTGACTCAATAATTTCTTGTACCATTCAATTGCTCTTTCTATTCTGTACTTTTTTTTCTGGAACTCACCAAGTCTTCTTTGAAGTTCACCAACGAATCTTTGTGCTCTGATATTGCCCTTAATAGCTAATTTATAAAAATGACTAAGTGCTTCTTCATAACATCCTTCAACTCCTTGTCCTCTATAATAACACACCCCTAATTGAAATATAGCGTCATCACAATCATAAGCCTTTTTGAACCATCTTACAGCTTCTTTATAATCTTGATTAACACCTTTTCCTTTATAATAACACATACCTACTTCATAATCCGCTTTATGTGTAAATTCTCCATAAATATTTGAAGCTTTTTTAAAAAATAGAAAAGCTTGTTTGTAATCATTCGGAACACCCCAACCATTTTTATGACAAATGCCCAAATAATATAAAGCTTCATTTAAATTACCTGCTTTTTGAAAATAATAGACTGCAAAATAGGGTGGTAGCGCAGAGGTTTTATCATTAAGACAACATAGTCCAAGATAATAGTATGCTAATCGCAGTTCTGGAGGAGCATATTCTTTGTAAGCTTCCCATCCTTCAACTGCTAAGTGAAACCATTTTTCTGCATAATGGTAACTTTTAACAAATCCTAATCCCAAATAAGAACATAGTCCTAATTTGTAGAGTGACATTGTGTGTTGTTGCTCTGCTGCGAGTCGAAACCAATATGTGGCTTTTGCATAATTTTGTGATACGATTTCTCCATTAAAAAAATGATTTCCTAGAGCAAATTGAGATTCTACATGTCCTTGAGATGCAGATTTCGTGTACCAAACAATAGCTTCTTCCCAATTTTTATCTACTCCTTTCCCTCTTTCATAACAATAAGCAATTTGATATACTGCTTGAGGATAATTATTTGCAGCAGCTTTCATATACCATCTAAAAGCTTCTTTATAATCTGGAGTTGGAATAGCATGAAAAACATTCAAATGATCAAGGGGGTCGTATACATAATGAAAATAGAAATCACCTATATTATATAGAACTGAGCCCATTTTTAAAAATGCACATATTCCTTTGTCATCTCCACCGTGCATAATACCAACTACCTCATTTCCTTTAAGCAATGGACTTCCACTACTGGCGGCAAATCTGTTGCATTCACAATAAAAATAATTACCTTCCTCTTTCTCAAGAGGGTAAGCGGGTATTATTGATAATTCGTATGAAGATGAAGGATTTATGGAATTTAAGTCTATAACTTCACGCATACAATGGCTTGCAAGTTTATCGACCTTCTGAGGAATGTATTCTGAAAGGTGTAATGGGCTGTTTGTCCCTTTAAACTGAAACATTACCACATCCTCCATTTGGGAATCATGATGGTAATCAACATCATCTATAAAGTTGATCGGTGCCTTTTTGTCTAATTCAATTCTTTGTCCATTCAAGTTGAAAAAGCATGAAGGATAGTTTTTTACCACATGTGCTGCTGTAATGAAGAATCCGTCAGCTATAAACCCTTGACCGATTATTGTACCCCCATTATATATTGGAAAAATGCATTGACTTAAATCCATATTCTTTTTGAATTATTCTTGCTATTTAGTATGTCAATCCCCACCGTATCATGTATTGTTAAGCATACCATTTCTGCATTAGTCAATTGAACATAACAAGAAACTCTTTCTTTTTCTCCTTTCATCAGATATGTGTCTTCAATCAAATAATAACGAAACTCCAATAACCCATCTATTTCACTGTCGTAGATTTGTTCCCTAATAGGTTTGGGACTGTGTCGCAACGTAGACATTCCAAAATTAAATGAAGCCTTGATTTCTGGTAGATTATTTGTTGTCTTGAGAATGTGGTAGGTGCGGCTGAGTGGGTCAAGTTTTACGCTGTCCTCGCTGCCATCAGGATTGGCCAGGAAGGTGTTTCCCGCATTGTCGAAGAAAGGTACAGAAACCCCGCGTCTCCATGACTCGGTGTAGATGCGCTCTATCTCACGGCTTGCTGCTTGGTTGGCCGTATGGCCATTGGGAAGCTTTATTCCGTCGATGTCCTTGTATGTACACATATTATTGTTCCTTTGATTTCAGCGTTCTGTGATAAGTATCATATCTTGATACTCCTTATATCATGCGGTGATACTCCTCGTATCATGCAATGATACTGACAGTATCACGCCGTGATACTGTCAGTATCAGGGAAGCTGATACTTTTGGAATTTGGGCATTTGCAGGGTCAATGTTCAAAGTCGAGGGCATAGACGTAATGGTCGAAGGCAAGGCTTTCGCTATATCCGCTCTCTTGGAAAAGGTTGATAATCCAATCCTGCTGTTCGGGTGTGAGCAGTTTTCGCCCGTCATTATAGCGGTAATAGGAAGCGTGGCTGCCCAGGAAAGCCTTTATTTTCAGGCGCAGCGTTTTCTCGTCCTTGCTTTTCACGTCCTTGAAGAGTGTGCGGAAGCCCCAGGCCATCTGGCGGGGTTCTTGGGAGGTGAAGAGTCGGCACCCCTGCTCGCTTATGGGCACTGTGGGATAGACCGCCGGCCCGGTGTCGGGCATGTCGGCCATGTTGGTGGCCACGAGGTAGTGCAGGCACTCGTCTTTCTTGGGGCATTTGTTGCGGAAGCACAGCGGCCAGCTGTCGGGCACTTTCACATAGCCAGGCTCTTTCTGTTCCTGTCCCATCATTCTGCGTTTAAGAGCATGTCCACACATTCCTTCAGGCTTTCCTCCCACCAGGGTATCTCAATGCCGTAGGTCTGCTTGATTTTCGTCTTGTCGAGCACGCTGAAGTGGGGCCGGTGGGCTGGGGTGGGGTATTCGGCCGTGTGAATGGGTTTCACGCGGCAGGTGTTGATGCCCGCCAGCCGGTGAATGGCCTTGGTGAAGTCGTACCACGAGATGACGCCCTCGTTGCTGAAATGATACACGCCGGGCACGATGCCTTTCTCTATGGCCGTCATGATGGCGCGGGCCAGGTCGCGGGCGTAGGTGGGCGTTCCCACCTGGTCGAAGATAACGCCGAGCTGCTCTTTCTCCTTGCCGAGCCTGATCATGGTTTTAACGAAGTTGTTGCCGAAGGTGGAGTAGAGCCATGCCGTGCGGATGATCATGGCCTTCCGGCAGAACTTTTGCACGCCCAGTTCCCCGGCGAGTTTCGTGGAGCCGTAAACGCTGTCGGGGCACGGGGTGTCGGTTTCCACGTATGGTGTGTGCTTGGTGCCGTTGAACACGTAGTCGGTGGAGATTTGTATCATCCATCCTCCGCGCTTCTCTGCGGCGGCGGCCAGGTATGCCGGGGCCACGGTGTTGAGGGTGGTGCAACGCTCGTTGTCGCTCTCGGCCTTGTCCACGGCGGTGTAGGCGGCGCAGTTCACGATGCCGTCGATTTTCTTCTCGGCCACGAATTGTTCCACGGCCAGCTGGTTGGTGATGTCGAGCTCGGCCACGTCGGTGTTGTGCCAGGTGTGCTGGCTGTAGTCTTTTTCAAGCAACAGCATCTCGTTGCCGAGCTGGCCGTTGCAACCTGTTATCAGTATGTTCATTGCTTTTTCTTTTCTATGGAGGTTTATTTTTTTCTATGGAGGTTTTTTATTTCTATGGAGTTTTTTTTATTTCTAAGGAGGAGGGGGAGTAAAGGAGTTTTTCTTTCTTAGAGATTTTTTTATTTCTAAGGAGGAGGGGGGAGCAAAGGAGTTTTTCTTTCTTAGAGATTTTTTATTTCTAAGGAGTTTTGGAGTAAAGGGGATTGTTTTTACTAAAATCGTGAATTGGGAAAAAAGGAAATTGTCAAGGGTCTTCGTCGAAGGTCAGTTCGCCGGCTTTCTCCTTGAACCAATAGTCGTTGAGCATTCCGATGAAGGTGGTGATTTCCTTGATGGCGTTCTGCGTGCCGGGGCTGATGTCTTTCTTTTGAAGACGCAGCACCATGGTGCCGTAGAGGGCGTCGAAACAAGTCTGCACCTCGCTCTCGCTCTTGTCTTTTCCCCGGCTGCGCAATTCCACTATGTATGGCAGCACGCGGTAGTACTCGCTATTGTAGAAAGGGAATTTGGCGCTGGCCAGCAGTTGCGCGTTGAGTTCTTCGAGCTGCATCATCACCACGCGGTTGATTTGCAGGTGCCCGCCCTCGCGGCATCCCTCCTGGTTCATCATTCGCACCAGGTCGCCGTACCAGTCGGTCATTTCCTCCTTCTGCTCGTCGGTGTAGTCGAACTGGCTGATGTATTCGCGGCGGATGCGGCTCAGGGAGCATCCGTAGGCCCTCACGATGTCTTCCACCTGCCACATGTAGAGCAGGTATTCGGCAATGTTTTTCTTTCGGAGTTCGCGGGATATGAACATTTCTTATTTCGTATATTTTTTTAGCAACGCAATTATTTTAATAATGTGGCAACGTGTAGAGGTTGAAGACGGTGCCGAAGAGCACGACAATCGAGAACAGGATGACCACCGACCCGATGACACGGTTGATAATCTGTATGCCCTGAATGTCGAAGAATGCCCGCACCTTGTCAACCAGCCACGACAGGCCGTACCACCAGAGCAGTGCGCCCAGGGGTATGCTCAGGAAGCCCAGGCACATTTCCAGCGGGTGATGGGGCACCACGAAAGAGAATTGTGCAAACAAGGCCATGAAAAGAAAAATAATGAGGGGGTTGGAAAGGGTTACGACAAAAGCCGTCAGCCCGTTGTGCAGGTAGGAGCCTTTCTGCTTGCCGCTGACGTGCATGTTTTTGGTGGGGTCGGAGCGGAAACAGAAAATGCCGAAAAGCAAGAGCAGCACGCTGCCCGTGATTTGTAGCAGGAACTGGTTGTGCGCATTGTTCACCATGTCCATCACGAACGACATGCCCAGGCCGGTGATGAGCGCGTAGATGAAGTCGCTCACCGCGGCGCCGACGCCCGTCACGAAACCATACCAGCGCCCTTTGTTCAACGTGCGCTGAATGCACAAAATGCCTACGGGCCCCATTGGCGCGCTCGCAATGATGCCTATCAAGATGCCTTTCAGCACAAGATCTACTATGTCGATGTGAAATGCAAATGGCATAACGGGTGCAAATTTAGATAAAATTTCTGAATTATAAGCCAGTCGGATAAAGAAATTCACCATTCTATAGAGGAAAGTCGCGAAAAAAGCCAAAGGGGTGAAAGGAAAAAGTGATAAAAATGCTTCACCGCCTGATTTGAGGCTTTGTTTTTCACCTTTCCCCCTGAACCATTTTCCACCCGTTTCATTTTTTTATGTTGATTTATTTGCCGTTCTTGGATAAAATATATACCTTTGCCCTGCAGAATTTGTTAATACTAAAAACCATAACATTTATGAAAGATCAATCTGAAATGAAGCCCTACGTCATCGGTTTGGACTTGGGCGGAACCAATTCGGTGTTTGGCATCGTCGATGCGCGTGGCGACATCAAGGCCACCACGGCCATCAAGACGCAAGGCTACGACCGCGTGGAAGACTATGTTGACGCTTGCGTGGATGCCCTGCAGGTCATCATCGACCAGGTGGGCGGCATCGACACCATCAAGGCCATGGGCATCGGTGCGCCCAACGGCAATTTCTATACCGGCACCATTGAGTTTGCCCCGAACCTGTCGTGGGCTCACAACGGCGTGGTGCCCTTGGCAAAGATGTTCAGCGAGCGCCTGGGCAACATTCCCGTGGGACTGACCAACGACGCCAATGCCGCCGCCGTGGGAGAGATGATTTACGGCGTGGCACGCGGCATGAAGAACTTCATCGTGCTTACTTTGGGCACCGGCGTCGGCTCGGGCATCGTCATCAACGGGCAGCTGGTATATGGTTGCGACGGTTTTGCCGGTGAGCTGGGACATGTCATCATGCGCCGCGAGAACGGCCGTCCCTGCGGATGCGGAAGGAAAGGATGCCTGGAGGCTTACTGCTCGGCAACGGGCGTGGCACGCACTGCCCGCGAACTGCTGGCCACCACCCAGGAGCCGTCGTTGCTCAGGGAGATGGACCCCGAGAAAATCACTTCGCTCGATGTTTCGATAGCTGCCGGAAAAGGCGACAAGCTGGCCAAGGAAATCTATGAGTTCACCGGTCACATGCTGGGAGAGGCCTGCGCCGACATGGCCGCCTTTGCCAGTCCCGAGGCTTTCATCTTCTTCGGCGGAATGACCAAGGCCGGCGACCTCATCATGGAGCCCATCAAGAAAAGCTACGACGAGCATGTGATGAAGATTTTCCGCGGAAAGGCAAAATTCCTTGTCAGCGGACTCGACGGAGCCAGCGCCGCCGTGCTCGGTGCATCGGCCATCGGCTGGGAACTCTGAGCCCCTCTTTTTGGACAAACAATAAACAATAACAAAAGGCCGCACACCTTTCCCCGGGGCGGCCTTTTGTTTTTTTGTCGTCCCCCTATGCCGCAACACCGTTGCGCCCCTCTCCTTTAGGATAAATCAAGCAAAACCGCCGCCCCGAGTAAAAAACTTCCCCGTTTCTTTGCAGTTACGTTTTTTTGGCTTATCTTTGCGCCAATGAACAGAACAGACGATATAAAAAAAGCGGTTGAGGTGCTCCGCCGTGGCGGGGTCATCCTCTATCCCACCGACACCGTGTGGGGCATAGGGTGCGATGCCACCAATGCCGAAGCCGTGGAAAAAGTTTATGCCATCAAGCAACGCGACGACTCGAAGGCCATGATTTGCCTCGTCGATAGCGACGTGAGGATGCAACGTTATGTGAGAAACGTGCCCGAGGTGGCATGGAACATCATGGAGCTGGCCACCAAGCCCACAACGGTCATTCTTGACAATGCCACCGGGCTGGCACCCAACCTTGTGGCCCCCGATGGCAGCATTGCCATGCGCATCACCCGCGAGCCGTTCTCGAAGGAACTGTGCTACCGTTTCCAGAAACCTCTGGTGTCAACCAGTGCCAACATCAGCGGACAGCCCGCCGCGCAGAACTTCAGGGACATTGACCCGAAGCTGCTGGAGGCTGTTGACTATGTGTGTTTTGCAAGGCGGCAGGAGCATAAGCCGCACACGCCGTCGAGCATCGTGAAACTCACCGCCGACGGCATCGTGACGATTATACGGAAGTAAGCTTCCCCCGAACGTGTTATCTGAGCAGAGTGGCTGAAGACATGATTTCAGGGCGTGTAACGCCCATGCAACGCTTCCTTGCCTGGCGGCAACAGCACATCAGCGACAAGCAATTCACCCTGTTGCTGAGCTTCGTGGTGGGTTTCCTTGCTGCCGTGGCCGCATGGTTGCTTCATGCCCTCATCCGGCAGATACAGTTCCTGCTCACCGAGGGTTTCGACCATACCAGCATCAACTGGCTTTTCCTCGTTTACCCCATCATCGGCATCTACCTGACGTCACTTTTCGTGCGCTATATTGTGAAAGACAATATCTCGCACGGCATCACCCGCATCCTTTATGCCATAGCGCGCAAGCAGAGCCGCCTGAAGCGCCACAACTGCTGGAGCTCGGTCATTGCGTCGGCCATCACCATCGGTTTCGGCGGTTCGGTGGGAGCCGAGGCACCCATTGTGCTCACGGGCTCGGCCATAGGCAGCAACCTTGGAAAGCTCTTCAAGCTCGACAGCCACCGCCTTATGGTGCTGGTGGGGTGTGGGGCCGCCGCCGCCATTGCCGGCATCTTCAAGGCGCCCATTGCCGGGCTGGTGTTCACGCTCGAGGTGCTGATGATCGACCTCACCATGGCCGCGCTGCTCCCTCTTCTCGTGGCCAGTGTGACGGCCGTGTTGTTCAGCTATGTGTTCAACGGCAGCGACTCGCTCTTCCATTTCACGCAGATGGACCCGTGGACCATTGAGCGCGTGCCGGCATATATCCTTCTCGGCGTTTTCGGAGGGCTCATCAGCTTATATTTTATTCGCATGATGACGGCCTGCGAGGGCGTTTTCTCGCGTCTGGGCAACAAGCGCTACGCCAAGCTGGCCCTGGGCGGCATCATGCTGAGTCTGCTCATTTTCCTTTTCCCCTCGCTCTATGGTGAGGGCTACAACAGCATCAATGTGTTGCTGAACGGTAAGACCGAGGCCGACTGGAACACCATTCTCAACGGCTCGCTGTTCTATGGCCACGGCAACCTGCTCGTGCCATACGTCGGGCTGGTGTTGTTGACAAAAGTCTTTGCCACGTCGGCCACCAACGGCGGCGGCGGTTGTGGCGGTACCTTCGCTCCCTCGCTGTTCCTTGGCGCTTTTGGTGGTTTCCTTTTCTCAAGGGTGTGGAATGCTGAAGGCGTGGGCGTGTATATTCCCGAAAGCAATTTCGCCATGCTGGGCATGGCCGCCGTGATGGCCGGGGTGATGCATGCTCCGCTGACGGGCATCTTCCTTATTGCCGAGTTGACGGGCGGCTATTCATTGCTCATTCCGTTGATGATTGTCAGCACCTGCTCTTATCTCACCATCATCGTGTTTGAGCCCCACAGCATCTACGGCATGCGGCTGGCGCGCGAGGGCAAGCTCATCACGCACCACACCGACCATTCGGTGCTCACGCTGATGTCGCTCGAGAGCATCATCGACCGCCAGTATATGGCCGTGAGCCCCGACATGAAACTCAGTGCCCTGGTGCATGCGCTGAGCCGAAGCAAGTCGGACCTTTTGCCGGTGCTCGACGATGCCGGCACGCTGTTGGGGGAAATCAACCTGGCCAACCTCCGCCATATTGTTTTCCGCACCGAATTGTACAGCCATTTCACCGTGTCGCAACTGATGTCGCGGCCCCCGGAAATCCTTGGCATCAACGACCCTATGGAGGAGGTGATGAGCAAATTCGACAAGACCGATGCCCGCCGTCTGCCGGTATTGGACACCGACGGCCGCCTGATTGGCTATATCTCTCGCACCCACATGTACGCCCAATATCGCCAGATGGTCGCCGATTTCTCGGCAGAGTAAGAGTATAAGTGAAGAGTGAAAAGTGAAGAATTTCCTACCGGACCTAAAACGATGGCGGCAGCAAATTCTTCACTCTTCACTTTTCACTTAGAAGATGGCGGCAGCAAATTCTTCACTTTTCACTCTTCACTTTTCACTTAGAAGATGGCGGCAGCAAATTCTTCACTCTTCACTTTTCACTTAGAAGATGGCGGCAGCAAATTCTTCACTCTTCACTTTTCACTCTTCACTTTACAATCGGTGGCCGTTAAGGAAATCCCTGGCTGTCATGCGCTTTTTTCCCGTCAGCTGTATTTCGAGAAGTTCCACCTGAAAGTCTTCGGCCATCATAAACAGCTGTCCTTTTTCCGTCACAACCGTCCCTGCTGGAGCCGTGGCGGGCCTGTTCGTCTTTGCCGTCTTATAGACTTTCATCACCGTTTTCTTGCCATCGGTCATTGCCAGCGTGGTCCATGCGCCGGGGTAGGGGCTTAGTCCGCGCACGAAATCATAGACGCGCTTGGCCGGCTGTTGCCAGTTGATTTCGCTAGTCTCCTTGAAAATTTTCGGTGCGGCAAAAAGTTGCGTGCCGGGTGCCGTCAACTCACTTTGCGGCAGCGACTCCACCTGCCCGTTGCCCTCCGCGATTTTGTCGATTGTCTTCAGCGCCACCTCTGCCCCTAAGGTCATCAGTCCGTTGTAAACATCCTCCACGTTGTAGTCGTCCTTGATTTCAAACGGCTCTTGCATGATGATGCGCCCCGTGTCGATGTCCTTGTCGAGGAAGAACGTGGTGACGCCCGTCACCTTCTCGCCGTTGATGACGGCCCAGTTGATGGGTGCCGCGCCGCGGTATTGCGGCAATAGGGCGGCATGCACGTTGAACGTGCCGAAGCGCGGCATAGCCCATACCACCTCGGGCAGCATGCGGAAGGCCACCACCACCTGCAGGTCAGCATGGTAGCTGCGTAAGCGCTCCACGAAGTCCGGGTCTTTCATCTTCTCAGGTTGCAGGATGTCGTCGGCGCTGATGCCGTGGGCAAGGGCATATTTCTTCACTTCCGGGGGCTGCAACTCGCTGTGGTGGCGGGCCACCGCCTTGTCGGGCTGCGTCACCACCGCCACCACGTTGTAGCCGCCTTCGATGAGCGCCTGCAGCGTGCCAACGGCAAACTCCGGCGTTCCCATAAACACAATTCTAAGGTCTTTATAATTCATAATCGTATTAACCTCGGACGAACACTGATTGTCACGGACTTTTGAAACACTTGATTCGTAACATCAAATAGCCGAGGTGACAAAAACTAAATTTTTATTCGTAAACTGTTGCAAAGGTACAAAAAAATAGCGTAATCATTGCCGTTCTCTTAGTTTTTTTCAATGTTTCCGATTCTTTTCATTTTTTATTAAATATAACAGTTTAGTTCTTAGTGTTTTAGAGCAAGAGTACTCCAGTCCTACTTTAGTTCGTCTTTGAGAAGGACTGCAGTCGGATGCGGGTTGGACTGGAGTCGGATGCGGGTTGGACTGGAGTCGGATGCGGTCAGGACTGGCACTTTTTGTAAAGAGTTTGAAGGGTGCATTCGCATGGAAATGCAAAGAAAAACAATTTTTCACTTTTCACTTTTCACTTATTTCTCCGTACCTTTGCACCCGTTTTAATATATTAAGGTATTATAAAAAGTAAAAAGATGAAAGCATTTGTTTTTCCCGGACAGGGAGCGCAGTTCTCCGGAATGGGCAAGGATCTCTATGACAACAACGCATTGGCCAAGGAACTTTTCGAGAAGGCCAACGACATTCTGGGTTTCAGGATAACCGACATTATGTTTGAGGGTAGCGATGAAGACCTTCGTCAGACGCGCGTCACCCAGCCCGCCGTGTTTCTTCACAGCGTCATTACGGCCCTTTGCATGGGCGAGGATTTCCAGCCCGACATGGTTGCCGGCCATTCGCTCGGCGAGTTCTCGGCGCTGACGGCTGCCGGCGCACTGAGTTTCGAGGATGGCCTGCGACTGGTGTATGCCCGTGCCATGGCCATGCAAAAGGCGTGCGAGGCTGCACCCTCGACAATGGCTGCCATCATCGGGCTGCCCGACGAAACGGTGGAGGAAGTTTGCGGCGAGATAAGCACCGAGGGCAACGTGGTGGTGCCCGCCAACTATAACTGCCCGGGACAACTTGTCATTTCGGGAAATATCGAGGCCATTGAGCTGGCTTGTGAAAGGCTGAAGCAGGCCGGTGCCAAGCGCGCATTGGTGCTGAGCGTGGGCGGCGCTTTCCACTCTCCGCTCATGCAGCCCGCCAAGGATGAGCTGCAGGCCGCCATCGAGGCCACGGAGATAAGCACGCCGAAGTGCGCTGTCTATCAGAACGTTGACGGCATGCCGCACACCGACCCTGCGGAAATCAAGCAGAACCTCATTGCCCAGCTCACCAGCAGCGTGCGTTGGACACAGTCCGTGCGGAACATGATTGCCGACGGTGCCGACGACTTCACCGAGTGCGGGCCGGGAAAGGCCTTGCGGGGCATGATAGCGAAAATCAGTCGCGAAGTGTCGGCTCACGGGGTTGAATAAAATATAAGGCCCCTTCTATTCCCCTCTCTTGGGGGAAGAAAAGGGAAAAGCGTTTGCGCGAAATGATAAATGACACGTTACAAATGATAAATAGTTCAACTTGCGCAAGTTGTTGTAGTTCAGGAGTTCAGAAGTTCAGGAGTTCAGACAATACTTACAACCTCTGTAAACTGACGAAAAGGGAGCTTTCAGAACTATTGTCTGAACTTCTGTAACTCCTGAACTCCTGTAACTCCAAGAAGTTGAGCAAATGCGAAACTTGAATGATAAATATTTGTTGTTGTCATCACTATCTTCTGAACTACATTAAAAAGTAAAATATTGAAACTCGTTGTCTATCAGATGTTCACGCGGGTTTTTGGCAATAAAAACACTGCCAACAAGCCCGGCGGAACTTTATCCGAGAACGGTTGCACGAAGCTGAACCACCTTGACGGGCGCGTGCTCCGACGTATTCGGGACCTGGGGGCCACCCATGTGTGGCTGACAGGCATCCTCAGGCATGCCACCGTCACCGACTACAGCGCCTTTGGCATTCCGCGCCAGCACCCCGATGTGGTGAAGGGCGTGGCAGGGTCGCCATACGCCGTTGCCGACTATTACGACGTGGACCCCGACCTGGCCGAAAACGTGGAGGGGCGAATGGCTGAATTTGAGGCCCTCGTGGAGCGCATCCATCAGGCCGGACTCAAGGTGATTATAGATTTCGTGCCCAACCATGTGGCCCGTCAGTACCATAGCGTGTGCCGCCCCGAGGGTGTGAAAGACCTGGGGCAGTGCGACGACACCTCCATGCACTTCTCGCCGCGCAACAATTTCTATTATTGTTGGGGCCATGCCCTCGACCTGTCGGCCATCGGCCCCTCGGGGCAAGGAACGCCCTATAGCGAAGTGCCGGCGAAGGCCACGGGCAACGACCAGTTTTCGCACCGCCCGTGCGCCAACGACTGGTATGAGACGGTGAAACTCAACTACGGCATCGACTACTGCGACGCCGGGGGCCGCTCGGAGCACTTCGACCCGCTGCCCGACACCTGGGGGAAGATGACGGACATCCTGCTCTTCTGGGCCGCAAAGGGCATCGACGGCTTCCGATGCGACATGGCGGAAATGGTGCCCGCCGCCTTCTGGGCATGGGCCATCGATAAGGTGAAATTCTGCCACCCCGATTGCTTCTTCGTGGGCGAGGTTTACGACCCCGGACAGTACCGAAACTACATCTGGGCCGGCTTCGACTACCTCTACGACAAGGTGGGCATGTACGATTGTCTGCGCGACGTGGTGTGCGGTTACCGCCCCGCGGCAGACATCACCAGGCAGTGGCAGGCCACCGACGATATTCGCGACCATACGCTATACTTCCTGGAAAACCACGACGAGCAGCGCGTGGCGTCAACCTTTTTCGCCGGTGAGGCACGCAAGGGCATCCCGGCAATGCTGGTGTGCGCATTGTTGCAAAATAATCCCGTAATGGTCTATGCCGGACAGGAGTTTGGCGAAAAGGGCATGGACGCCGAGGGCTTCAGCGGCACCGACGGGCGCACCACCATCTTCGACTACTGGTCGGTGAAATCGACCTTGAACGGTTATTTCGACCGCAGGAAAATGACGAAGGAGGAAAAGGAACTGGAGGCCTGCTACAAGAAAATACTGACCGTGGCCCGCGACCATCCTGCCGCGGCGCTGGGCAAGACCTTCGACCTGATGTATGTGAACCCGGCGCTCGCCGACAGGCAGTATGCCTTCTTGCGCAAGCACGGCGGCGACATGTTGCTCGTGGTGGCAAACTTCTCGAACGAAAAGTGCTGTGCTGACATCATCTTGCCGCAACATGCTTTCGACTTCCTCGACATTCCGCAGGTGGAGGCCATGGGCACCGACTTGCTCGGCGGGCAGTCCGTCAAGGCTTTGTTGAAGCCCGAACAGTCCGTGCATGTAGAAATGGAGGCGTGGGGAGGATGCGTCATTCATTTCCCGCTGGGATGACATAACAACCTCCGTGGTTATTATATGAAGAAGAAAAAGCAGTTGCGTAAATGGGTCGTGGCAACCGTCTTTTCGCTGATGGTAGTGATGGCTTTCTGCGAGTTCTTCACTTTGAAAGCCGCTGAGGGAAAACATTTTGACGATGTAGAAAGTTTGCCCTTCCGTAGGGTGGGACTGGTGCTCGGGGCTGCGCCAAGGCTGCACAATGGCGACATCAGCCTCTATTTCCGAGGGCGCATGGATGCCGCCGCGCAGCTGTACAAGGCCGGCAAGGTGGAGCGCCTGCTCCTTAGCGGCGATAGCCACAACGGAAAATATAACGAAACGCAGGCCATGCACGATTCGCTTCTCTGCCGGGGCGTGCCCGACAGTGTGATGGTGCTCGACTCGCTGGGACTGCGCACCCTCGACTCCATGGTGAGGGCGAAGAAGGTGTTCGGAGTTGACACGTTTACCATTGTCAGCCAGCAGTTTCACAACGAACGGGCACTGTGCATAGCCTCCCATTTCGGTATAGACGCCATAGGGCTCAATGCCCGCAACGTGCCGCCTCACAAGCATGTGCACGGCTTTTTGCGTGAACGGCTGGCACGCGTGAAGTTGTTCATCGACTTTTTCACCGACAAGCAGCCGCGCCATCTGGGGCCATCCCAATGAATATAGGCAAACATCTGCGCCATCCCACGAAATAATCTGTTATTCATCAATAAGCCATGTCAGAAGAATTGTTACTCAACGAGCACAACAAGGACGAATTTCCGCCCGCACATACTGCCGAACACTTGCTTAACCAGCTGATGGGGCGCATGTTCGGTTGTGAGCGCTCGGCAAATGCCCACATTGAGAGGAAGAAAAGCAAGATTAGTTTTTTGCTTGACCAGAAGCCCGACCGCAAGGCCGAGCGCGACATAGAGCGGCAAATGAATGAACTCATTGCCGAAGACCTGCCCGTGACTTACGAGTTTGTAACCCGCGCAGAGCTTGAGGGAATGGTTTTCGATGCCGAGGAGGGTTCGCCCGACAGTCGCATCAGCCTTGACCGCCTGCCCGATGGTGCGGGAGAAACCATCCGGCTGGTGCGCATCGGCGACTACGATGTGTGCCCGTGCATAGGCAAACACGTTCGCTCCACCGCTCAGATAGGCCGCTTTGAAATGCTCGGCACCAACTGGGATGAGGCAAAACGCTCGTTCAGAATAAGATTTAAACTGATTGTTTAATAAAGTGAAGAGTGAAAAGTGAAGAGTGAAGAATTTCCTACCGGACCTAAAACGATGGCGGCAGCAAATTCTTCACTCTTCACTTTTCACTCTTCACTTTTCACTTAAAACCATTTCATAAGGCTACGCAGGAAGGCGGTCAGTTCGTTGGCCATCTTCTCATGCTGCCAGTAGCTGGGGTGCCAGTCGGCACCCATCATCAGACTTCCGTCTTGGGGCGACATGTCGAAGCGATAGACTTCGTTGTCGCCCTTTTTCTTTGCCTCGGCGGCCACCGTGTCGAGGGCTTCCTTCACGGTTTCCAGTTCCTTGCCGTTCAGCATGGAGCCGGTGAGCAACACAATCTTAGCCCCGGGATAATGGCCCCTCAGCGTGTTGTAGAAGTCGCCGTAGGCCTCAATAAGCTTTTTCTTGTCGCAGATGCCCGTTGACGTGTCGTTGGTGCCCAGGTTAAGGCACACCACCTGTGGGGTGAATCGGCTGAAGTCCCAGCGTTGCGACTTGTCGTGATAGCAGGTGAAAGGATATTCGGCCGGCATGTTGTCGGCGTTGCCCGTCTTGGGTCCTCCATAGTTGCGATAGATGCCTATTCCGCTTCGAGCCACCGCTATGTATTGCGCATTCAGGGCCCGCGCCGTGCGTGCGGCATAGCTGTAGTAGTGGTTTTGCGTTTCATAGCTATAGTGTTCTTCGCGCGAAAGGCTCTCGTTGCC
This sequence comes from Prevotella sp., assembly GCA_017474515.1. Classification (GTDB taxonomy): domain Bacteria; phylum Bacteroidota; class Bacteroidia; order Bacteroidales; family Bacteroidaceae; genus Prevotella. The sequence continues at coordinate 60,236 of JAFVHN010000067.1, read as the reverse complement.
ATAGCCGCAGGTGATGCTATTGCCAATGAACTCGATGCGCCTTTGAGGCAGCGGGGTGGGGGGCAGCAGCGAGCAGCCCTCGTCGAGCCAGAAGCCCCAGAACTCGGGCCTCAGCTCATAGCCTTCTATGCAGTAGTTCAGGCATATCCGGTGCTCACCCTTGGGCAATGCCGTGGCCAGTGTGACGATGCTGTCCTGCTTTCCGCGAAACGCCACCTTGAAGGGCATGCCGTCATCAACCTGCGCCATGAAATATCCGCTTTCAGGCTTTGCCATCATGCGGAGGCTGGTGCCGCTGAAGTTGGCCGTTATCTGAATGCCGGGATATACAAAAAGTGGGCGGTCGGGGTTGGTGAAATTGATGCGCCCCACATACTGGATGGCGGGGTCGCTGGGCTTGACGAACGTTCCCCAAACCGGCCGCGTAATGGCATTGACAGTCAGAAACGATGCCGCGAAGACAAAGCAGACCGCCAGTAATAACCTCTTTTTCATATTCAAAATCTCAATCGTAAAAACCACGGAAATCCACTGGCCGGCATTATTTAAACAATTCAGATAAATCCGTGTCAGCCAGTGAATTTCCGTGGCTAATAAAAGTTACCGCGACATGTCGAATCCCAGCCTGATGCCGTCGTAGCTGCCAGCCACCTCAGAGATGGCGCCCAGCGTCTGGTTGCCGCTCATGGCACCCACTATCTGTATGGCCTGCAGCAGTTTTTTCGACTCAAAGGTAAGGCTCATGCCGCAGCTGGTGCGCGTCAGGTAGGCGGGGGTTGAGAAGAGCAGTGTCTTCAGCTGAATGGCTCCCGACTCGGGGTTGAAAGTATAGGTGCCCGAGAGCGCTTTTCCGAGCAGCTTGCCCGAGAATGTGCCGTCTTGGGCAAACGTGAACGTGGTGTTCGACGACGATACGCCCACCGATTGGTACGTGGGCAACAGTTTCTGCTTCAGCGTTCCTGAAATGACCTGTCCGCCAGCCTTTTGCAGGGCATTCTGCGAGGTAAAGGCGATGCCCGGCTCAGCATAGCGCCAGGTGCCGAGGATGTCGGCCTCGGACATCTTGTTCAGTCCGATGACGTCGAGCAATACGTTGGTGATGGTTCCGCCGTTGGTGGCAGCTCCCAAGACGGCTCCCAGGATGTCGCCCAGCCCGCCTTGTCCGTTACTCGTGGTGCCCATGGTGCCGCAGCTGGCAAGAGCAAATGCCAGCGCAGCTGCAATGATAGATTTCTTTTTCATTCTATGTAAATTAGGGGTTTGTCATTAACGACGGCAAAGGTACGAATTTTAGGTAAAAGTGAAAAGAAAAGTATGGATTTTTTACTTTACGCCCACCTTAAATCATCCTTTTCGTTGATGTTCACCATCCGTGGGGGCGGCATCTTCCGGGCTTGGCCGGTGTTGGCAGAGCCCACCGTTTGCAGACCTGAAAATGCCTGAAAAAGGTGGATAACCAAGGGTGTAGAAATTATGAAAAATCTTGACAAAATCGACATTTTTACAGGGGCTTTGTAACGTATTGATAATCAATGGATTGAAAATCGCTTCGGGTTTGACCGCAAATTGAGGGGTGAGATTTGCCAATTTTCTCCCCTCAATTTGCCAAATCTCTCTTCGAAATTTGCCGTCAAGCCTGATGGGGAATAAAAAAAACCATGAAAAATTTTGACATTTTTCATGGTTGGCTGATGAGGGGGTTACTTCGCCGGTTGGCTCTCTTCATCGTAGATTTTGTCGAAGATTTCGCGCAGTTCCTTGGGCTGCTTGATGATGTTCCTGATTTTCTGAAGGTTCTCGGCGTTGGGCGATTGTGGAATCCACAGCTTGATGTACCCGCTTTCGGAATATTTCTCTTTCAGGTGTTGGCAAAACCTTTGCCACTGTTGCTCCTTTCCGAGTTGCGGATAGTTGGAGAGCCCGAACTGAATGGTGCGTCGGAAGACGTGGTCGGCCGACAGGTCGCGGTCGGCCTCGGCTACGATGCGCCCGTAGATGGAGCGTGGTGCGCGGCTGGCCGATGCGCGGTGGTCTTCCACGGCCTCGCGCATGATGCGCCGCTGTTCGTCGGTGAACCACCGTTTCAGCCGTGCGTCGCTGGTCAGAATCTTGCCGCTCGTGATGTGGTGGACGGCACGCGGCCCCGAGAGTCCCAGGTCGTGGTAGGCGGCAATGGCGTACACCATGTTCATGTTGGCACCCATCCTGCGCCCTATTTCCAGCGAGCGGCGGATGACCTGCGTGGCGTGCGAAAGGTTGTGGGCACGGTCGAAAGCGTTGTATTGAGGCAGGATGTCGCGCTCAATAAACTCCATTAAGTCGAGGCTGACGGTGTTGTCGTTCATGGCAGAATTGATGTTTAATCGGGAAATTATTTGCAAATATACGGGTAATTTGTTACTTTTGCAAACATTTTCGACTGATTCTTATGGAAGAAGCATTTGTAAAGCCCGGTTCGTGGCGTGCCTGGGTGCTGGCGTCAAGGCCAAAGACGCTTGCCGGTGCTGCCGTGCCGGTATTGATAGGGTTGTCGCTGGGCTGGCAGGCACTGCTGGCCACGGGCACCACCGTTGATGTCTGTCCGGGATTGCTCGGGCAGAAATTGGTTATTTCGTTGCTCTGCCTGCTCTTCGCGTTTGTCATGCAGGTGGACGCCAACTTCGTGAACGACTATTTCGACTTTATGAAAGGCAACGACGACGAAACGCGCCTGGGACCGCGCCGCGCCTGTGCCATGGGGTGGGTGTCGGCGCGGGCGATGCGCCGCGCCATTGCCGTCACCACCGCCGTGGGCTGTCTCGTGGGCCTTCCGTTGGCATTTTTCGGCGGGCCGGCCATGATTGTGGTTGGGCTGGCGTGCGTGATTTTTTGCTTTCTTTACACCACCCACCTCAGCTATCTCGGCCTTGGCGACGTGCTCGTGCTGGTGTTTTTCGGCATAGTGCCCGTCTGCGCCATCTATTACCTCCTTACACGGCAGCTCACCTGGGAGGTGTTTGCCGGTTCCGTGGCCTGCGGGCTGGTCATCGACACCCTGCTGATGATCAACAACTACCGCGACATCGACAACGACACGCGGGCGGGAAAGCGCACGCTGGCCGTCAGGCTGGGCAAGGCGCAGAGCCGGAAAGCCTATCTCCTGCTGGCTCCCGCGGCGTGGGTGGTCGGCCTGGCCTACCTCTCCGGTGGACATGTGTGGGCCTGCGTGTTGACACTCATCTACCTGGTTTTTCATGTCGGCACTTATCGCCGCATGGTGCGCATCGACCACGGAAAGGGGCTGAACGCCATCTTGGGCGAAACAGCCCGCAACATGTTCATCTACGGCCTGTTGTGCAGCATCGGAATACTCTTAAAGTGAAAAGTGAAGAGTGAAAAGTGAAAAATGAAGAGGTCAGAGTGAAAATCGAACAATACATTTAAATATAATATAAACAATGAGAACAAGAACAGCAGAATGGTTTGAAACCAAAATCAAGTATGAGAAAACCATGGACGACGGCATGCAGAAGAAAGTGACCGAGGCCTATGTGGTTGACGCCCTCAGCTTTACCGAGGCCGAGCGGCGCATCACCGAGGAAATGTCGTCGTATATCAGCGGCGAATTTGATGTTTCCGACATCAAGAAAGCCACCTATAAGGAGATTTTCTTCAGCGATTCCGAAAGTGCCGACAAATGGTACAAGTCGAAACTTCAGTTCATCACCATCGACGAGAAAAGCGGCAAGGAGAAGCGCTCCAACGTTTACTACCTGGTGCAGGCCGGATCGCTCCTGGAGGCCGTGAAGAACATCGAGGCCGTGATGAGCGGCACGATGATCGACTTTGAGATTGCCTCGGTGGCAGAAACCATGCTGATGGACGTTTACGAATACCGGTCGGTGAAAACCGACGGGGAACAAGGCGCCGGCGAGGTGCCCGTGGAGGAGTGAAAACCTTGTAAGACAGCACGATGATGTATGACGTTAAGGGAAACCTGAGCCGTGTGTTGGCCGACCTTCCGCCGGGCGTCAGGCTGGTGGCCATCAGCAAATACCACCCCAATGAGTATATCGAGGCGGCCTACGAGCTGGGCCAGCGCATCTTCGGCGAAAGCCATGAGCAGGAGCTGCGCCAAAAGCACGGCTCGCTTCCGCAAGATATAGAGTGGCATTTCATAGGCCACCTGCAAACGAACAAGGTGAAATACATTGCGCCCTATATATCAATGGTAGAGGCGGTTGACTCCATGAAGCTGCTGCGCGAAATCAACAAGCAGGCAAAGAACTGCGGACGCACCATCAAAGTCTTGTTGGAGTTGCACATCGCCGAGGAAGAAACCAAGTACGGCCTTACGCTCGATGCCTGCCGCCAACTGCTCGACGCGGGCGAATGGCGCCAACTGGACCATGTGCAAATATGCGGGCTGATGATGATGGCCTCGTTTGTGGATGACGAAAACCAGATACGGCGCGAAATGACCATGGCCGCCGACTTCTTCGATGAAGTGAAGGCGCGCCACTTCGCCCACGACGATGCCTTCTGCGAGAGGTCGTGGGGCATGAGCCACGACTACAAAATTGCCCTTGAGTGCCGGTCCACGATGATTCGCGTGGGCACCACAATCTTCGGGCCGCGCGTCTATTGACCGCGGCCCCGCTTATTCCACCTCCACGTTGCCGTCGTAGCTAATCCATTCACGCTGGCGCATTTGCACGCTGATGGATGTGCTGCCGTTGTCGAAGATGTCGAGCGAGTATTGGTAGGTGTCCTCTTCGTTGGTGGTGGAAATTTCAATATGCGTCAGCCCGGCCTTGGGTTGCCAGGTGCGGTAGGTGTCGATGCGGTTGGTGAAGTTCAGCCCTTTTCCGCCGCCCAGCGGCACATTGTAGGCCCTTCCGAAATAGGGCAGGTAGCTGACGAGCGTGTCGCCCTTCACCGTCAGTTCGTAGCCGTAGGACACGTTGACGGCTCTTCCCCTGAGCGGGTGCATGCGCTGCACCTCCACGGTGAAGTGCCTGTCGGCGAGTGCCGCGGCAACTTTTTTTGCCTTTTCCGCTTTTTGGGCGGCCTGCTCGGCGGTGGTGGCACAGCCTAAAAGGGTGAGTGTCAGTGCAAAAAACAATATTTTTTTCATGGCTGTAGTTTGTTTGTGGGGTGATTATTTCCTTTTCTTTTTTCTTCAAGATGCCATTTCTTCCGGCCGCTATCCGAAGCTGAGCTTGGCGAGGCGGTCTTTCAGTTGCTGGGCTTCCGACTTCCTGATGGCCAGCACCATGCGGCAGGTGTTGTCGAAACTTTGTTCGACGATGCGCGGCGACATGTCTTTCACGATTTTCATCACCTGGTTCATCATGACGTAGGGGAAGTCGTAGGTCACCAGTTCCTCCACCTGGCATGTCTTCGTGCCGGCTTTTTCCAGTGCCTGTGCGGCGGCTTCGCGGTAGGCCACAATGAGCCCTCCCGTTCCCAGGTTCACGCCGCCGTAGTAGCGCACCACGACCACGAGTGTGTCGGTGAGCTCCAGGCTGTTGATTTGCCCGAGAATGGGCTTGCCGGCGGTGCTGCTCGGCTCGCCGTCGTCGTTGGCGCGGAAGTCGGTGCGTTCAGGCCCCAGCATATAGGCATAGCAGACATGGCGGGCGTCGTAGTATTTCTTCCTATAGGCGTCCACCAGCTCTTTCACCTGTCCGGCCGTTTCCACATGATGGGCAAAAGCGAGGAACTTGCTGCGTTTTTCGGTGTAGTAGCCCTCGCCTTTGCCTGCCACGGTCTTAAATTCGTCGTTCATCTTACGAAAGCTTGTGGATGACAAGCCCCGAGCGTAGTTTCGGCTCGAACCATGTAGCCTTTGGCGGCATGATTTTTCCGCTGTCGGCAATGTCCATGATTTGCTTCATCGATACGGGATAGAGGGCGAGTGCCATGCGCATTTCGCCGCTATCCACGCGCCGTTTCAGCTCGCCCAGACCTCGTAGTCCGCCCACGAAGTCGATGCGCTGGCTGGTGCGCAGGTCGCCTATGCCGAGGATGTCGTTGAGGATGAGGCGGCTCGAGATGTCCACGTCGAGCACCCCGATGGGGTCGTCGGCGTTGTAGGTGCCCTCCTTGGCCGTGAGCGAGTACCACTGGCCGTCGAGATAGAGCGAAAACTCATGGAGGCGTGCCGGCTTGTAGATGTCGCCGCCTTTGTTCTCAACAACGAAATTCCGGGCGAGGGCATTGAGGAATTCCTCGGAAGAAAGGCCGTTGAGGTCTTTCACCACGCGGTTGTAGTCGAGGATGGTGAGCTGCGATGCCTGGAAGCATACGGCCATGAAGAAGTTGTACTCCTCGTCGCCCCGGTGGCCGGGGTTCTGCCGTTGCTTCTCGGCACCCACGAGGGCAGCCGCTGCCGAGCGGTGGTGGCCGTCGGCAATATAGAGCGAGGGCATCTTGGCAAACTCCTCGGTGACGGTGTTGAGGTCTGCCGTGTCGCTGATAATCCAGAATTGGTGGCGGAAGCCGTCGATGGGTGCCACGAAGTCATATTCGGGCGCGGTGGCGGCATAGCGCATGATGAGTGCATCGAGCACGGCGTTGTCGGGATAGGCGAAGAACACCGGCTCTATGTTGGCATCGTTCACGCGGACGTGCTTCATGCGGTCTTCCTCCTTGTCGCGGCGTGTCAGCTCGTGCTTCTTGATGCGGCCCTCCATGTAGTCGTTCACCCAGGCGGCCACCACCAGTCCGTATTGCGTCTTTCCGTTCATGGTCTGGGCGTAGATGTAGTAGTGGTCGTCGGCATCCTGCACCAGCCAGCCGCGGTCCTGGAATTTCTGGAAGTTGAGTGCGGCCTGGCGATATACGCGCTCGTCGTACTCGCTGGTGCCCACGGGGAAGTCGATTTCGGGCTTGATGATGTGGTAGAGGCTCATCTCGTTGTCGCCGGCCTCGGCGCGCGCCTCCTCAGAGTTGAGCACGTCGTAGGGGCGCGACTCCACTTTCTCCACCAGCTCTCGGGGCGGCCGGATGCCCTTGAATGGTTTTATTCTTGCCATGGTTGAAAATTAAAAATGTGATACGTTGATTTTGCATGCAAATGTACGAAGAAAATCTGACACAAACGCGCTTTGGGAAATAAAAAAAGAAATGCGGAGGCACAGAACATGAAAATGGACCGGAAAGGGTGGGGCAGGCTTGGTGAAAATTGTCAAGATTTTTCATGGATTTTTCAACCCCTTCAATAGTTTGACCGCAAATTTCGGGGAGAGATCTTGAAGTTTGAGACGAGAAATCTTGAAGATTTCTCCCCGAAAATTGCGGTTAAACTTGTGTCTTTTTAAAAGCTATTGATAATCAGTAAGTTACAAAGGTCTTGAAAATTTGCCTGTTTTGTCAAGATTTTTCAAAATTTTTACACCCCTGGTTATCCATCTTCCATTATTTCTTAAAAAGGTCTGAGTGTGTGCCTGTCCTGTACAATGAAACCACCTTTATGGCTTCTTTCTTCTTGTAAATAAGGAGCCAGTCGGGATTAATATGACATTCGCGAAAACCTTTATAGTTACCAGTAAGGGCATGGTCTCTATAACTATTAGGCAGAGTCTTACCCTCTTGAAGCAAATCAGTGGTGTCGCTGAGGTCTTTCAAGTTAAGCCCTTTGCGTTTAGCCAGTTTCAGGTCTTTTAGAAACTGGCCACCATATTCCAAGTCGTATATTTTCATATCAAAGCCAGCAATTCACTCATGTCCTTGCAACGTGTTACCTTCCCGGCCTCCACATCACGGATGGCCTGCATGGTCTCGTCGTTGAGGTATTGGCCACTTTCGGGATCGAAAAGATTGTCTGCTGGCGTGACGTCGGAAACCGACCAGCCCATTCTGCTTGCAAGTTCTTTTACGAAAGAAATGTCTGCACTTGGAAGCTTGATGTTGATAGAAACAGCTGTTGTCATCATAATGTTTGTTTGTCGTTGCAAATATACATAAAAAAGATGAATAAATAACTATTCGGATGAATTTTTCTATCCCCCTTCAGCCGAATTTGCAAGTCGGCTGCCTTGACCATCGGATTTTCCAATTCATAATAAGCCTTATGTCGCACGATTTCCTTTGTAGAAACTTGTATCATTGATGTTCGAAAGCAATCGGAAGTGCAGAAACGGCAATAATGCGCCCTCTTATATATATAATAAGGTGTAGGATGATTGTTTGCCAACCATGCCGTATTGTCCGCCCGGCGTTAAGCGCATACGGGCCGTACAAAGTGAAAAAATATCTCCACCGGAACTCGAAAAAAAACGGGAGACTTGTTGTTGTGAACGGGCACAAAAAGTAAAAAATTAGAAATTTCCCCAGATAATCAAAAGATTAACAGAGATTAACATTTTGTATATCATTGATTATCAGCGTTTTGCTAAAAAGTTACATTTTAGGGTAAAAAAAAATCATAAAAAACGATTGTCGTATCAAAAAAATGCTTACCTTTGCAGCGTTTTAATAAACAAATGATTGTTTTACAGATTTAAAAAAGCAAAGAAAATGAAAAAGTACACATTTATGGCTGTAGCATTCGCAGCTATTTCGTTCACCGCCTGCACAGAGAACAAGCCCGCTGAGGCTCCCGCTGCTCCCGAAGTTGAAGAGGCTCCCGTTGTGGAAGTTACCGCTGAGGACTCTGCCGCTGCTTGGGCACTGGTTGACACCACCCTCGCTGAGAAGGATTCCCTGTTCGCTGTCGCTCTCGACTCCATCGTGAAGGCTAAGACTGCTGCTCCTGCTGAGGAAGCTGCTCCTGCTGAAGAGGCTGCTCCCGCTGAGGAGGCTGCTCCCGCTGAAGAGAAGGCTGAGTAATTAAGCTACACCTAATTCGTTGTAACTAACAAAGGAGAGCCGCTGCCCATGCAGCGGCTCTTTTGTGCATTATATTTTCCAACCACGGATGCTCACGGACTTTTACGGATTTTTCCGTGTCAGCCCGTGTCCATCCGTGTTTGTTTTTTCCCACGGACGAACACGGATTCTCACGGACTATTTTTTTCCGTGTCAGTCCGTGTTCATCCGTGGTTAATATTTTCCACGAACGAACACGGACTCTCACGGACTTTCTTTCGTGTCAGTCCGTGTCCATCCGTGTTTGTTTTTTTTCCACGGACGAACACGGACTCTCACGGACTTTCTTTCGTGTCAGTCCGTGTTCATCCGTGGTTATTATTTTCCACGAATGAACACGGACTCTCACGGACTTTCTTTCGTGTCAGTCCGTGTCCATCCGTGTTTGTTTTTCCCACGGACGAACACGGACTCTCACGTACTTTCTTCCGTGTCAGTCTGTGTCCATCTGTGTTTGTTTTTTTCCACGGACGAACACGGACTCTCACGGACTATTTTTTTCCGTGTCAGTCCGTGTTCATCCGTGGTTATTATTTTCCACGGACGAACACGTACTCTCACGGATTTTATTTCCGTGTCAGTCCGTGTAAATCCGTGGTTAAAAAAAATCCCGGCGCCACCAAGAGGTGAACACCGGGCTACGTCACTCATCTGCTACAAGCTGACGTTAATAGTTTTCGGCCTTAATCTGGAAATAGGCTTGGGGATGGTCGCAAACGGGACAAACCTCGGGAGCCTTCTGACCGATGACGATATGCCCGCAGTTGGCGCACTGCCAGATGACGTCGCCGTCGCGCGAGAACACCTTTTCGCCCTTCACATTGTCGAGCAGGCGGCGGTAGCGCTCCTCATGGTGTTTCTCGATGGCTGCCACGCCACGGAATTTCTCGGCAATCTCGTCGAAACCTTCTTCCTCGGCCTCGCGAGCCATGCGCTCATACATGTCCGTCCACTCGAAGTTCTCGCCGTTAGCGGCAGCCTCCAGGTTGGTGGCGGTGTCGCTCACCTTTCCGCCGTTGAGGTATTTGTACCACATTTTGGCGTGCTCCTTCTCGTTGGCTGCCGTTTCCTCGAAGATGGCTGCTATTTGCACAAATCCGTCTTTCTTGGCCTTGCTGGCAAAATAGGTGTACTTGTTGCGGGCCATGCTCTCGCCGGCAAAAGCTTCCTGCAGGTTCTTTTCCGTTTTTGTTCCTTTCAGTTCTTTCATAATGCTTTTATTGTTAATGAGTTAGAAAATACTTTCTTGTTATTCTTCCGAGGGGATGGTGATTTCGCCCCTCATGTTGCGGTTCATCATTTGGCGGATGATCTGGCTGTCGGTGTAGTGCCCTTGCAGGTGCATGAGCTTGGTGACGGCACTTTCCACCGTGCAGTCGCGCCCGCTGATGACGCCGGCGCTTTTCAGCTGGAAGCCCGTGTCGTATCGCGCCATCTCCACCGTTCCCAAGGCGCACTGGCTGATGTTCACCACGGTAATGCCGCGGTAGGCCGCCTCTTTCAGCATCTTCAGCAGCCACGGGCGTTGCGGGGCGTTGCCGCTCCCGTAGGTGCGCATGACGACGGAGCGCAGTTCGCGCGAGTCGAGGAAATGGCGGACAAGGCTGTCTTGAAGGCCGGGGAAAAGCGTGAACACCACCACGTTGGGGTCGGTGGCATAATGCGGAATCATCGGAAGGCGGTAGTCGGGCTTCAGGATGTGCTCTTCGTGATAGGTGATTTCTATGCCGGCATCGGCCAGGTGGGGATAGTTGAAACTCTCGAAAGCATTGAAGCCGTCGGCATTTGTCTTTGTCGAGCGGTTTCCGCGCAACAGCTTGCCACTGAAATAAATACACACTTCGGGCACCATGGGAAAACCGTCGGGGCGGCTGGCAGAAGCAATTTCAATGCTGGTAATGAGGTTCTCCTTGCCGTCGGTGCGCAGCTGGCCGATGGGAAGTTGCGAACCGGTGAGGATGACCGGCTTGGTGAGGTTTTCGAGCATGAAGCTGAGGGCCGACGCAGTGAAGGCCATCGTGTCGGTGCCGTGGAGGATGACAAAACCGTCGTAAAGATGATAGCGCGTGGCTATAATCCTTACGAGGTGCGCCCACAGGCGTGGCGTCATGTCGGAAGAGTCGATGGGCGGGGTGAACTGGTAAACGTCGATGCCCGTGGGAATGGCCTCCAGTTCGGGCATCTGGCCGGCAAGTTGCTTGAAGTCAAGCGGCTCGAGGGCACCGGTCAGGGGGTTGCGCCCCATGCCGATGGTGCCGCCGGTGTAGATGAGCAGAACGCGGCCCGTGCGCTCAAACAACTGCCTTGTGTCTTGATACGACATCGTTTACGGATATTTTTTGCAAATATAGCTTAAATTCTTCGTTTATCAAAAAAAAATGGTGTATATTTGCAACAGATATACCAATTAATTACTTAAAGAACAAATCTATGAAGAAATTTATGGACGAAAACTTCCTGCTGGAAACACAGACCGCGCAGGAACTTTTCCACAATCATGCGGCAAAAATGCCCATTATTGACTATCACTGTCATCTTATTCCCGAAATGGTGGCCAACGACCATCAGTTCAAGAGCATTACCGAGCTGTGGCTGGGCGGCGACCACTACAAGTGGCGTGCCATGAGGACCAACGGCGTTGACGAGCGCTTCTGCACCGGCCAGGACACCAGCGACTGGGAGAAGTTCGAGAAATGGGCCGAGACGGTTCCCTATACCTTCAGAAACCCCCTCTACCACTGGACGCACTTGGAGCTGAAGACCGCTTTCGGCATTGACAAACTGTTGAGCCCCAAGACGGCCAGGGAAATCTTCGACGAGTGCAACGAGAAACTGAAGCAGCCCGGTTATACGGCACGCGGTTTCATGCGCCGTTACAATGTGGAGACGGTGTGTACCACCGACGACCCCGTTGACGACCTTCGCTTCCACAAGCAGACACGCGAGAGCGGCTTTGAAATCAAGATGATTCCGGCATGGCGTCCCGACAAGGCCATGAACATTGAAAAGCCCGAATATGCTGACTATGTGAACCAGTTGGGCGAGGTGGCCGGAGTGACCATCACTTCTTTCAAGGACATGATGGACGCCCTTCAGAAGCGCCACGACTTCTTCCATGAGAACGGTTCGCGTCTCTCCGACCACGGCATAGAGGAATTCTATGATGAGCCCTACACCGACAGCCAGATAGAAATCATCTTCGAGAAGGCCATGCGCAAGCAGGTGCTCTCGGCCTATGAGGTACGTCAGTACAAGCACTGCTTCCTCAGACTGTGCGCCGAAATGGACAACGATGCCGGCTGGACACAGCAGTACCACTATGGTGCCATCCGCGACAACAACACGCTGATGTACAACAAGCTCGGTCCCGACACCGGTTTCGACAGCATCGGCGAGTTTACCACCGCCAAGGCCATGAGCCATTTCCTCAACGAGCTGAACATGGAAGGCAAGCTGACCCGCACCATTCTCTATACGCTCAATCCCTGCGCCAACGAGGTGATTGCCACCATGCTCGGCAATTTCCAGGACGGCTCGTGTCCCGGGAAAATCCAGTTCGGAAGCGGATGGTGGTTCAACGACCAGCTTGACGGCATGACCAAGCAGATGAACGCCCTCTCGGTGCTCGGACTGCTCAGCCGCTTCGTCGGAATGCTCACCGACAGCCGTTCGTTCCTCAGCTATCCGCGACATGAGTATTTCCGCCGCTTGCTTTGCAACCTGCTTGGCAACGACGTGGAAAAGGGTCTCATCCCCTACGATATGGAGAGCCTTTCGCGCATGGTGGAAGACATCAGCTACAACAACGCAAAGAACTATTTTAAGTTCTGATTACAACAAAAAAGAACATACTAAGTAAGTCCCGGTGAATCCCCTTCACCGGGATTTTTGGTAAATAGCCGGTATAAATAGTGAACGACGACTAATTAGGCCTGTCGCTCCTTTTTGTGTCAAGTTTTTATGCGTGAGAAAGATACGCTTTCGGGGAATCCATTTATAGTTGCATTTTACTATGAACAAACTAAATTTTTTTCTTAATTTTTACAATTTTTCCTTCAAATATTTTGAAAATAAATAAAAAAAAGACCTTTACAACCAAAAATAATCCCCTTGAAAAAATCCAAGATTATCCTTTTGTCAATCTCAAGTGCGGCGTAGGAAAGAATACCACCTTTGCCAGTATCGGCATGGTGAGATAATTGATAATTAACAATATAAAACAGATAAGACAAGAAGAAAACTTTCCTTATTTTCCTCCTCGTGCTCATTGGCGCGATGCAAGGCGCATGGGCGGGGTATTTTACGGCCATCGATGAAGAAGGACTAAAACGTTACATCCGAAGCGGTAATAGTCCAATCATGCTTCTTAATGACATCAATATCACCAGTGAAGTGGTGGTTGAAAACAACAAGTCGGTGGTGATTGAACTGAACGGTAAAACGATTAACCGAGGTTTGAGCAGTGTGGCTCAGTATGGTCATGTTTTTAAAATTCTCAGCGGTAGTTCACTGACTATCAATGGCGGCGGTATTATAAAAAATGGCGGCGGTATTATAAAAGGTGGCTACACAGATCATGGTGGAGCAATTAATATAATGCTGGTACGTTTATCTTAAATGGCGGCACCATCCGCGATAACCACAGTACCAACGAGGGCGCCGGCATTTGGAACCACAACGGCGGCATTGTTATTATCAATGGTGGAGTCATCTGTCAAAATTATGCGAAGAGGGGTGGTGGCATTTGCAACGAAGCGACACTCACAATCAATGGTGGTACCATCAAGGAAAATGAAGCCGCTTACGGTGGTGGTGTTTGTAGCAGCGGCACAGCCACCATCACAGGTGGTACCATCACCCAAAACAAATCTTTAGGAGAAAACGACCGTAATTGTGTAGGTAATGGCTTTTTCTACGAGAGTGGTACACTCAACATGAGCGGTAATCCTGTTATCAGTGGCAACCTTAACGGAGATAACCTCTTTATGTCAGAAGACAAACTCAACCACCTCATGGGGGGGTGAATTTGCGACGACAACGGCTCGATACACCGACCTCGACGGCACCACGAAGACCGTGACCGCCAAAATTATCAACAACACCAATGCTGTGTTGCCCTCAGGATGGTATGTGGTATCAAAGGACGTGAACATTTCGGACTTCCGCCTCACTGTGCTTGGTTCTGCGAATATCATACTTGCCGATGGCAAGACGTTTACCATCACCGGTGGCACGGTCACTGCAACAGGCGGTGTAGTTGGCTATGGCATTTGTGGCAGATATGGTGCAAGTGGTAGCATCATCAACATCACCGGCGGCAACATCAGGGCTATGCGTGGGGAGACCTCCGCTTTAGGTACTCAACCCGCAGGCATAGGTGATTCCAAGGGAGCAACCATCTCGCTTGACTATACCAATGATGTGAGCATCTACGCCACCAACTATCATGGCACGGTGACACTCCAGAAGGACTTTCTCGACACCCAGAACAATTACTATCCAAGTGGCAAGGTGACCGACAATGGCATCCTCTCGGGCAAGACGCTGGTGCCAGTGAAAGTCGTTTTGGCCAACGATGCCGACAACAGTGCGGTGCTCAGCACGAACGACGGCAGGACGTGCGTCGCCACCCTCTCCGGCCGCACACTCCGCAAAAACGGCGACTGGAACACCCTCTGTCTGCCGTTCAGCCTTCCCAGCCTCAGCGGAACACCGCTAGAAGGCGCTACAGTGAAGACACTCTGTTCGGCCGACTTCATCAACGGCATGCTGGCGCTGACGTTTGGCGACGACCTTACCGGCATCGAGGCCGGCAAGCCTTACATCGTGAGGTGGGACGGCAACTATGTCAAAATCGGCACCGAGGCAGAGTGGAACACTTTCGCCGCGAATGTGAACAACGGTACCGAGACCTATGCTGACAAAATTGTGCAACTGACTGCCGACATCGATATTTCATTGCCGGTGGGAACCAACTCCCATCCCTTCATGGGCATCTTCGACGGGCAAGGCCACACGCTGAACGTCAACATTTCCGACACCCAGAATCAGGGCACTGCCCCCTTCCGCTATATCTACGGCGCCACTATCAAGAACGTGAAGACCACGGGCACCATCAATGGTACGATGCACTGTTCCGGACTCGTGGGCTTCGCCAAGACGGCCACCGACTACTCCACCAGCGGCATCCTGATGGTCAACAACATCAACAACTGCGAGGTGGCAGCCACCATCACCTGCGGTGGCACCACCCACACCCATTGCGGCGGCATCCTCGGCCACGGCACCAAGACGGCCACCACCATCAAGGACTGCCTCTTCTCGGGCAGTATCAGCGGAGCCACCACCTACACGGGCATCATCTACGGCTGGGGCGACACAGGCCGTCATACCATCATCAACTGTCTGGCGGATGGTAACTATGAAGGCAGCAACGGCGTGGACATGATAAAGAGTGGAGACACGCGCACCATCACCAACTGCTACAAGACGCAGGACATTGGTGAGCGCGGCACCTATACCACCGCCACCGGCAGCCAACTTGCAAGCATGCTGGGCAGCGGCTGGGAAGTGCGCGATGGCAAGGTGGTTCCCAAGATAGAAGATGGTACCGACATCGTCAATCCCGTGTTCTATGGCGTGACCATCGACAACGCTGCTCCGACAGCGGTGGAAGGCACCGACGGCAACGTGAAGTTCGTGGGCCACTACTCGCCCTTCACCATCGATGAAGGCAACATCAACGAGATTGTCATTCTTGACAGCGACAACCAGCTTGGCTATTCGGAGACTCCGCGCGAGCAGGAGTCGTGTCGTGCCTACTTCTGGGTGAAGCCCAACGACGATGGCAGTGCAAGTGCCCGCAGAGTCATGTTCGGCCCCTATGAAGTGCCTACGATGATGACAACCACCGATTTCTCGGAAAACACAGACAAGGCTGACGCATGGTACACTGTGGACGGTCGCCGTCTGAGCGGCAAGCCCACCCTGCGCGGCATATATGTCAACAAGGGACGTAAGATCGTTATCAAATAATATGGTTTAGAACCCTGCGATAAGGGGTTATGTTGCTATAGCACCTTGGATACAAACAGGCCGGCGGAATCCCGTCGGCCTGTTTGTAGAATGAATATACCTATGACAATGGCGGCTTTCCGGGCGATTGTGTAACTTGTTGGTAATCGATGTTCATAAGATGTAGAAAAGTTTGACGGCAAATTGAGGGCATCAAAGTGCCAATTTGTACCTGTCAAATTGCCAATTTGCTGCCCTCAATTTGCCGTCAAACTATGTGAGATGCTAAGTAAAGCCGATAAAACTCTTTTCAAAACCACCGGCATTGGCCAAAATGCCGACCCTTTACGCCTGATTTTATTGTCCCTAAAAGAATAAAAAAGGATTTATTTGTCAGATTGGGAAAAAAAAAGTACTTTTGCACAAGTATTTAATAAAACATTAACATTAAAACCGAGAATAAATGAAAAAGGCACTTTTTTCCATTATTGTCGTTGTCATGGCCCTGGCAATGGGCAGCTGTGGCAGCACTAAAGACATTGTTTATTTCCAGGGCGTTGACACGCTGAACCTTGCTCCCTCCAAGTGGCTCTACGATGCCCGCATCATGCCCAAGGACATGCTGACCATCAACGTGAGCACCTCAGACCCCGAAGCCGCCAAGCCCTTCAACAAGAACTTCACCAACATACAGGGCATGGGCAACTCGGCCAGCCTTTACGGCTACCTGGTTGACAACGACGGAATGATCAACCTGCCCATGATTGGCATGCTTCACGTGGAAGGCCTTACCAGCCGTGAATGTGAGGCGCTCATTCTCGACAAGATTTCGCCCTATATGTCGAAGACCGAAAAACCCGTCGTCACTGTGCGTATGTCTAGTTACCACGTCACGCTGATTGGCGAAACGGGTTCAAGCATCGTGCCCGTGACCACCGAGAAGATGAACATCATCGAGGCCTTGGCCAGTGCCGGCGACCTTACCATGACCGGCCGCCGCGACAACATCTTGCTCATCCGCGAAGATGCCCAGGGGCAGAAGTCCATCCACAGGCTCGACATCAGCAAAGCCGACATTCTCAATTCGCCCTATTATTATTTGCAGCAGAACGACATCCTCTACATTGAGCCCAACAGGACAAAGATCAATCGCCAGGCCATTGCCAACAACACCATTTGGTACGGCCTTATCGGTATTGCCACATCCATCACCTCGCTGGTGGTGGCCATTACCAAATAGCAAAAGTAACTCACAGGCAACACGATAGCATTATGTGCGGAATTGTAGGATACATAGGAACGCGCGACGCATATCCCATCCTCATCAAGGGCTTACAAAGGCTGGAGTACAGGGGATACGACAGTGCCGGCGTGGCGCTCATTCACGACAACGGCCGCTTGGACGTTTTCAAGACAAAAGGCAAGGTCTGCAACCTTACCGACTATTGCAACGACAAAGACATATCAGGTAGCGTAGGCATTGCCCACACCCGCTGGGCCACCCATGGCGAGCCCTCGTCGAGGAATGCCCATCCCCATTATTCCGAGTCGCAGAACCTGGCCATCATCCATAACGGCATCATCGAGAATTATGCCGACCTGAAGCAGAAACTTCAAAAGAAGGGCATACAGTTCCGGAGCGACACCGACACCGAGGTCATCGTGCAATTTGTGGAATATGTGCAGAAGAAAAAGAACCTCGACTTGCTCACCGCCGTGCAACTGGTCCTTCACGAGGTTATTGGTGCCTATGCCATTGCGTTGCTCGACAAGAACCACCCCGACATGCTCATAGCCGCCAAGAAGCAAAGCCCGCTGGTGGTGGGCATCGGCGACGGGGAGTTCTTCATCGGTTCCGATGCCAGCCCCATCGTTGAATACACCGACAAGGTGGTATATCTTGAAGACGGAAACATCGCCGTCATAAAAAAAGACGAGGCACTGAAAATCGTAAACATCTATAATACAGTCTTTTCGCCCGAGATAAAGACGGTTGACATCAGTCTGGGACAGATAGAGAAAGGCGGCTATCCGCACTTCATGTTGAAGGAAATCTTCGAGCAGCCCGATTGTCTTACCAACTGCATGCGTGGCAGGGTGAACACAGAGGCCGACCACGTCACCCTGAGTGCCGTCATCGACTACAAAGAGCAGTTGCTCAATGCCCCGCGGTTCATCATCGTGGCTTGCGGCACATCGTGGCACGCCGGACTTATCGGCAAGCAGATGATAGAAAACCTCTGCCGCATTCCCGTTGAGGTGGAATATGCTTCCGAGTTCCGCTATCGCAATCCGGTCATTAACAAGGGCGACGTGGTCATTGCCATTTCGCAAAGCGGCGAAACCGCCGACACGCTGGCCGCCGTGGAGCTGGCCAAACGGCATGGAGCGTTTATCTACGGCATCTGCAACGCCGTGGGCTCCAGCATCCCAAGGACGACGCACACCGGTTCGTATATTCACGTGGGACCCGAAATCGGCGTGGCCTCCACCAAGGCGTTCACCGGACAGGTCACCGTGCTCACCATGCTGGCCCTGGCCCTCGGTAAAGAGCGTGGCACCGTGAAGGAAGAAGAATACTTGCAAATTGTGAAGGAACTGAGCCTCATACCTCAGAAAATGGAGGAGGTGTTGAAGCTCAACGACCAGATTGCCGCCTTGAGCCGCATCTTCACCTACGCCCGCAATTTCCTCTATCTGGGCCGTGGCTTCAGCTATCCCGTGGCGCTTGAAGGTGCCCTTAAACTGAAGGAAATCAGCTATATACACGCCGAGGGCTATCCCGCAGCAGAGATGAAACACGGCCCCATTGCCCTCATCGACTCCGACATGCCGGTGGTGGTGGTGGCCACACATAACGCCATGTACGAGAAGGTGTTGAGCAACATCCAGGAAATCAAGGCACGGCAGGGAAAAGTCATTGCCTTGGTGAGCAAGGGCGACGAAACCATTGCCAGCATTGCCGACGAGGTGATTGAGCTGCCCGACACGCTGGAGTGCCTCGAACCGCTCATTGCAACCATTCCCCTTCAGATGCTGGCCTACCATATTGCCGTGTGCAAGGGCAAAAATGTGGACCAGCCGCGCAACTTGGCCAAGTCGGTCACCGTGGAGTAATCATCATTGGTAAACAAAACCAAGACGGGGCAAAGCCATTTTAAGGCTTTGCCCCGTCTTGGTTTTTTAGGAATTCAGAAGAAAAAAACTGCACTTTTCAGAAAAGATGGACTACTTCTTTTTCTTCATATAATGGCGCAGGGCGGCGTAGGCCACGCCGATAAGCACCAGTCCGATGATGGCATACTTGATGTAGTCGCCATATTCCATGATTTTGTCGTTCAGCTGATCTTCCGGCACAATGGCGTGCAGGTACCATCCCAGTGCTGCCAGGATGCAGTTCCACACGCCGGCTCCCAGTGTGGTGTAGAGCAGGAACCATCCGAAGTGCATCTTTGACAGTCCGGCGGGAATGCTGATAAGGTGTCTGATGCCGGGAATAAGTCGGCCCGTGATGGTGGCCACCATGCCGTGGTCGTAGAAGTATTTTTCGCTCTTCTCCACCTTGGCCTGGTTGAGCAGGCAAAGATGCCCCAGCCGGCTGTTGGCGAAACGATAAACCAATGGCCGTCCCACGAAATAGGCCACCACATAGTTGATGGTGGCACCCAGGTCGGCGCCCAACGTTGAAAAAAGGATGACCAGCCAGATGTTGAGGCTTCCGCTGGCGGCATGGTATGCGGCGGGGCTTACCACAAGCTCTGAGGGAACGGGTACGACCGTGCTCTCAAGCATCATGAGAAAAAAGATGGTGGGGTAGTTGAGATGTCCTAAAAGTGTTGTTATCCAATTCATTATTTAAAAAGGTGAAAAGTTAAAAAAGTTGAGCCGCGTTTCTTGCATCTATAGCATATTCTCGCAAGCATAGTCGTAATATTCGGCGGCCTCCATGCCCTCGGGGAAGTAATCGCAAAGCACTGACTGCGCCTCCATGGGGTTTTTCTCGACGGCCATTTTCAAGTATTTCAGCCATTCCTCGTTGTTGCCCCTTTCCTTGGCGCATGCCGCCATGTAGCTGTAGCCCTCGTTCCATGTCTTAGTGTCCACATTTTCCAGTAGCACCTTGAACATTTTCTGTGCCAGGATGAGAAAACCGTTGTCATAGATTGAGACGGCGATTTTCAGCAGGATGTGTGGTGACGACTGGCTTTCGGCCATTGCTTCCTCGAAAAAAGCCTGCGCCTCTTCCATGTGCCCGTGCTCCAGCATGATGTGGCCCTTCAGCACCGTCATTTCGTCATGGCGGTCTTCCTGGTTGTCGGCCTTGTCCACGTAGTCGAGGGCTTCGTCAACCTTTCCCAGCCGGCTCAGGGTGAAAGCCAGTTCCTGGTAAATCTCAAATTGGTTTCTCTTGGTCTTGTCGGCCAGTTTCTCGGCTTTTCTGAGGTGCGTCTCGGCCTCGGTGATGCGGTTGCAACATAGCAGGCAGATGGCCAGGAACAGTTCTCCGGCCTCGTCATCGCTCCTCACTTTGATGTATCGCTCATAGTATTTTGCGGCTTCTTCATAGCTGCCCAGCTGATAAAGGGCGTTGGCCTTGTTGAGCAGGGCCTCGTCGTCGTTGGGGTTGAGGGCCAGGGAATATTCACTGCTGCTGATGCTTTCGTTGAAGGCGTTGCGCTGGAACTGCGAGGTGGCCAGCGAGTTCCAGTAGGGCGCGGCGAAGGGGTTGCCGTCGATGAGCTTGTTGAGCATGCGCTCGCCCTCCTCATATTTCCCGTGGCTGATGAGAATGCGGGCCTTCACGTCCTTGTAGTCGGGGTCGCTCTTGTCGTTGGCTTTCTCAATCCATTTCGCCGCCTCCTCCATGTAGTTGTAGTCGCAGAAGAGGTTGGCCACGTCGAACACAAAGTCTTCCTCATCGTCCTCGTCATCAAGGCTTTCGAAGCATTGGCGCAGGTATTCGTCGGCCTGTTCGGGCTGGTTTTCCACGAGCATGATTTCTGCCCGTGTGTAGTAATACTCCCAGTCCGTTTTGTCCTCGGTCTGCTCCAGCCAATTCATGGCCTTCTCGGTGCTCTCTTCCCTGAGCAGGCACAGCCGGGCCTTGAAAGCCAGCGGCGCGGCGGCGCCGGGATACAGCTCAATGGCGGTGTCGATGACCTCCTCGGCGTGCCGGATGTCGCCGTCGTGGATGTGGTAATATTCGGCAATGTCGGTGTAGTCGTCGGAACTGATGATGCAGGGCACGCCACGCCTCCGGCAGTCCTCATAATCCTTGAGGACGGCCAGAAATTCCTTGTCGGTGAAATAGTCGTCTGAGTGCATTGGGCGTGGCTTTGAGGCTTATTGGTCTTCGGGGGAACTTAGTTGCGGGCTTTCTTGGCCCAGGTGTCTTTCAATCCCACGGTTTTGTTGAACACCGGGTGCTGGTCGGTGGTGTCGGGGTCGGCCATGAAATAGCCAATTCTCTGGAACTGAAGGTATTGCCCGGGCTTCATCTTTGCTGCGAAAGGCTCCACATAGCACTCGCTGAGCACCTGCAGGCAATCGGGATTGATGATTTGTTTCATGGCGGTGACGGCGTCGCACTGCTGTGCCTCCCTGATGGCGGCCAATTCGTCGCGCGGGTTTTCCACCTTCCACAGGCGGTCGTAGAGCCTCACCTCGGCCTTCACGGCATCGTGGCAGCCTACCCAGTGCAGCGTCTTTCCCTTGATTTTCCGGTTAGAACCGGGCAGTCCGCTGCGCGACTCGGGGTCATAGGTGCAATAGATGGCGGTGACGTTTCCGTCGGCATCTTCGTCGTAGGGATGTTCCTCGTCGCATTTGATGATGTATGCGTTTTTGAGCCTCACCTCCTTGCCGGGAGCCAGGCGCATGAATTTCTTCTCGGCCTCCTTCATGAAGTCGTCGCGTTCAATCCACAGTTCGCGGCCGAACTCCACGGTGTGGGTGCCTTCAGCCTCGTTCTCGGGGTTGTTGATGGCCGTGAGCAGCTCGGTCTTTCCCTCGGGATAGTTGGTGATGACCACCTTCACGGGGTTGAGCACGGCGCTCACGCGGGTGGCGCGGCTGTTGAGGTCGTCGCGCACCACGCTTTCCAGCAGTTCCATCTCGTTGAGGGCGTCGTAGGTGGTGTAGCCTATCTTGTCGATGAATTTCACAATGCTCTCGGGGCTGTATCCGCGCCGGCGGAAGCCGCAGATGGTGGGCATGCGGGGGTCGTCCCATCCGCTCACCAGGTGCTCGTTGACCAGTGCCAGCAGGTTGCGCTTCGACATCAGTGTGTACGACAGGTTGAGCTTGTTGAACTCCGTCTGCCTCGGGCGGTTGTCCTCAATGTCCTCGGTGTCGCCCTTGTATTCTTTCATCCAGGTGACAAAGAGGTCGTAGAGGGGCCTGTGCTCCACAAACTCCAGCGTGCAGAGCGAGTGGGTGACGCCCTCCAGGTAGTCGCTCTGCCCGTGGGTGAAGTCATACATGGGGTAAGCGTTCCACTTGTTGCCTGTCCTGATGTGCGGAATGTTCATTACGCGGTAGAGCAGGGGGTCGCGGAAAAGCATATTGGGATGTGCCATGTCGATTTTGGCGCGAAGCACGTAGGTGCCGGGTTGCGCCTTGCCGCTGTTCATCAACTCAAAGAGCCGCAGGTTCTCCTCCACGGGCCTGTCGCGGTAGGGGCTGTTTGTGCCCGGCTGGGTGGTGGTGCCCTTCTGGCGTGCTATTTCCTCTGCACTCTGTTCGTCAACGTATGCGCGGCCTTGGCGTATGAGCCATACGGCAAAGTCCCACAGCTCCTGGAAATAGTCGCTGGCGTAGTAAATGTTTGCCCACTCATATCCCAGCCATCGGATGTCGGACTCTATGCTTTCAAAATATTCGGTGTCTTCCTTCACGGGGTTGGTGTCGTCGAAGCGCAGGTTGCAGATGCCGCCGTATTTCTTCGCCGCGCCGAAGTCCATGGCGATGGCCTTGGCGTGACCGATGTGCAAATATCCGTTGGGCTCTGGCGGGAACCGCGTTTGCAGACGGCCGTGGTTCTTGCCCTCGGCCAGGTCTTTTTCAATGATTTGCTCCACGAAGCTCTTGCGCTCCTCTTTCTTTTCGCCGCCCACGGGGGCTGCAGCCGTTGATTTCTTGTTTTCTTCCATTGTTTTCTTTTACATTTTGGTGCAAAGGTACGGATAAACGAGCGAAATGCAAAAGAAAAGCTTGCTTTTATTTTCATTTCCGAGTGAGAGTACCTTATCCAAAGGTACGGATAAACGAGCGAAATGCAAAAGAAAAGCTTGCTTTTATTTTCATTTCCGAGTGAGAGTACCTTATTATATTAGAATCTATACACCGACAACAGCCCTTTTATGCATAAATAAAGGTGGATAACAAGGTGTATAGAAATTATGAAAAATCTTGACAATTTTCACGAAAAACACGGCGTTTTCTAACTAATTGATAATCAGATGGTTTAAAATCGCGAAGAGTTTGACCGCAAATTTCACTCCTCAAACTTCAAAATCTCTCCTCTCAAACTTCAAAATCTCTCCTTGAAATTTGCGGTCAAACCTTCCTCATGTCTGAAACAAGCATGAAAAATCTTGACAAACGGAAGTTCCGGCAAATGAATATATATGCGTTTTGCCTTTTTTTTCCGTCGATTGGTTAAAAAATCATAAGAATTTGCTTTTGGGAGTGGGGGAGAGGCGCTATTTGCCAAAAACTCCGTACCTTTGCACCCGCTCTCACGAGATGAGGGCATGAGATTACATTATTTATTTACAATCCAAAACATTTAGATTAAAAAATGGCAACAAAAATCAGACTGCAGCGTGGCGGCCGTAAGGGCTATGCCGTTTACCGCATCGTCATCGCTGACGCAAGAGCACCACGTGATGGTCGTTTCACTGAAAAGATTGGTACTTACAACCCCAACACCAATCCCGCCACCGTAGATTTGAATTTCGACCGCGCCCTGTACTGGGTGGAAGTAGGCGCCCAGCCCACCGACACCGTTCGCAACCTGCTGAAGAACGAGGGCGTGTACCTGATGAAGCACCTCCGTGGTGGCGTTCGCAAGGGCGCTTTCGACGAGGATGCCGCTCAGAAGAAGTTCGACGCATGGAAAGAGGCCAAGGAAAAGGGCTTCGAGGCTGTGCGCCAGAGTGAGGCCAAGGCAAAGAAAGACCTGGCCGAGAAGAAGCTCGCCGCCGAGAAGAAGGTGAACGAGGCCATCGCACAGAAGGTGGCCGAGAAGAAAGCTGCCGAGGCTGTGGCAAAGGCCGAGGCCGCTGCCGCTGAAGAGGCTCCCGCAGAGGCTTAAGCACTGACTGAAACCAATCAATAGGAAGTGCTGCGACCCTATTAGCCGCAGCACTTCTTGATTAGTGGAAAAGGGAAGGGTGGGGCTGTGAAAAGGCGCTTTAGGCACCATGAAACAGCCACTTCAGACCGGAAAAACGAAAAAAAACTTAATTGAAAAGATTATTGACAGTTTTTTTTTGTCGTTTCGGAAAAAGTTAGTAATTTTGCACCCTGTTTGGAATAAGTATCAAAAAACGTATAGAAAAACGTAGAGAGAAATGTCAAAGATTTGTCAAATCACCGGAAAGAAAGCCCAGACGGGCAACTATGTTTCGCACTCGAAACATCGCACAAAGCGCACCTTTGACGTGAACCTGTTCAGCAAGAAATTCTACTATGTGGAAGAGCAGTGCTGGATTAAGTTGAAGATCAGCGCAGCCGGATTGCGGCTCATCAACAAGGTGGGGCTCGACGCAGCACTCAAGCGCGCTGTGGAGAAAGGCTATGTAAACTGGAAAGACATAAAAGTAATAGGAGAATAATTACCATGGCATCAAAGAAGGCTAAAGGTAACAGGGTACAGGTCATCCTGGAGTGCACTGAGATGAAGAACAGTGGACTTCCCGGAACCAGCCGCTACGTTACCACTAAGAACCGCAAGAACACCCCCGAGCGCATGGAGTTGAAGAAGTACAACCCCATCCTCAAGAAAATGACCGTTCACAAGGAAATTAAGTAATTATGGCAAAGAAAACAGTGGCAACCCTCCGCGATGGTTCGAAAGAGGGTCGTGCATATACAAAAGTTATCAAGATGGTGAAGAGTCCGAAAACCGGCGCTTATATCTTCGACGAGCGCATGGTTCCCAACGACGACGTGAAGGACTTCTTCAAGAACTGATTTTTATCATCACCTTATACCATAGAAAGGCTGCGATGTTCTCGTGGCCTTTTGTGCGTGCCTCGCGGTTAACGGGCTGCGGGGCGCGTTGCTCTTTTCTAGATTCTCTAGAAGTTCTAGAAGTTCTAGATTTTCTAGAAGCTCTAGATTCTCTAGATTTTCTCCAGAACTTCTGGTTTCTCTCGTTTTTCTGGGAATTCCACCGCCCCCTTGGAAAAAATAAAAGAAAAAAATAACGAGTTCTTTTTGTTCTGCGCTCGTTTTTTCGTAACTTTGTGGCGAAATATTGCAATATGGGACTTTTTGGATTCTTTAACAAGAAAAAAAAGGAGACGCTCGACAACGGACTGGAAAAGACCAAGCAGAGCGTGTTCTCGAAACTGGCGCGTGCCGTAGCAGGCAAATCCACCGTCGATGACGAAGTGCTCGACAACCTCGAAGAGGTGCTCATTACCAGTGATGTAGGCGTGGACACCACGCTGAAAATCATACGGCGTATAGAGGAGCGCGTGGCACGCGACAAGTATGTGTCGGTGAAAGAGCTGAACGGCATGTTGCGCGAGGAAATCGCCTCGCTGCTGAGTGAAAACAACACCGGTGACGGCGACAACTGGGACCTCCCCACCGACCACAAACCCTACGTCATTTTGGTGGTAGGCGTGAACGGCGTGGGAAAAACCACCACCATCGGCAAGCTGGCCTGGCAACTGAAACAGGCCGGCAAGAAGGTCTATCTCGGCGCTGCCGACACCTTCCGTGCCGCTGCCGTGGAGCAGCTGAGCATCTGGGGAGAGCGCGTCGGCGTGCCCGTGGTAAAACAGAAAATGGGCAGCGACCCCGCCAGCGTGGCTTTCGACACCCTCAGCTCGGCCAAGGCCAACAATGCCGACGTGGTGCTCATCGACACCGCCGGACGTCTGCACAACAAGGTGGGCCTGATGAACGAGCTGAAGAAAATCAAGGAAGTGATGAAAAAGGTGCTGCCCGATGCACCCGACGAAGTGCTCCTGGTGCTTGACGGGTCAACCGGACAGAATGCCTTTGAGCAGGCACGCCAGTTTGCCGCCGTCACCCAGATTACCAGCCTGGCCATCACAAAGCTCGACGGCACGGCCAAGGGCGGCGTGGTAATCGGCATCTCCGACCAGCTGAAAGTGCCGGTGAAGTACATCGGGCTGGGAGAGGGCATGGAAGACCTGCAGTTGTTCAACAGGACAGAATTTGTGGACTCGCTGTTCAAAGACTGACCGGTGATGAGGAATACGGTTGACATCATCACCATGGGATGCTCGAAAAACCTGGTGGACAGTGAGTTGCTCATGCGGAGGTTCGAATTGAACGGCTACCGTTGCACCCACGACAGCAAGAACCCCCGGGGCGACATCGCCGTGGTCAACACGTGCGGATTTATCGGTGATGCCAAGGAGGAAAGCATCAACACCATCCTGGAGATGGCTGAGCGCAAAAGGCAGGGGCGGCTGAAGCAGCTCTTCGTGATGGGTTGCCTGTCGCAAAGGTACAAGGCGGAACTGGAGGCCGAAATCCCCGAGGTGGACAAGTTCTACGGGAAGTTCGACTACCTGCAGCTGCTCGACGACCTGGGCATGGCACGCTTTGAGGCTTGTTCGCCCATGCGCCACCTGACCACTCCGAAGCATTATGCCTACCTGAAAATCAGCGAGGGGTGCGATCGCCATTGCGCCTACTGCGCCATTCCCATCATTACGGGACGACACCGAAGCCGACCCCGCGAGGACATTCTGAACGAGGTGCGCGAATTGGTGGCGCAGGGAGTGAAGGAGTTGCAGGTCATCGCACAGGAACTGACCTACTACGGCGTTGACCTCTATGGGCGCCAGAGCATTGCCGGGCTGGTTTCCGACATGGCCGACATTCCGGGGGTGAAATGGATCAGGCTGCATTATGCCTATCCCACCCATTTCCCCGAGGACCTGCTCGACGTGATGCGCGAGAAAGAGAATGTATGCCGCTATCTCGACATTGCCCTGCAACACATTTCCGACCCCATCCTGGCAGCCATGCAACGGCATGTAACAAAAGACGAAACCTACCGGCTCATCAACCGCATCCGGGAGAAAGTGCCTGGCATTCACTTACGTACAACGCTGATGGTGGGCTTTCCCGGAGAAACCGACGAGGACTTTGAGGAGCTCATGGACTTCACCAAATGGGCACGATTTGAGCGCATGGGAGCCTTTGCCTACTCGGAAGAGGAGGGCACCTACAGTGCCTTGCACCTTGAAGACAATGTGCCCGAGGAGGTGAAACAGCAACGCCTTGACAGGCTGATGGCCTTGCAACAGGAAATAAGCACCGAAGTGGGGGCCGGAAAGGTGGGGAAGGTGATGAAAGTCATCATCGACCGGAAAGAAAACAACTACTACGTGGGACGCACCGAGTTCTCGTCACCCGAGGTGGACCCCGAGGTCCTGATACGTTATGATGCCGACCGCCCGTTGAGGCAGGGGCGTTTTTACAACGTTAAAATAACCGACTCGTCAGAGTTTGACTTATACGGAACAGTGTTATGAACAATAAAACCTTCATTCAGGGGTTGGCCAAGCGCACAGGGGCGACGCAGGAAGAAACCCAGAAAATGGTGTTCAGCTTGATTGACGCCATGAACGAGAATTTCCAGGAGGGAAAGGCCGTCACCTTTCCCAATTTCGGAACCTTTGACGTGAAGAAGCGCATGGAAAGAATCGTGGTCAATCCCGTGACGCGGCAGAAAATGCTTGTGCCGCCGAAACTGGTCCTGAATTTCAAACCCATTGCCGCCATCAAGAAGGAGTTGAAGCAGGGAGGACAGGAAAATGAATAGAGGCGCAGAGGCAGAAATCATCGACGTATTTGCCGAAAAACACGGCATCGGACAAAGCGAGGCCGAAGCTTTCGTGAAACACTTTGCCGACTTGATCAGCGAAGGGCTGAAGAAGGACAAAATGGTGAAGGTGAAGGGATTGGGAACCTTCAAAGTCATCGAGGTGAAGGGTAGGGAAAGCGTAAATGTCAATAACGGAGAACGCATTCTCATTGAGGGGCGCGAGAAGATTTCGTTCACCCCCGACGCCGTGATGAAGGACTTGGTCAACAAGCCGTTTTCACAGTTCGACACCGTTGTGCTGAACGACGGCGTGGTTTTTTCCGACCTTAAGGAAACCACCGACTATGCCAATGACGGCGGTGAAAACCTTTTGGCAGAGCCACTTGAGGAAGCCGAAGAAGCACCGTTCCCCGGAGATTGGGACGACGACGAGCCGGTGGTCATCAATGAAGAACCAAAGACGGAAGGGGAAGAAACTCAGGTTGAACAACCGCCGGTTGATACTGCCGAGGAAACTGAACACGGTGGGGAAGAGGTGGCCGAAATTCCCGTAGAAGTTGAACCAACACCTGTAGAAGTTGAACCAACACCTGAAGAAGTTGAACCAACACCTGAAGATGTTGTGTCAATACCCGAAGCGGAGGCCATCACCCCGCTGATGGATGACACCCCTGACAACGGTACGGAACCGACGACGGAGGACTCCGTTCCAGAAAATAACAATGATGAAGAAACCCAGTCGGAAGAAACCGTTGATGAAGATACAAATAATGAAGATACTGAAATGAAAGGAAAAAAGAACATTTGGGGCAGCGTGCTTACCTCAATCTTCGTAGCAGCATTCGCCTTTGCCTTGGGATGTTTCGTGGGCTCTAAATTTGCACCCAAACAGCATCTCGCCAGTGAGCCGGTGGCGATGGCCGATTCCATTCCGGAAAAGGAAGGTGTGGACTCCGCACGCATCAAGGACTCCTTGCGATTGGCCGAGATTGCGGCAATAAAGGTTAAGGCTGACTCTGTAACCAAAAGAAACGAACAGATTGCCGACTCGTTGAAAAAACTACAAGAACAAAGGAAACAGGAGGAGGCCAATAGAAAACAGCAGGAAGAGCTGCAGGCGAAAAAAGACAAGCAGGCAGAGAAGGCCAATGAGACAAAACCCGCTCCGCAACCCAAGACTTCGGGCAATCAGGTCCTTGACCGTGCACGGCTCATCATGACCCACGGCGCCTACCGTATCGTGGGCACCGACCAGACAATCACCGTGAGGAAAGGCCAGACCATGCAAAGCATTGCAAGGACATACCTCGGCTCTGAAATGGCATGCTACATACAGTGCCACAACAATGTGGCTGAGGTGCAGGAAGGAATGAAACTGAAAATTCCGAAACTTGAACTGAAGAAAAAGAAGAAGTGATTTTTTTCCTCTGAGCTCCTGAATTTTAAACACGAGCGAATGAGTATAATAATTTTAACCTTATAAAACAAATCATTATGAAACCAACGTTATTCCTGCTGGCAGCAGGTATGGGTAGCCGCTATGGCGGGCTGAAGCAGCTCGACGGCCTTGGACCCAACGGAGAAACCATCATGGACTACAGCATCTACGATGCCATTCAGGCCGGATTCGGCAAGGTGGTATGGGTTATCCGGAAGGACTTTGAAGAGCAGTTCCGTACACAGATTCTTTCAAAATATGAGGATAAAATCCCCTGTGAACTTTGTTTCCAGGCCCTCGACGCCCTGCCCGAAGGCTTTACCGTTCCCGAAGGCCGCGTAAAACCCTGGGGCACCAACCACGCCGTGCTGATGGGCAAGGATGTTATCAAGGAGCCGTTCTGCGTCATCAACTGCGACGACTTCTATAACCGCGACGCATTCATGGTCATGGGCAAGTTCCTGGCTGCACTGCCCGAAGGTG
Source organism: Prevotella sp. (assembly GCA_017474515.1). Lineage (GTDB taxonomy): Bacteria > Bacteroidota > Bacteroidia > Bacteroidales > Bacteroidaceae > Prevotella. Next base: position 30,405 of record JAFVHN010000067.1, on the reverse strand, counting down.
CCCACGGACAATATGCCATGGTGGGCTTCCGCGTGGGCAACACCCTGAGCGAGAACGGCACCGTGGCACGCGGCATCTGCTCAAAAGACGATGCCGACAACCTGACCACCGTGGTAGAGCGCACCGAAATTGTGCGTTGCGCCGAAGACGGAACAAGCGCCGGAGATGCCGCACAGCCCATTCGCTTCAAGGACGAGCAGGGCCGATGGGTAGTGGTGGAAGACAACACCCCCGTTTCAATGAACATGTGGGGCTTCACACCCGATTATTTCGATTTCTCTGAAGCCTATTTCAAGGAGTTCCTGCAAGACCCGGCAAACATGACCAATCTCAAGGCTGAATTCTTCATCCCCTTGATGGTCAACAAACTCATTCAGGAAAACACCGCTACGGTGAAGGTGCTCGACACCACGTCGAAATGGTTTGGCGTTACCTATGCCGCCGACCGCGAAGACACTGTGGCCCGCATCAAGAAACTCGTTGACGACGGCATTTATCCTGAAAAACTTTTCTGAAACAGACACAACATGGCCCACCCGGCGTCTCCCGTGGGTGGGCCTCTTTTTTTATCATGGACATCAACCTTCTGACCGACGAAGAACTGGCTCTGTTGCGCCGGCTCATCAACGAGTCGCAACATATCGTGGTGTGCAGCCACCAGAACCCCGACGGCGACGCCCTCGGCTCGTCGCTGGGCTGGGCCGAGTATTTGCGCAGTTGCGGCAAAGAACCACTTGTGGCCATTCCCGACAAATATCCCGACTTCCTTCAGTGGCTGCCCAACACCGAGAAAGTGGTACGCTACGACAAGCACCCCGAGCGGGTGGAGGAGGCCTTCAGGCAGGCCGACCTTATCTTCTGCCTCGACTTCAACCGCCCCGAGCGCATGGACAAGCAAGGCGAACTGCTACAGGCCTCCACAGCCACCAAAGTGTTGTTTGACCATCACCCTGACCCCGACGTCCCCTGCACCTTGTGCGTTTCCCATACCGAGGTCACCAGTACCAGTGAAGTTGTCTTCCGCATCATCTGGCAGCTTGGCGGCTTCGACGCCATGGGGAAGAAAACCGCCGTGCCCCTCTATTGCGGCATGATGACCGACACCGGCGGCTTTACCTATAACAGCACCTCGCCCGACATTTATTTCATTATCAGCCAGTTGCTCACAAAAGGCATCAACAAGGACAAAATCTATCGCAACGTCTATAACAACTACAGCGAGTGGCGCATACGCCTCATTGGATATGTGCTCTATCAGAAATTGCAGATATTCAGCGACAAGCATGCCTGCTTCTTCAGCCTTACGCGTAGCGACCTCCGCCGCTTCCACTACCTGAAAGGCGACGCCGAGGGTCTGGTCAACATGCCCCTGCAAATCAAGGGCATGCAGTTGAGCATCTCGTTGCGCGAAGACACCGAGCGCGACAACCTCATCTGGGTGAGCCTGCGCTCCGTCGATGACTTCTCGTGCACCAAGATTGCCGAGAAATACTTCAACGGCGGAGGCCACCTCAACGCGTCCGGAGGCCGTCTCTACTGCTCCATGCCGGAGGCAGAACGTATTGTCAGACAGGCCATCAGCGAATTGTAGAAGAATAGAATTTATTATACTTATTGAGTATGAAAGACAATGACAAAGAAGTAAATATTGACGAATTGGCCTTTTCCGTCGATGTGGACGGTGAAGTTATAGAAAAGGTTCGAACCGGCGACATTACGCACATTGGCTTACAAATCAATGAAGACAACCAGAGGTTGGTTTTAGAGAATATCGATGGACATCTGATATTGATTACAGACGAAATGCCAACCACCTACCACAGCTGTTATTATTATAATGGAGGCGTTTTTCCTTATGCCATCAAGAAATCTCTTAGTTTTTTGGTGCTTTCAGACGGCGAGGAAAGCTGTCTGACGCGCATTATCGGCGTAACGAAAGAACCGGGTATCCGGTTCAATTACCAAGGGTTAGGAAAACCTGTTGTTGAAAATCCCCAGGGTGACAGCTGTGTATGGCATTTGTATTTTGAGGTAATCCCTGTGCCAAAAGAACCAAAAACATATTTGATGCGGTGGAATCCAGCAATCAGTTCTTATACAGAAAAGGATTATGAAGAGTGCGTGGCAAACATGAAAAATGGCATGTTCCGTTTGAATTGGAGCATTTATGAGTGGGAAGAGGCCCGAAAGGGTGACTTATTTTATATGATGCGCGTCGGCGATGACAAGGCCGGTATCGTCTTCAACGGGCAGTTTATTTCCGACCCATATCCTGCCGACGACTGGGCCGGCACAACCAGGCGTAGGATGTATGTTGATATGGTTTGTTCAAATCCTTCAGAGCCAAGGTCTTTACCTTGCATTCCGCTTGAGAAGCTACAGGAAGCAATCCCTTCAATTGCCTGGTCGAAAGGGCATTCCGGAGCCTTGCTCCCTGAGGATGTTGTAACAAAATTGAAAGAGCTTTTTTAGGAATAGTTCAAATAGAAAGTTACCCAGAATTCTGCCCCGTGTAGGGACATACTTTATGTATGTCCGCTCACCCGTGCACACATGGGAAATTTCGGACATACATAAAGTATGTCCCTACAAACGGAAAATGGCATTTGTCATTTTGCGCAAGCGAAATAATTTTGTCAAAATTTTTCATGGATTTTTGGTCGCCCCAAGAGGCTTGGCGGCAATTTTCGGGGAGAAATCTTGAAGATTGAGAGGAGAAAACTTCAAGATTTCTCCCCGAAAATTGTGGTCAAACCAAGGGTGTTTTTCAAATCATTGAAACTCAGCTATTTATAGTAAGCGTGCAAAATAGGTTGATTTTGTCAAGTATTTTTACCAATTTTCACCCATGTCGCTACCCGTCGGAATGTAAAGAATAATGAAAAACTAAAAGCATAATTACCTTGATAAACAATGATGAAATGAAGTGACTTTGTTGTTTCACTTTTTGATTTAATAGAAAAAGGAGCGCCCGAGAGAGGCGCTCCTTTTTCTGTTGAATAATCTCGACACGGAATGATGTCGGGAGTAGTGAAACCGGTTGAGCGGTTGCTTGCCGGTGATTGTTACTTCAGCACTTTCCTTCCGTTGATGATTACGATGCCCTTGTAGTCTTTTCCCACCCGTTGGCCGCTTGAGTTGTAGCGCGGTGCGTCTTCGTCGTCGGGGTTGGTGGGTGCGGAGTTGATGCCGGTGGGGTTGGAAAGTCCCTCGTAGGGCGCTTCGCTCCAGTTGAGGTACTGGCATGTGTTCCAGTTCTTCTGCCTTGCGGCGTTGACGTGACGGGAATAGCATTCGTTGTTTTCAGATGAAGAGCTGGTGTTGACTACGACGATGGTTCCTGCGTCTTTGCCAGTTCTGTTGGGCAGGCTGTTGAAGAGTGCGTTCATGTCTTCTCCTTTGATGTTGTTCTCCCAGCAGGCCACATAGTGAAGGGTGGAAGAGTTCTGCGGCAGCAGGAGCGATGTCATCTGGTGGCTGGTGGCCCAGACACTTTCCAGTAGTCGGCATTTACTGAGGTCAAGCGAGGAGATGCCTGTATATTGGCAATTCATCGAGGTCAGCGAAGTGCAGGTGCTGAGGTTAAGCGAATGAAGGTTGGAAGCGAGAATGAGCGACAGGATTTGCAGGCCGCTGCAGCCGTAAAGGCTGATCGTGGAGAGGTTAAAGTTGTTGGCGCAGTTCAGCTGCTTGAGTTTTGTGAAGCCCGACAGTGCCAATGAAGTTATCTTGGTATTGTCGCACGTTAGTTTTTCCAGCGTCGTTTTTGCCGTGGGGGGCAAGTAGATTTGTGCCATGCTTGCGTTGTTAGAGCAGTCCACCTCTTTTACGTTAGTGCATGCGCTCAGGTCGATCTGATTGAGTTGGCTGTTATAGGTGCAAACCACGTTGTTGGCGGGGCAGTTTTGTATAGACAGGTTCGTGAGGCCATCACTGCTGCAATAGATGTTGGCCAGGGAATTGTTGTTCTGGCATGTTATTTGGGTGAGGGTGGGGTATCCTGAAGCGGAGAGGGTGGTCAGCCCGGAGTTGCGGACGGTGATTTTCTGGAGGTTGGGGGTTTCGGAGGAGATGACGGTTTCGCCGGTGTAGTAATCGGTATAGGAGGTGCAGGGGAAGCTCAGTTCGGTCAGCAGGGGCATGTTTTTGATATCAAGCTCTTTCAGTGCCGACAGTCCATTGAATGAAAAGTCCGTGAGCTTGGGGCAGTCCCAGATGGTTAGTTTGTAGAGCTTGGGGTTGTCCCTGCAGATGAGTTCCTCGAGCTGGGATAAACTGGAGAGGCTTAGCGACGTGAATTCATTGTTGTTACATCTTAGCGATTTTAGTTTGCTGAGGTTGGTTAGGTTTTGGATATTCGACAGTTTGTTGTGTGGGCATGTCAGATACTGTAGGTTGTTTCCTATTTTCAGGGAGGTCAGTTCATTATATTCGCAGAGAAGGGTGGTCAGGCTGTTTAGTGAGGACGTGTCAATGCTTTTCAGACTGTTGTAAGTGCAGTCAACATATTTCAGCTTTGTGTTATAATTGAGGTCGAGGGTCTTGAGATTGTTCATGGCGCAGTGAAGGTATTCCAGATTTGGCAGGAAGCGTATTCCGCTGAGACTGGAAATTCCTTCTCCCGTCACGTCAAGGTCGGTGGTGATCTCCGCCTGTGGTCTGTAAATGAACTCACCCAAAAGGTCATACATTTTGCTTCGGAACTTGGAGTCTGGGAAGAAGTTGCTGTTCACGGCGGCGGCGTAGGTGTTTGAAATCACTATTTCCCGGCACACGGGGCCGTCGGCGTCGATAATGCTCTTATAGCTTTCGCTAAAGTAAGCGTCGGGGTCCATGATGGCGGCATCGCGGTAAACATTCGAGCCGCTCGTGGAATAGTCGGCGGTGTCAATGTCCTTGAAGTCACCCATCGACTGCACGTTGCTCACAATGGGGTATTGATCGTTACCGGTGGTATAGAGGTCGATGTTCTGGTCTGCATGCCCCATGCAGTAGTCGTCAACCAAGGCCAAGTCAACCAGGTCGCCCTTCGCCCCACGGAGGAAGAAGGTGCCCCCATAGAAATGCACGCGGCTGCTATTGTTGGCTTTCCCCTTGATGGCCTGGGCTTTATAAGACTCGATTGTAAGTGAGGCATTGGCGGCTGTCTCTAAATTGCAAATCGTGTTTTTGTCAATGTAGATGCCGGCACCGCCATTTGTTCCTTCAATGGTGGTCACGCCGCTCATCACTTTGAATGTGGTGTTTTTCTTGCATGTAACAGGCTGGCTGGTTGAATAATAAATCCTGTTGTTTCCATAGAATTCAATGATAAGGTCGTCCCCCAAATCGTTGTCTTCGTGGTAGATGGCTTTTGAGCTGTAGATGGTGACGTCGGTCAGCTGTACAAGCCAAACACCATTTTTATAGGTTATTGATATCGTTCCCCCACCAAGGTCGAGGTCGTTACAATAATCGTTAATATTATCGTAATGGCCAGATTCTCCGTCGCTGCAAAGAACAAGTTTTTTGCCGGCAATGTAGAAATGGTAATCATAGAGGATATAAAAGGTCTCGTTGATGCCGGCCTGCATATACATGGCTGTCGTCAAGCACAAAAGGGCTGTAAGGATGAAGGATTTAATGGTTCCTCCCGTTAATCTAATTGTTTTCATTGTTGTAATGTTTTTAGTTTGACACATAATTTATATTATTATGTGCAAATGTATTACAATTAATTGACAATACCAAATGTTTTTTTTTTAAAATTATATATAACGATGAGGCATATCAGAGAGTGGCCATTGCCATACAAAAAAAAACAGGAAAGGCATCCTTGTGGTGGATGCCTTTCCCGTTAGTGATGGTTTAAAGAAATGCCTTGGGCTTATTCTTCCCAGTTCTCCTGCGTCTTGCGCACATAGCTCTTGTAGCGGAGCTGTGCCATGCGCTGTGCCTCGGCGAAGAGTTCCTCGGCCTCGTTGGGGTAGGCCTTCTTGACGGAGAGGTAGCGCACCTCGCCCATGAGGAAGTCGTGGAAGTTGTCCCAGTTGGGCTCCTTGCTGTCGAGTGAGAACGGGTTCTTGCCTTCCTCAATGAGAGCGGGGTTGAAGCGCCAGAGGTGCCAGTAACCGCATTCCACAGCCTTCTTCTCCTCTGCCTGGCTCTTTCCCATGCCTCCCTTGGCCTTCAGGCCATGGTTGATACACGGAGCGTAGGCAATGATGATGCTGGGCCCGTGCCAAGCCTCTGCCTCGCGGATGGCCTTCAGGCACTGAGCGTGGTCGGCGCCCATGGCAATCTGTGCCACATAGACGTAACCGTAGGTGGTGGCAATCATGCCGAGGTCCTTCTTGCGGATGCGCTTGCCTTGAGCGGCGAATTGTGCGATGGCTCCGAGCGGTGTGGCCTTCGATGCCTGTCCGCCGGTGTTGGAATAGACCTCGGTGTCGAGCACGAGGATGTTGACATCCTCACCCGAAGCGATGACATGGTCGAGGCCGCCGTAACCGATGTCGTAGGAGGCACCGTCGCCGCCGATAATCCATTGTGAGCGCTTCACCAGGTAGTGGTCGAGGGTCTGCAGTTCCTTGCAGAAGGGGCAACCGGCCTCGGCACCGCCCTTGATGGCCTCGCGCAGTTTCGGGGCAATCTCCTTGGTCTTGTCGGCATCGTCCATGTTGGCAATCCATTCGTTGGCGAGAGCCTTGAATTCCTCGGGAGCACCTTCAGAAGCGTCGGCGAGCAGCTTGGCCACGCGCTCCTTCATCTTCTTGTTACCGAGGGCCATGCCGAGACCAAACTCGCAGAAGTCCTCAAACAAAGAGTTGTTGAAGCACGGTCCCTGTCCCTTCTCGTTCTTGGTGTAAGGAGTTGAGGGAATGGAAGCCGAATAGATGCTCGAGCAGCCCGTGGCGTTGGCAATCATCTGACGGTCGCCGAACAACTGGCTGATGAGTTTCACATACGGAGTCTCACCGCAACCGGAGCAAGCTCCCGAGAACTCGAAGAGCGGCTGTGCGAACTGAGAGTTCTTCACATTGCTGCGGATGTCCACGAGGTGTTGCTTGCTGGGAACCTTCACCAGCTTGTCCCAGTCGGCGGCCATCTTCTTCATTTCGGCCTTGTCGGGATTGAAGGGCACCATGGTGAGTGCCTTGCCCTTCTTCGGATGTCCCGGGCAGATGTCGGCGCAGTTGCCGCATCCCAGGCAGTCGAGCACGCTGGGCTCGATGACGAAGTGCATGCCCTTCATGGCGGCGGGAGCCTTCATCTCAAGGGTGTCGAGGCCCTCGAAGCCGGCCAGTTCGTCGTCGGTGAGGACGAAGGGACGGATGGCAGCGTGAGGACAGATATATGCGCACTGGTTACACTGGATGCAGTTCTCGGAGTTCCATGCCGGCACGAAAGCCTCCACGCCGCGCTTCTCGTAGGCGGCGGTGCCCACTTCCCATGAGCCGTCGGCGGTGCCGAACTTCGTGAATGCGCTGACGGGCAGCAGGTCGCCGGCCTGTGCGTTGATGGGGCGCACCAGCTCCTTGACGAATGCGGGAGCGTCGTCGGCCTTCTCGGCGTCGTCGGGCAGGTTGGCCCATTCGGGCTTCACCTCAAACTGCTTGTATTCGCCTCCGCGGTCCACGGCAGCATAGTTCTTGTTCACCACGTCTTCACCCTTCGAACCGTATGACTTCACGATGAACTTCTTCATCTGCTCGATGGCCAGTTCCTCGGGAATGACGCCCGTGATGCGGAAGAAAGCGCTCTGCAGGATGGTGTTCGTGCGGTTGCCAAGTCCAATCTCCTGTGCAATCTTGGTGGCATTGATGGTATAGACGGTGATGTTGTTCTGTGCGAAGTAGCGCTTCACCTTGTTCGGCATGAAGTTGGCCAGCTCGTCGCCCTCGAAGATGGTGTTCAGCAGGAACGTGCCGTTCTTCTGCAGGCCGCGGGTCACGTCATACATGTGGAGGTAAGCCTGCACGTGGCAAGCCACGAAGTTGGGCGTGGTCACCAGGTAAGTGGAGCGGATGGGCGTGTCGCCGAAGCGCAGGTGCGAGCAGGTGAAGCCTCCCGACTTCTTCGAGTCGTAGGAGAAGTAAGCCTGGCAGTACTTGTCGGTGTTGTCGCCGATGATTTTCACGCTGTTCTTGTTGGCTCCCACGGTACCGTCGGCACCCAGTCCGAAGAACTTGGCCTGGAACATTCCCTTTCCGCCGAGTGCAATTTCCTCAACGGCGGGCAGCGATGTGAAGGTCACGTCGTCCACGATGCCGATGGTGAAATGGTTCTTGGGCTCGGGCATGGCAAGGTTGTTGAACACGCTGATGATTTGTGCCGGAGTGGTGTCGTGTGAACCCAGTCCGTAGCGTCCTCCCACGATGAGCGGACGGTCCTCTACGTCGTAGTAGGCGTCCTTCACGTCGAGGTACAGCGGTTCGCCGTTGGCTCCGGGCTCCTTTGTGCGGTCGAGCACGGCAATGCGCTTCACGCTCTTGGGAACGCTGGCCAGCAGATGTTTCACGCTGAACGGGCGATAGAGGTGAACGCTGATCATGCCCACCTTCTGGCCGTTGGCGTTCAGGTAGTCGATGGCTTCGCGTGCGGCATCGGTGGCCGAGCCCATCAGGATGATCATGCGGTCGGCATCCTCAGCTCCATAATATGAGAAGAGGTGATACTCGCGGCCCGTAATCTTGGATATTTCGCCCAGGTACTTCTCAACCACTTCGGGCACGCTGTCGTAGTAGGGGTTGCAAGCCTCGCGGTGAGTGAAGAAGGTCTCGGGGTTCTCGGCAGTACCGCGCGTGATGGGACGCTCGGGCGACATGGCACGGTCGCGGAAACGCTTGATGTACTCTTCCTTGACGAGCGGGCGGATGTCCTCCTGGTCCATGAGTTCAATCTTGTGATACTCGTGGGAGGTGCGGAAGCCGTCGAAGAAGTTCACGAAGGGCACGCAGGTCTCCAGTGTTGCCAGGTGAGCCACGGCGGTGAGGTCCATGACCTCCTGCACGCCACCCTCGCAGAGCATGGCAAAACCGGTCTGGCGGCACGACATCACATCCTGGTGGTCGCCGAAGATGCAGAGTGAATGTGAAGCAAGTGTGCGGGCGCTGACGTCGAACACGGTGGGAATCAGCTCGCCGGCAATCTTGTACATGTTGGGAATCATCAGGAGCAGACCCTGAGAGGCGGTGAATGTGGTGGTGAGGGCACCGGCCTGCAGCGAACCGTGAACGGCTCCGGCGGCACCGGCCTCCGACTGCATTTCCTGAACCAAGACGGTCTGGCCCCACAGGTTCTTGCGACCACGGGCAGCCCATTCGTCAACATGCTCCGCCATGGGCGAAGACGGGGTGATGGGGTAGATAGCTGCTACCTCCGAGAACATATAGCTAACATGAGCCGCTGCCTCGTTGCCATCACAGGTGATAAATTTCTTTTCTTTAGCCATTTTGATTAAAAGATAAATGTATTTAATTTGTTTATATTACGTCAGTTCTTCATTTCTTCCAGCATTCTTTCTATCTTCCGCAACCTTCGGGAATAGCTTACGGCCAGCATCAGCAAGCCCCATGCTGCCAGGGAAAGAAAGACGCTTGCCGCAAATGTCACTATTGCCTCGGGCTCGCACATGTCTTTGTGCGACTCAAGAATGCCTTTGCTCACCAGTGCACCGAACACGATGCCGCCCGTAAGTGTCGCCCAGGCGATGGCAAGCAATAGCATTTCTGTCTTCGAATAATTCATCTCGGCAATACCTAAAAATGATGATTTGTTTTAAATCGATGCAAAGATACGAATAAAATACGGTATTGCAAAGCCGAGTTTGCAAAATAATGCTAAAACGTTTGCGTTCGTGGTGTTTTAATCAAAAAACAAAGGGAGTGGCGCGTTATTCACGGTGCTTTCGGGTGCTTTTTATCAGCTCTTCAATACCTCCGGGAATGAGGCCGGTGAAAAGTTCCGTAGTGCCTGCCGGCATGTATAAATCGCCGCTGTCGCCCGAGCAATGGTAAACGTAAGCGTCGAAAAACTTCTCCTGCGGCTTGTAGAGGCTGACGCTTTCCGTGGTGCCGCCGGTACATCCGTCTTCGCCTTTCATCAGGTGTTTCTTCATTCCGCTCTTTGCCAATTTCTCTTTGAGGGCTTGAAATTTCTCGGCAGAGAACGGAAATTCGCGGGCCAGCAGTTCGTCGCCGTAGCTGTCGATGCTGACCGTAATCAGGTCTTCGGTGACCGTGATGGTGTAGCTCCGATGATAATCGGGCGGCAAGGAAGAATCGCCAAAACGATAAATGATTTTCGTCGTTTCGTTCCAGTCGGAATCACTGATGCCGCCTTCCGGCAATGATTTGCTGGTACAGCCAATACATAGAATGGCCATTGCCAAAGTAAGAAAAATGCGCATACCTATTTTATTTTAAGTCATACTTTCTTGAAGTTTAGAAAAGTAGGAGAGGAGAAGTTTTGACGCTGGGTCTGAACATCACGGCTCCTTTAGCTTTCAAAAGACGTTTTTATCGCTTCTTCGCTTGCAAAAATACGTATTTTTTCCCGAATATCCAAAAATAGCGGGCGTTTATTGCAAATAGAGAAAAGATTTTGGGATACGCTTCTTTAGGATACTCTAATTTTGGAGCCGACACCTCGTAGGATACGCCAATATCGGAGCCGACACCTTTTAGGATACGCCAATATCGGAGCCGACGCCTCGTAGGATACGCCAATTTCTGAGCCGACGCCTCGTAGGATACGCCAATTTCGGAGCCGACGCCTCGTAGGATACGCCAATATCGGAGCCAACACCTCGTAGGAGCCGACGCTTCCAAGCGTCGGACTAACTTTATTTCCGTTGCTCGGAGGATGTTTAGTTACTTCGCCGCTCATTAGGAGCCGACGCTTCCAAGCGTCGGACTAACTTTGAATTCTTGTTCGGAGAGAAAAATTTACTCCACCTCGATAGGAGCCGACGCTTCCAAGCGTCGGACTAACTTTGAATTCTTATTCGGAGAGATTTATTTACTCCGACGCTCGGAGGCGTCGGCTCCTAAGAAGCGTCGGCTCTTATATGTCGGTTTTTAAAGAAGCGTCGGCTCTTACATGTCGGTTTTTAAAGAAGCGTCGGCTCTTATATGTCGGTTTTTAAAGAAGCGTCGGCTCCTATATGTCGGTTTTTAAAGAGGCGTCAGCTCCTATAAAAGTATCGGTTCATATAAAAGCGTTGGCTCCTATATGTCAGTTCCTAAAAAGCATCGGTTTCTAGAAAGCATCGGCTCTTATAGGTACTGGCCCCCGAACTCCCCATAATCACTCGAACGCGAAATGAATTTTGTCAAGATTTTTCAAAAGAATTTGCTTCTCCCAAGGAGTTTGACCGCAAATTTCAGGGAGAGATTTTGAAGATTGAGGGGAGAAATCTTGAAGATTTCCATCCGAAATTTGCGGTCAGACTTCGGCAACTTTTAAACATACTGATTATCAATTAGTTACAAAACGGTCTTGTTTTTGGTAATTTTGTCAAATATTTTTACCAATTTTTGCCTACATCGCTACCCCTCTTTTCGGCTCCCTCAACCGATTGTCGGCTTGGCGGAAAGAAAGCAAAAAAACGGGAAAACCATCACGCTCTAAACCGACGTCCGAACTCAAGCACTCCCGAACTCCAATGTTCCCGAAAAGATAAGCAAACGCGTAACTTGCGCAAAACACCCCTTGCCGACAGAGTTAAAAATGCTAAAAGTTAAAAAATGACACAAAAAACTTGCACAAAAGTTGCTGAATGAGCAATATATTCCGTACCTTTGCACCCAAATTTGGCTGTGCCAAGAACGTCTTCCCGTGAAAAGGGGCGCAGGCCTTTCTGCTTGTCAGAAAGACCACCGACGCAGCCATAGGAAAAGCCCGCCAAGGCCGGCTTTTGGATTCTGCCCAATGGCGTGTTAAGAGAAAGGTGAACAGATTGTTATGAATTGGTTAGTTGAGATTTTCACGGACACCAACTCGGTGGCACATGTGGTGCTGCTCTACTCGTTGGTGATTTCCGTGGGTGTGTTGCTTGGAAAATTGAAAGTGGGCGGCATTTCGCTGGGCGTCACTTTCGTACTCTTTGCCGGCATTTTGGCCGGGCATATAGGATTTACCGGCCCCATACAGGTGCTTACTTTCCTCCAGGAGTTCGGGCTCGTGCTTTTTGTCTTCATGATAGGCATGCAGGTAGGCCCCGGCTTCTTCGAGAGTTTCGGCGCCTCGGGCATCAAGATGAACGGCCTGGCCGCCCTCATCATCCTTCTCAACATCCTTGTCATGTTCGGCTGCTATTTCCTTTTCTTCGACACCGGCAACAGCCACAGCCTCCCCATGCTTGTGGGAACGCTCTATGGTGCCGTGACCAACACGCCGGGCCTGGGTGCCGCCAACGAAGCCCTGTCGAATGTTTTCGGCGATGATGTTCCACAGATTGCCTCGGGTTACGCCTGCGCCTATCCCCTTGGCGTTCTGGGCATTATCGGGGCCACCATTGCCATTCGCTACTTCTGCCGCATCAAGTTGCAGGAGGAGGAAGAGCGGCTACGCCAGGACGATGCCGCCAACACCGCCACCAAGCCCTACCGTCTGCGACTGAAGGTCACCAACGCCGCCCTGGAGGGGAAGACCATGCTCCAGGTGCACAATTTCCTGAACCGCGACTTTGTATGCTCGCGCATGTTGCAAAACGGCCATGTCGTCATTCCCAACCGCGACACTGTTTTCCATCTTGGCGACATCCTCAACATTGTGTGTGCCGAGACCGACCAGGAGGCCATCGTCGCTTTCATGGGCCCCGAGACAGACATCGACTGGGAGGAGCAGGACATGCCCATGGTGAGCAAGCGCATCGTGGTGACCAACCCGTCGGTGAACGGCAAGACGCTGGGCAATATGCACTTCTCGAATGTTCACGGGGTGAACGTCACCAGGGTGACGCGCCACGGCATCGACCTCTTTGCCAGCCCCAGCCTGCCCCTGCAGGTGGGCGACCGCATCATGGTGGTGGGCCCCGAAGATGCCGTCAACCGCGTCACCAGCCTGATGGGAAACTCGGTGCGCCGGCTCAACAATCCCAACATTGCCACCATTTTCATCGGCATCATCCTGGGTGTCATTTTTGGCTCCCTGCCGTTTGCCATTCCCGGCATGCCCGTTCCCCTGCGGCTCGGCATTGCCGGCGGACCGCTCATCGTGGCCATCCTCGTGGGGCGCTATGGCTATAAAATCCACCTGGTCACCTACACCACCACGTCGGCAAACATGATGCTTCGCGAAATAGGCCTCGTGCTCTTCCTGGCAAGTGTGGGCATCAAGGCCGGAGCCGGTTTCTGGAACACCCTGGTGCAGGGCGACGGCTTGCTCTATGTGCTGTCGGGATTTCTCATTACCGTTATTCCCATTCTTATCGTGGGAGCCGTGGCACGCCGCCGTTTCAACTTCAACTATTTCACCATCATGGGCATGATTGCCGGTGCATATACCGACCCGCCGGCCCTGGCCTACGCCAACGCCTCATGCTCGAAAGATGCTCCCGCCGTGGGGTATTCCACCGTCTATCCTTTGACGATGTTCCTTAGAATTTTCACGGCACAGATACTCGTGCTCTTCTTCTGTGCAGCTTGAAGCCCAAGATGCGATAAACCCTTTAACAAAAAATATCTAACATACACGTACAGAAATGAATAAATTTGGATTACTGCTTAGCGGACTGTTGCTCTCAGCCACTTCGGTGATGTTTGGCCAGGGTGCCAAGAACATCAAGATAAACGAAGTGATGACCAACAACGCCGCCAGCCTGCAGGACGAATTTGGACAGCATCTGCCTTGGATAGAACTTGCCAACACGTCTTACACAACCTACAACGTAAGGGGCATGTTCGTGACCACCAACCGCAAGGTGCTCGACAAGACCTTGAAAGCACCGGAGCGCATCGCTATGATGAGCCCCATTCCCAACGGGGAGAAACGCACCTCGATGAGCGGACAGGACCATCTGGTGCTCTTCCTCAACTCCAACCCGGCAAAGGGCGGACTCCACCTGCGCACCGACGTGAAGGCGGGCGAGGCCGTGTGGGTGGCGCTCTATGATGCCAACGGCGTGGACCTGCTCGACTCGGTGTCGGTGCCGGCACTGGATGCCGACAAGTCGTTTGCACGTACCAAGGACGGCAACGCCCAGTGGGACGTGAAGCCTGCCGAGGCCGTGACGCCCGGCATCGGCAACTACATTGAGGTGAACGAGTCGAAGATAGCAAGGCTCAAGCGCGACGACCCCTACGGACTGGGCATCACCGTGTTGTCGATGGGCATCGTCTTCTTCTGCCTGACACTGCTCTATGTCTTCTTCACCATCTTCGGAAAAATCGTCACCCACCGGAAGGCCATCAAGAAAGCGGCCGGCATTCAGCCCATCAAGGCGGCAGTGGAAGCCGAGGAGAAACTGCACGAAGCAGCCCACAAGACCAAGGTGATACTGAAAGACGGGCTGGAAACGGGCGGCATCGACAAGGAGGTTTACATGGCCGTCATCGCCCTGGCACTGAAACAATACACCGACAACATCCACGACGAGGAGAGCGGCATCATCACCATTCGCCGCCGCCACACAATGTGGAACAACGAAGTAAATTAACAACCATTCATAAACTCCTGAACATAAACACTTTAAACCATAAATACAATGAACAAGTATCAATATAAACTGCAAGGCGTTGACTACGACGTGGAGATAGAAGATGTGGAAGGCAACATTGCCAAGGTGACGGTCAACGGCATTCCCTTTGAGGTGGAAATGAAACAGCCCATCAAGGCTGCACCCCGTGCGAAGAAACCAGTCACGCCTCCCGTTGCCCCCGCTCCTGCCGCCCAGCCCGTTCAGCAGGCTCCGGCCGCTCCGGCCGCCACTCCGGGAGCAGGCAAGAAAGTGACCGCTCCACTGCCCGGAACCATCACTGAGGTGAAGGTGGCCGTGGGCCAGACCGTGAAAACCGGCGACACCGTCATTATCCTGGAGGCCATGAAGATGCAGAACAACATCGAGGCCGAAGCCACCGGCACCATCACTTCCGTCCTGGTGAAGCAGGGCGACACCGTCATGGAGGGCACCACCCTTGTCACTATAGGTTGACATAACAAAACATCGACAACAAGAGAATTATGAGTTTCACAGAATTTATCGTCCATAATTTCAATGAGTTCCTCTCATATACCGGCTTTCTGAACGCTACCGTTCCGAACCTCATCATGATTGCCGTGGGAGCGTTCTTCATCTGGCTTGCCATCAAGAAAGATTTCGAGCCCCTGCTCCTGGTTCCCATCGGACTGGGCATCATCTTGGGAAACATTCCTTTCCGTGGCGATGCCGGACTGGAAATCGGCCTGTATGAGGACAATTCGGTGCTGAACATCTTCTATCAGGGTGTGAGGCAAGGCTGGTATCCTCCGCTGGTGTTTCTCGGCATCGGTGCCATGACCGACTTCTCGGCGCTCATTGCCAACCCCAAGTTGGTGCTTATCGGCGCGGCCGCCCAGTTCGGCATCTTCGGCGCCTATATGTCGGCCCTGGCCCTGGGCTTTGAGCCCAACCAGGCAGCGGGCATAGCCATTATCGGCGGTGCCGACGGCCCCACGGCCATCTTCCTGTCGTCGAAGACCGCGCCCAACCTGATGGGTGCCATTGCCGTGTGCGCTTATTCCTATATGGCCTTGGTGCCTGTCATTCAGCCTTTTATCATGCGACTGATGACCACCAAGAAGGAGCGCCTCATCCGCATGAAGCCCGTGAGACACGTCAGCCAGACAGAGCGCATTTTGTTCCCCATTGTGGGACTGCTGCTCACCACTTTCATCGTGCCTTCGGGTCTGCCCCTGCTGGGCATGCTCTTCTTCGGCAACCTGCTCAAGGAGTCGGGAAAGACCACGCGCCTTGCCAAGACCGCCGGCTCGGCACTCAACGACATTGTGGTGATGTTGTTGGGCCTCACCGTGGGCTGCTCCACTCAGGCCAGCGAATTTCTCACCATGAACACCATCTTCATTTTTGCCATCGGTGCCTGTGCGTTCGTCCTGGCCACCATCAGCGGTGTGGGATTTGTGAAGATTATGAACCTCTTCTTGCCGAAGGACAAGAAAATCAACCCCCTCATCGGCAATGCCGGCGTGAGCGCCGTTCCCATGGCAGCCAGGATTTCCAACAACATGGGTTTGGAATACGACCGTCACAACTTCCTGCTGATGCACGCCATGGGCCCGAATGTGGCCGGTGTCATCGGCTCGGCCGTGGCTGCCGGTGCGTTGCTCGGTTTCCTGAGTTAATCGGTTAAATGGAATTGTTGAACGCCAATGAGCGAACATGAGATGCCCCGCCGCCCTATGGCCGCCATCGTGGACCCTAATACGTTGGCGGTTATGGGGTTAAGGCAACTGTTGCAAGATGTGGTGCCTTTTGCCGAAATTTGTTGTTTCGGGTCATTCAGTGAGCTCATGGCCAACAATCCAGATGACTTTTTCCATTACTTCGTGGCGATGAACATCGTGCTCGAAAATCGCCCGTTCTTCCTGGAGCGCCGCCGTCGAACCATCGTTCTTTCTCCCTCCAATGGCAGCGGTCTTTCCGATTTCCATAGCCTTTGTGTGAATGTGCCGGAGCGGGTTCTCGTGCGTTCAATTCTCAGCATGGTTCAGCATGCTCACCCT
The DNA here is from genome assembly GCA_017474515.1 of Prevotella sp. Classification (GTDB taxonomy): domain Bacteria; phylum Bacteroidota; class Bacteroidia; order Bacteroidales; family Bacteroidaceae; genus Prevotella. Next base: position 13,701 of record JAFVHN010000067.1, on the reverse strand, counting down.
CATGGCAAGAACCATCCTCCACAGGGGTTTCCGACCCCTGAGAAAAGAGTGCTCACCGACCGGGAGATGGAGGTCATGGCACTCATCGTGAGGGGACATATAAATAAGGAGATTGCCGATATGTTGCACATCGGCCTTTCTACGGTCATCACCCATCGAAAGAACATCATGGAAAAAGTGGGGGTGCGCAGCGTGTCGGCGCTGACCATCTATGCCGTCATGAATGGGTTTGTTGACGTGAATAAAATATAAATCGTCCTCGTATCGCAACATACGGGGACGGCCATCGCAACATACGAGAAACGGGGCGATGGGAATCAATAGCGGCTTCCCTTTTTGGCTTTCCACACCAGCCAGACTACACCCGAAAGGATGAGGGCAAAGGCCGTGAACTGAACGGCATTAACCTCGGTAAGGCCAAAGATGAAACTGGCACAAAATAGAAGTATTCCGGCCAAAATGAGAAGATAACAGGGGACTTTGGGACTAATTTTCATGCTACAGCCACTTTTTTCGGGCAAAAATACAAAAAAAATACGAATCGCGAAGGATTAATTGAAAAATTATTTGTACCTTTGCACCCGCATTTTGCAAAAATACATTTTTTATCATTTAAAAACAACAATGAATCATTACGAAACCGTTTTCATTTTAACTCCCGTTTTGTCTGATGAGCAGACAAAGGAAACGGTCGCCAAGTTCAAGAAAATTCTCACCGACAAGGGTGCAGAGATTGTGAACGAAGAGGCCTGGGGACTGAAGAAGATGGCTTATGCTATTGACAAGAAATCCACCGGGTTCTACTTCCTGATGGAGTTCATGGCAGAGCCAGAAGTGATTGCAACCCTGGAAACAGGATACCGCCGCGATGAGAAGGTCATCCGTTTCCTCACAGTGAAACTCGACAAGTATGCATCTCAGTACGCCGAAAAGCGTCGTGCAAAACTTGGTAAAAAAGCAGAAGAGGAGGCTTAAATTATGGCAGAACAGTCTGAAATCCGTTATCTCACCGCTCCTTCTATCGACACGAAGAAGAAGAAGTATTGCCGTTTCAAGAAGAGCGGCATCAAGTACATTGACTACAAGGATCCCGAGTTCCTCAAGAAGTTCCTCAATGAGCAGGGAAAGATTCTTCCCCGCCGCATCACTGGAACATCGCTGAAGTACCAGCGTCGTGTGGCTCAGGCCATTAAGCGTGCCCGCCAGATAGCACTGCTTCCCTACGTAACCGACATGATGAAGTAAGAAAAGGAGGATTTAGCATGGAAATTATTCTGAAGGAAGACATTATCGGCTTGGGTTACAAGAACGATATCGTGAACGTGAAGAGTGGTTATGGCCGCAATTACCTCATCCCTCAGGGAAAGGGTGTCATAGCCAGTGAGAGTGCAAAGAAGGTGCTGGCCGAGAACCTGCGCCAGCAGGCTCACAAGCTGGCCGCCATCAAGGCTGCTGCCGAAGAGCGTGCAAAGGCTTTCGAGGGCATCGCCCTGGAAATTGCCGCCAAGGTGTCGGCAACCGGCGTTACCTATGGTAGCGTGGGACCGGCTCAGGTCGTCGCAGCCCTGAAAGAAAAGGGCATCGAGGTGGACCGCAAGATTGTCACCATGACTGATGCCAAGAAAGTGGGCGACTATGAGGCCGTGGTGCATTTCCACAAAGAGGTTGAGGTGAAGGTGCCCGTGAAAGTGGTGGCCGAGAACCAGCCCGTTGAGGTGGAGGTACAGGAAGAACCCGCCGTCGTGGAAGAGGTAGATGAGTTCGAGATTCCCGAAGTGGAAGAGGAAGACATCCCCGCAGCAGAGTAAAATCTGACTTATGATAATGAAAAAGTCCCGATGCTTTCCGGCATCGGGACTTTTTGTTAGATGGTGGCAGCCTGCATGTTTTGCAATGCGTCGCGGCATTCCTCCATCAGCCATTTCGGAGTGCTGGTGGCTCCGCAGATTCCTACGGAATTGACGTCTTCCAGCCAGGCATGGTTGATTTCTCCGGCACCTTCTATGAGGTGGCTGTTGGGGTTGATGCGCCGGCATTCGTTGAACAAAACGCGGCCGTTGCTGCTCTTCCTGCCGCACACAAAGAGAATGAGGTCGTGCTTGGCGGCAAACGAGGAAATGTTGGGCATGCGGTTGGCAACTTGTCGGCAAATGGTGTCGAAACTCTGGAACTGGCATCCGGGCTCGATATGCTGGCGGATGTAGGAGATGATGCGCTGAAATTCGTCGAGCGACTGCGTGGTTTGAGAGTAAAGGTAGATGTCGCGTTTGAAATCGAGCCGCTTCACGTCGTCAACATTGGCCACCACAATGGCCTTGCTGTTTGTCTGCCCCACCAGCCCAAGCACTTCGGCATGTCCGGGTTTGCCATAAATGACAATCTGTGCACTGGGATTGGCCTCATATTGTTTCTTGATTTTCCGTTGCAACTGAAGGACAACGGGGCAAGTGGCATCGATGATTTCAATGTTGTTCCGGCGGGCCAGCTCATAGGTTTCGGGCGGTTCGCCATGCGCCCTGAGCAGCACCTTCGCGTCGTGCAGCTTCTGCAGGTCTTCGTGGCTGATGGTGATGAGGCCCATGTTTCGCAGCCGCTCACACTCCATGCCGTTGTGGACAATGTCGCCAAGACAATAGAGCGTGGTGCCTTTGGCCAGTTCTTCTTCTGCCTTGCGGATGGCCGTGGTGACACCGAAGCAGAAGCCGGAGCCGTTGTCGATTTCTATTTGCATCATTTCAGCGTTTTGAAATACATTTCCAGCAAGTCGCCGGCAGCCTTGAACGATGTGATTTCACCGTGAAGCACCTGTTGTTCGGCTTCCTTGATGTGCTGCTCAATGAGCTTGTTGTGGTAGAACGAGTTGCGCAGGTGCTCGTTGATGCTTTCATACATCCAGTATTTTGACTGTTCGTTACGCCTGAAAGAGAAGTAGCCGTTTTGCTTCACGAAGTCCAAATACTGGTAAATCATGTCCCACACTTCCTGTATTCCGGTGCCGTAGAAACCACTATAGCACAGCACTTTCGGCAGCCATCCGCTGTCGGGCATGGGGAAGAAGTGCAGGGCGTTGCGGAAGTTGGTGGCGGCCATGTGGCACTTGTCAACATTATTGCCGTCACACTTGTTGATGACGATGCCGTCGGCAATTTCCATGATTCCCCTTTTGATGCCTTGCAGCTCGTCGCCTGTTCCTGCCAGTTGTATGAGCAGGAAGAAGTCCACCATGGAGTGGCAGGCCGTTTCGCTTTGCCCCACGCCCACTGTCTCGACGAAGATTTTATCAAATCCAGCGGCTTCGCACAGGATGATGGTTTCACGGGTTTTCCGAGCCACTCCGCCCAGCGAACCAGCTGTTGGCGAAGGCCTGATGAAGGCTTCTTTTCTTTGCGACAGTTTCTCCATGCGCGTTTTGTCGCCAAGGATGCTTCCCTTGCTGCGCTCAGAGCTGGGGTCGATGGCCAGCACTGCCAGTTTTCCGCCAAAGCGGTCGAGTACATGTATTCCGAATTCGTCGATACTGGTGCTTTTTCCGGCTCCGGGCACACCGCTGATGCCTATGCGAACACTGTTGCCGCTATAGGGCAGGCATTTGTCGATAACCTCTTGTGCACGGCCGTAGTGGTCGGGGTTGACGCTTTCAACCAGTGTGACGGCTTGGCTCAGTATGGTGATGTCGCCTTTCAATATGCCGTCAACCATATCGGCAACTGACAATTCGCGCCGGCGGAAATGCCCGCGCCTGAGGTAGGGGTTGATGATGGCCTGTTGGTTGACGCCGGCATTTACTTGGAGGCCTTTGTATTCGGCACTGTTCTCTGGATGTTCCATAATATGTGGGTGATGGGTGCGTAATGGTTATTTCACGTTGATGTTGATGATGACCTTCGGCTTCATGGGGTCGTTGGTAATCATGATGACGCGGGGCTTGCTGCGCGCCGCTTTCAACAGTTTTGCCTCGCCGGTAATCTTCAGCGTGGCTTTTTCATTGGGCATCAGGCGGCTCTTGCTGAGTTTGACCTTGAGGCCGGTGGTGAACATTTGTAGCGAACTGATGTCGAGCGGTGTGCGCCCCACGTTCTCAAGGGTGATGGTCTCGCTCTTCTTGCTTTTTCCACGGAAGTCCATGTCCAACTGTTCGTGCGATATGCGCAGCTGTGGAGCAGCGGCAAGGTCGTTGTCGGTCAGCTCCCTGAAGGCGGGGAGCAGTACGGCCGATACGGAAATTTCCTTGTTGGCGGCAACCTTGTCGCCCGGGAACATGCCGAGGAAAACGGAAGTCTGCGTCAGGCCGTAGTCGCGCAACTTGCGTGAGTCAAGCACCAGGCTCACAACACCTTCCCTGCCGGGCATGATGGTTGTGGGCGAAACGATGGCTTCCATGTATTCCGGCAGGTGCATGACGGTGGGGCTGACCGATTTCGTGCTGACGTTCTTGATGTGGATTTTCTGTATCGGCCTGTCGCCGCGGTTCACGTCGTCGAACTCAATGTCGTTCTTGTCAACCGACACATCGGCAATGGTGAAAGGATAAGTGCCGGTGAAATCCACCAGTTCTTCCACCACGACACCTCTGATTGACAGGTAGTAGGGCTTGGGCGAGACATTGCTGTAGAGGGCAATGTCCTTGAGAAAGTGGCCCAGTTGCCGAGCGTCGTAGGTGGCCGAGATGCTGAACGATTCGCCGGGCTGGATGGGTTGTTTGGGATATTCGGCCTTGGTGCAGCCACAGCTGGTTTTCACGTCTTGAAGCACCAACGGCTCGTGGCCGTTGTTTTTCAGTTGGAACGTGGCCGTGGAAGGGGTTTCATAAATGATGTTTCCAAGGTCAATGACTTCGTTGTCGGTGACGATTGTTTGTGCATTGGCAAAGAGCGTGAAGCCGGCCAATGCCGAGAAGAGTAGTGTTTTCTTGTTCATATCTGTTTGTCGGGCAGGGCAGGCCAGGGGCAATCGGTGCCTGGCCTGCCGCCCTTTGCTGTTATTTTACTGTGAATGTAATGGATTTTGCACGGGCCGAGAACTCGGGACTGTAGGCGCATTGCACGGTGCAAGTGCCCGTCTCGTAGGTTCCTGTGCGGTCCACATAGTATTCTTTCTCCACGATGTGGGTGCCTTTCCTCATAATGTCGAAATAATAGTTGGTGGCCTGGTCTTTCGGGGCAATGTAGTAACCCCAGTGGTAACCGCTGAGCTGGTCCACCGGCTCCATGCAGGCAGCGCGTTTGTCGCTCACTTGCACGAAGTCATAGTCGCGCTCGGCCTTGACAATTATTCTCACCTTCACCTTGTCGCCCACATGTAGCACCTGCCCTTCTTTCATGGGCTTTCCGTCCACGAGCACGTCGCGGCTGATTTGCATCTCCGAGGCGGCGCTGCTGATGTCGTGGGTTTTCTGCGTGAATTGGGCATACAGGGCGCCCCACGAAGTGCCTGTGCTGGTCTTGGTGGCTGTGAAAGTCTGTCCGTTTGCCGGTGCCTGCGTCTTCACATAGCCCAGTCCGGCCGTAGCCTTCGGGGTTTCAATCTTCTTTCCGTCAACGGCCAGGGTGGTGGGGTCTTGACTGTCAAGAATGTTGGAGTTGCCGTTGAGGAAGGCATATACGGCGTTGACGCTGTTGATGGGCGTGTCCCAGCTTTGCGTCCGCTTTTCCTGGAGCAGCCAGCGTTTCATTTCTTCCACAAACTGCTCTTCGTTTGGAAGTACCGTGCGCAGGGCCTCAATCACGGCCACCTGGGTTGGAATGCGATAGTCTTTCCAAGAATAGGAAGCCCTCTTGGTGTCGTAGTAGCGGCCCATTTCCTCTGTGAAGACGGTATATTGTTTCAGGCTTTCCACGTATGTCCGGGCTTTGTCCTTCTGTCCGTCTTTCAGCAGGATGATGGCTGTCAAAGCCTTGGCATAGAGGTCTTGGTCGTGCTTTTTCGATTCAATGTAGTTCAGCAAGTATTCTTTCGCCTCTTTCTCCTTGCTGCTCATCTTGAAGTCCGACAGAGCTTGCAGGTAGAGCCATTGCAGGGCATGCCAGGAATAAATGTAAACCGGCTTGCCTTCTTTCTCGTCCTTCTTGATTTGTTCTATCTCTTTTACAACGACATTCCCCAGGAATCGGTTGGCCGAAGCGAGCATGGCTTCTGTTTCGCTCTGCTTTCCTATGAGCATGTTGAGCCTGACGAGGTATTCCATGACTTCAGCGGTCATGCACGGCGACCCTAACATTCCCGGCCACCAGCTGAACGAGCCGTCGCCGTTTTGTAGTTGCTTCAGTTTTTGCAATGCGCTTTGCGTTCTTTCATTCAGGGTGTTTTCTTCAAAGAAGTTTGCCAGTGCCTGTTTCTGCGATGTTTCGCTTTCGGCTTCGAGCACCCAGGGTGTTTCCTCGAGCACGAGGTTCTTCACGTCCTGGTTTTTCTGCAAGCTGCTCATGAGCGACGTTTCCTCGCCTTTCTCCATGCGCCATTGTTCAAATGTTGACTTCGCGATGGGCGATTGTTGCAGTATGAACAATCCCGTTTTGTTGGCATAGTAGGCAGACACCAGGCTGATGGCGTTTTTCTCGTTGGGATTGCCGATGTAGGGCAGTGCCTGCACCATCAGCCATGCCGGGTTGTTGGTATATTCCACGGTGAGCTTCTGCTGCGATGCTCCTTCGGGGAACAGTTTCTTCAGGTCGGCGGTGAAGGTTCCCGGCTCATGCTGTGTGATGGGCAGCGTATTGGTCACCCATTCCGTGTTGGGCAGCATGGGCAGGTAGTGCTGTTCGCCGTCGCTGAACCCTTTGCCCGAAGCCGTTATCTTGCAGACATAGAGGCTCAGCGGTTCCGTCGGGAAGTCGTCGGAGCAGATGGGGAACACCACGCTTTCGGTCTTCTCCCTGGCCACTTTGAAGTCGATGGTGCGTTCAAAGGCCACCTGTTGTGTTTCCGGGTCGATGAGTTGCAAGTTTGCCTTTCCGCTCACGTCGTGGTCGGAGGTGTTGAAGATTTTTGCCGCTATGGTGGCCTTGTCGCCTTGCCTTATGAAGCGCGGCATGTTGGGCTGCACCATCACGTCTTTCTTCGCCACGCAGGTGCCTTCCAGCCATCCGAAGTTCATGTCCTTGTCGTGTGCCATGGCCTTGAACTGCCATGTCGTGATGCTTTCGGGCAGTGTGAACACCAGGTTGATGATGCCGTTTTTGTCGGTGACGTGCTGCGGATAGAAGAATGCCGTTTCGTTCAGGTTCTCACGCACTTGCTCTGAGCTGCCCTCTTTCTTTTCTGCACTGTTGTCAGAAAGAGCGTCAAGTGATACATCTTCGTCCATCATTTTCGATTCTTCCATGGCGTAGGCCGACGGCATGGGGGCGGGGAGTGCATCAAGCCTTTTTGCCAGCATCCGCGTTCCTGAGGCAGCTCCCGTTAACATCATGTGGTGCGAGGGGTATTCAAGGTTGTTGATGAAGCCGTCGATCAAGGCTTTGTCAATGTGCGAGAATCTCAGATCTTCCACTTCAACAAGTTTCATTTTCACGTTGCTGCTCTCACTGAGTGAGATGAACGACAGCGTGTTCCACCGTGTGGAAGGCAGCGCCTGATAGATGCCCAGATCGACATTCCACGAGAAGGGCACCAGCTGGTCGAGCGACTTGTCGTACATGGTGGCCACCATCTGTGCCATGGCCGTCGTTCCGTCGGGCCGTTTCACGCTGAGGCTCCATCTCTCCTTTTGTCCGGGTTTCAGCTTGTCGCGGAATGTTGTCCACGACAACATCAGCCGCTTGTCGGGCAGGGGCCGTTCAATGGTGGTGGTGTGGGTGTAGAGTTTCCCTTTTTTCATCCAGGCATAGGAGAGCAGCAGTCCGCTTCCGTATTCATCATCGTATTTAAATTGGCTGGTCTTTACTGCATCGCTCAGTTTGAACATTCCGTTTTCGAGCACCTTGTCGCCCGAGATGACATTATAATATATATAGGTGTCCTCGTCGCTTGTTCCTATCTGCACGCTTACGGGTTGTGCGTCGCGCGGGAAGGTTTTTTCGGTCTGGTAGAACCAGTCGTGGGTTTCTATGCACGGCTTGGTGTCGTTGAGGCTGAAGAGCACGAAATTCACCTTGAGGGTGTCGCCCATGCACCATGCCTGCAGCTCGTGCTTTCCCGAGGCCATGGCCTTGGCGTTCAGGGGTACGGGCTTGTTGGCCGGGGCCTTCAGTTCTTTTCCGTCGTCAAACTTGTAGGTCACTTCGCCATCCAGGTTTTGTCCGCTGGCGTTTCTCAGGGTGAAGGTGATTTCCTTCACTTTTTCTTTTTCCGACTGTTTGGGCAGGTCGCACATCAGCGCCGCGGCTTTTCTTCCCACGGGCAGGTTCATGTCTCCCTCATGACTTTCACCGCCCAGGTCGGTGGCGGTGGCATGGATGTTGAAGTTGTAGAAGCCGTTGTCGCCGGGAGGCAGTGTCAGCGGCACCTTTACAAGGAATTTTCCTTCGTCGTCGGTCGTTAGCCTTCCTTCGTCGATGGTGGTGCCATGGTCGTTGTTCCCCCAGCTGTACCACCACGAGTATTGTCTTTTCACGGTGAAGTTCACCTCGGCTCCCTGCACGGGCACTCCGGCGTAGGAGCGTGCGCGCCCGGTCACGATGATGGTGTCGCCGGCCTGGTATTTCTCCTTGTAATCGTCGAACACCACTTCAAACGTGGGGCGTTTGTATTCTTCCACCCTGAAGCTACGGCTGTCGTAGGTCAGCGAATTCTTGATGAGGAAGCGCCCCGTGAGGCCCGACGAGGGCAGGGTGAAGTCGGCGGTGGCAGTGCCATATTCGTCGGTCGTCACCTCTGCTTCGGCCACCTGCTTGTTGTTGGCGTTCATCAGGGTGAGCTTCACCGGCACTTGTTCCGCTACCTTTGTCTCCCAGCTCTTCTCGGTGTTGAAAACCATGATTGAGGCGTGAACGGTCTGACCCGGACGGTAAATCTGGCGGTCGGTATAGATTTCGGCGTGGGGCACCGTTTTCTGGCTTTCGGGATGGTATTGGAAATAGTTGTACCACCGGTCGTATTCCGAGGGCAGGCTCTTGTCGTCGGCCGTGCTGGCCCACAGGCTTTCGGGCTTGTGAGCATAGGCATGGATGATTTCTCCCTGCTCGTTGGTGTAGAGCACTTTCTCGTCGGCCTTCTCCTCATTCGGCCTGTTCCACATGGCTTCCACGGCGGCACCGGGCACGGGCCGGCCCGTTTCGGCGTCCACCACGACGATGCGCTGTTTGCCGTTGGGCAATGACAGCTGGAGCATGTGGAGGGCGCTCACATAATAGTAGCTTCTCGACACGGGCATGTCCTTGTTGTCGGTGAAGAACTCCAGCATATAGACACCCACGGGCAGCGGTTCTATCTGGAACGTGTCTTTCACGATGTCGTAGGGGTGGGGCAGGTTATAGGCTCTTTTCACGATGCGCTCCGTTCCGGCAATTTTCTTCTTGAGCATCTCCTGATAGGTCTTTTCCACCTGTATGGAGTAGTTCCTCTTGGCCGTAACGTCCAGCTGCGTGATTCTCAAGGTCAGTTCTTTGAAGTTGCGGGCCGAGGTCACCTTCACCGTGGTGGGCTTTCCGGGCCGTTGCACGTTCGTCTCCACCTCGGCGCTGAACGACGGGTTGGTGAGCCGCTCCAGGTCGTTCCTGAGCCCTTGGCAGGTGGGCCAGTCGCCCCAGCGGTCGAGCACTTCGTGAATGTAGTCCACCACCTGGCCCGTGGAGGTGTCGCGGCAGTCGGTCATGTGCTCATAGCGTTCGCAGGCCACCTCGCCGCACTCCTTCAGGTCGCCGTATTTCTCGATGAGCGAGTCCAGTTGCTGGCGGTATTGGCTTTTCTCGAAGTTCCGTTCGTAGTGGCTCTTGCTTTTCAGCAGTTGCAAGGCCGTCATCATGCTGGCGGCCCTCATGCCCTGGCTCTCGTACCAGTTGTGGAGGGTTTCAAAGTCCTTGGTTTCGTAGCCGATGACGCTGAGCAGGTCGTGGTTGTAGATGTAGCTGTGGTAGCCCTCTACGAGCGCCGGTTTCAGCTCGCCGGCCTTGTGGCGTGCCAGCAGGGCGGGGTTGCTCATGGCCTTGCGGTAGCACTCTTTCGCCTTGTCATAGCCTTCGCTGTAGCTGGCCTCGGGATTGACGGCGCTGTAACCTTCCCTGTACATCTTTCCCAGCACACAGTTGTAAACGGCGGCCATCACGGGGTCTTGCCCTTCCATGGCTGCCGTCTCGGTTTCAATGGCCCTGAAAGCCACGGCAGCGCTGTCGGGGCTTATTTCCAGCATCACCTCGTTGAGCAACAGCTCGGCCTTCAGCAGGTTGCCGTAGCTGTGCTGTTTCTTGGCTTTTTTCACTATTTCCTGCAGGAGCTTTATTTCGTCCTGAGGGAGCTCGTCTTCTGCGGCCTGTTCCACCTGTTTCCAGAGTTTGGAGTATCCGTCGGCCATCATCATTGTTGGCATAATGGTCAATACGATTAGAAAAACAATAAATTTCTTCATGGCGATTATGTTTTTGTTATATGTGGCAAAGATACGACTTTTTATTCGGTTTCCCCCGTTTTCTTTCGGTTATTTTGATGTTTGCCCCTTAAACTTTAGAAACTTTAACGCTGGATGGCAGTTGTAGCCGCCGTTCCTCAGTAGCCGCCGTTTCTCAGTAGCCGCCGTTCCTTAGTAGTAGCCTTCCTTTTTGAGCTGACGCTTCATAGGGGCCAACGCTTCCAAGCGTCGGAACTATCTTTACATATTCGGAAGTTTTTTTAGTTAGTCCGACGCTTGGAAGCGTCGGCTCCTATTGCATCGGTTCCTACAATACTTGATGTGGGATATGCTAAATCAAAAGCCTTTTTCATTCAAACAAAGGTGGATAACTATATAGGATAAAATTGGTAAAAATTATTGACAAAATTGTCAAAAATATGGCCGTTTTGTAATGTACTGATAATCAACAGGTTATAAAACGGCCGAAGTTTGACCGCAAATCTCGGGTGGAAATCTTCAAGATTTCTCCTCTCAATCTTCAAGATCTCTCTTCGAGATTTGCGGTCAAACTCTTTGGGGGTTGAAAAATTTAGTAAAAAATATTGACAAATCAGGTCCTCGTTCGCTTTGTTTCTTTGTTGTTGTTCGAAAGAGAACGATTCCGTAATATGGTTACAAACTGTATTTAAGGTTATGAAAGAACACCACCCTGTCAAGACATCTGTCATGGCAGGGTGGTGCTTTATGTATTCTGATGACACAGATCGCTGTGGAAGCGACTGTTATTCTTCTTCCCACAAGTCATCTTCCCATAATGAGAAATTGTGGATCTTGGCATCGCCTTCGTCGTCAACATCGCCTTCGCCACCAATAGGGTCCACGTCCCCACCGATGCTTTGTTTTGACAATACAACGGGTGCCATACATTCGCTTCCCATGCTTACCTTGTAGATAAGGGGCTTTTTGTATGTTTTTTTCATTGTATCTTCCTTGTCATTTGATGATGATTTTCTTTCCATTCCTCACATAGATGCCTCTTTTAGGTTGACGAACCTGCTGACCTGCCAAATTATAGAGTGGTTGGTCAGACGTATTCGTCTCCATTTGATATGATTCGATGCCGGTGGCAACACCTGGTTCTCCAATGGTCATGTCAAAGACACTGACTTTGGCACCCTGTTCTGCGTTACTTTCGTCAGAGACATAGATGATACCACCATAGGCTTTCCACCCCAATGAGGTGTTTACGCCTGGCATATAATAGAAACGGTTGTTTTTCAAGTAGTATGCGAATGTAGGTATCTTCTGGTTGGTGTAGGTGCCTTGGAAGGTTGAGGTATATTGCTCATTTCCTTTCTGACCACCAGCCACGGCAAGACTCGGACTTTCATTATATGGTGTGTAATCCACATCCACCCCGTTGAATTCATATTCCCCTTTCCCCACGCCTGGTTTAATCAGGTAAGGTGTGTCGGCTTCCATCCCATTTCCGGCCGTTGTGACAGGTTCGTCGAAACAGAGCGTGTTGCCATAGACACCGGAATAGCCCCACACTTGGGTCCCATTGCCGAAGACCTCATTCAACTTTCCATAGGAAACAGCGAATGGCAGCATGATGGTGTACCATTTGCTGTCATCCATGCTCCGGACATAGACAGTGTTGATGATGAAAGTGGTGGGAGTACCATCGTTAACATTGGGGCTTACCACCTCAAGTAGCTGCTTTCCCGACACCTGTGGACGTTGCAGGTCTGTGGGGCGCAGGTAGATTTTCACCACACCTTTAATGAAGAACTTTTGCCAATATGGAGCTTCACTATATGCTTTTAAAACTTCTGTTGTAGGTTCAACATAAAGAATACAATGATAATAAAAATCAAATTCATCATGTTCAAAGTTCCAGTTGTATGCATTTTCGTATGCTACAGGGTCTTCAGAGGTGCAGAAGTCACCTTGTGCATAGGGTGGCGTAGGGTTACGTGAGTATAAGGCGACAACAGGGCTGTGCATGATGACATCCTGACCGACAGTTTCAAGAGAGGCAGGAAAAGTGATACTGCCCAGATGAGCACAAAATGCAAAAGCTTGATAGCCGATACTCGTCACACCCTCGGGGATAGTGATAGAGGTTAAGCCCGTATTGTTGAAGGCATTCTCTCCGATACTTGTCAAGGCTGGACTCCATCCCACATTGTTGAGACCGGAACAGCCGTTGAAGGCTCCATCGGCAAGTGTTGTCAAGCCATTGGGCATCACCACAGATGTGATTCTATCTCTATTGGATACCCTCTGGAAATAGAAGAGATTATCGTCGGCAATTTTGATTCCCGAGAAATCAAGTGCCACCGCATTATCCTCGGGACGAGTGGCTTTGCTAATAATTCGTTCGATTATCCCCCAGTCATCACTATTATAAACCGCTTCATTTACGCTTTTAAATTGGATGGAGGACAATTGATCCCATTGTAGAAGAAGCAAGTTGTTCGGCCAATATGCATTATCAGATATGGCTCCACTGGCACTGAGGCTTACTACCGCAGTACCGTCATCATTAAAAGTGATGACTACGCCAGGAAAGGTGTGGGTAATTGGCGCGGCCATGGCATCGACATGAAACATCAGAAGCAGAATGATTGCTCCTAGACTTTTCCAAATTTTTCTTTTTTTCATCATAATCCCTAAATTCGCAGCACTTTCGTTTAACCTTCTTTATTAGTTCCTAAGCAACAAAATGTTCTTGTTTTAGCAGGCGGCAGAGCCGAGCGGCCTAGGATTTTGCCATATCAAATTATTCACTTACCTTAGTACTGCAATGCAAAATAAGCAAAAATCATCAATGACGTGGCAAAGATACAAATAAAATCTGAGAAAATCACTCCTTTTGAAAAAAAAAATACATGAGAGAGCAGTTTTCCCGTTACGTCGGCCCTGTTATCTACAAAGTGCTTGGTATTCGGCGTACGTCCTACGCTAAGTGAATATGGAGATTTTGAAGAATTTAATCCAACCTCAGAATGGAATACTGGTCATGACAGACGGGAGAATGATTAAAAAGTTGTGGGATTGAGAATTATTATATAACTCGACTTTCTCAAGTTGATGTAGTTCAGGAGTTACAGGAGTTCCGGAGTTCAGACAATACTTCCAGCCTCTGCAAACTGACGAAAAGGGAGTCTTCAGAACTATTGTCTGAACTCCTGTAACTCCTGAACTCCTGT
>JAFVHN010000009.1 GCA_017474515.1 Prevotella sp. | reverse complement strand
TCCCTGCAAGTCGCAGCCTGCAAAATGACCTATTGAGCGCTTTCAAAAGTATATTTTGCCTTCCAAAAAGTTGAAATGCCCGCAACCCCGTGTTTGTCGGGGCTGCGGGCATGTTGTAGCCTGCAAAATGACCTATAGGTCAAAAATTTTGACAATTCCTGCCATTTTTCATAGGGTTTTGTAACTTGTTGATAATCAATGTGTTCAAAAATACGCTGGGTTTGACCGCAAATTTCGGGGAGCTTGACCGCAAATTTCTCCTCGCAAACTTCAAAATCTCTCCTCGAAATTTGCGGTCAAACTTTCCGGCAGTGGATATTTTTTATGAAAAATCTTGACAATTTTGGGAAAAGAAAAAGTGAAGAATTTATCTGGCGTCCAGATTCAATTCTTCACTTTTCACTTATAACTTATAACTGATAACTCATAACTCATAAATTATAAATACCCCCTCTTACCAGTCCTCGTGTTCGTTGCCGATGACGCCGTTTCTCACAGCCTCCACCACCTTGTCCATCAATACGTTAGAGTAGGCGTAGGCCATGACCAGCGCTTTGGCGCAAGTGCGTTTCTGGGCATCTTTTTCCACGTAGGGGTAATGCTGTCCGATGACCCATTGCTCGTCGTAGAGCAGGGGGTTGGTAAGGTCGATTTTCAGGCGCTTCATGTCCCCGATGTAGCGGATGTAGTCGTCGTCGTGCATTCCCAGCCATCCGCCGCCCTCCTTGTTGAGCACGTCGTACGATTGCAAGGAATAGCTGACGCGCACCCGCTGGTCCTTGATGTCGATGCGGATGATGGGCGAGATGCTCACCGAATAGGCATTGATGGTGCCGGTGTGTTCCACAATGTCCGACATGGTGGGCCATACGATGATGCAACCCGCCTCGCGGTCGTTCATCACGATGGCCTGCTTGTCGCGGAAGGTGGCCAGCGCCCAGTGGTACATGGTCACATAGAGTTGGCGGGCACTGCACCCCGGCGATTCTATAACCTGCTGATAGGCAATGCCCTGGTTTTTGTCGAGGGCCGTGCTGGCGGCAATGTTGCTGGCGGCCTCCAGGAGTTTGTCGCCGAAGCGTTCCTTCGTATATTTCTCCAGGTCGGAGCGTTGAATGACTTGTGCCTGCAGGCAGAGGGCGGCAAGCAGAAGCGACAGGGCGAAAGCAATTCTTTTCATCGTAGTATTTTTTTTAAGGTTTTGGCATGACTTGGCATATCCATGTCTTCATGTCTGCAAATGTATGACTTTTTCCGCTATTCACCAAGAAAAATCCCCATTATTCGCCTTTTTTGTACTGGTGAAGCGGGTTTTGCAGGTGGAAGAAGGTTTTTTAAGGTTCTTTTCTTGTATATTTCTTTTTTTTTCAGTACCTTTACACACAAAATAGAGGATACATGAACCATTAAATATTGATAATGATGAAAAGATTGTCAGCACTTGCAGTGATTTTTGCCTTTTGTAGTGTTGTTGTAGGCAATGCTCAGGAACTCCTCATTAAAAAGGAAACAACTTCAATGGAGTATCATTTCCAATCGGGTTGTTGCAATGGCAGGTCATTTACAGCTTCTATTTATCCCGACTCCGTTGTGTGGACATATAGTAGTTCTCGGGAGCGTATTGTAGAGAAGGATGTATGTGTTTCCAAAAGGAAAGAATATGAAAAGTTGGTGAAAAAACTTTCTCAAGTGGCCTTTTCCGTAGATAAAAGCAAACGTAAGCATCTTAAAGGTGGAAATGGATATAGATATACATATTATTTTATGGTGCAGTCTGAATGCTATTTGTACTTATCTAATCAAGATTCGATTACCGGCGATTACCATGCTGCCTTTGATTTAATACAGCAGTATCTTGAAGGCCATCTTACTGAGAAGGTTCAATCATTCAAGGAGAGAGTGAAAGAACCTCAATTAATTGATTATCTGGATAGGCATGGTCCTTGGAGAGAACGGAAAAAGTCTTCTCAAGAAAGAAGAAAAATAGAAGAATGCAATGAGCCTATCCCAGACGAATGATTTATCGTCGTGATGCCATAGTGCTACGGCAATGGTGCTATTGAGACAGAAACAAGTAAAAACAAAAAAAGAATATTTTATTTGGCGGTTTCACCTTTTTTCCTTACTTTTGTGCCAAAATACTACTAATAAAAGAAGACTATGAAGAAAAGACTTGTGTTTGCGGCTTTAGGGCTGCTCGTTTCCCTGGTCTCGATGGCGCAGGGCGATTTTAGTGCGTACAGCAAGTCGCACAGTTTCTTGGAGTTACAAGGTGGAATGCAATGGACTGCTACCGATGCAAAGATTGACAAACTGCTCATGCCGGTGGGCGCCGTTTCGCTGGGCCACTATTTTACACCCGAAGTGGGAGCGCGCCTCCATGTGAGTGCACCGAAGGCCAAAGGGCGGTTTGAAGGACTCGACAAAGATTACGAATGGAACTACATCATGGGCAACGCCGACGTGCTGGTAAATCTCACCAATCTGTTCAGTTCCAACAAGAACCATCCGCTCAACCTCATCGCGGTGGCCGGTGCCGGACTTACCAAATACGGCAAGCACGACGAGCTGGCAACGCTGGCTGCCGCCATGCCCAACGAGGTGGCCCAGCGCGTGGTGACATCGAAAGTGAAGGAATGGAGCAACGGATGCCGCCTGGGCCTGAGGCTTGAAACCAATATGAACAAGCCCCTGGGATTGTCATTGGAATTCGACGCCAACAACCTTCACGACGAGTTCAACGGCAAACTCAACGGCAAAGACGACTGGATGTTCTCGGGAATGCTTGGCCTGAGCCTCCGTTTCGGCCACGCCAAGGCGAAAGCACCTGAGCGTCGCCCCGACCCCGTGCCCGAGCCCGTGGTCATTCCGCAGCCCCAGCCGCAACCGGCGCCTCAGCCCGTAGTCGTTGAGAAACCCAAACCCCAGCCCAAGGCCGTGGTGAAGACCGAAAAGCTGCACGAGGAGATTTTCTACCTTATCTGCATGAGCGACCCCGAAGAGAACGGAACGGCCCAGCTGAGACGCGTGGCCGCCTTCATGAAAAAGCATGCCGATGCCAAGATCAACGTCGTGGGATATGCCGACAAGGGCACGGGAAATGCCGAGCTCAACCAGATGTATTCAGAACGTCGTGCCCACGAGTGCGTCAACGAGCTGGTGAACAAATACGGCATCGACGCCTCGCGCATCATCGTTACTGCCAAGGGCGACCGCGAACAACCCTTTGCCGAGAACGACAAGAACCGTTGCGTCATCATTGACGGCACGGCGCAATACACTGTGTATGAGTGAAAAGTGAAGAGTGAAAAGTGAAGGCCCCCCTCATGTCCCCCCTTGGGGGGAAGACGTACGGCCCAAAGGCTCCCCTCCTTACGGGAGGGGCCGGGGGTAGGCTAAAAGTGAAAAATTTGCTGCCGCCATTTAAAATTGAAAGGTGAAAAAGGCTGCCGCCATCAGTAACGTCTAAACTCCTAAACTCCTAAACTTCTAAACTCCTAAACTAACTCACGGTAAATAATTCGATACTTCATCAAGGCCGTTGGCAAACCTTGCTAACGGCCTTTTTTAGGCACTTCTACAAAAGAAATGTGCAAATACTTGTAAAAGTGATTTTTTTTAAGTAACTTTGCACGATTTTCCGTTTGTTTTTATTAATCGAGTATAAATATCTGATATGAAAAGACTATTCCTTACGACGGTATGTCTTTATGCCTTCGTGATGGCATGGACGGCCCCCGTCAGCCTTCAGCAGGCCAGGCAGAAGGCCGTTGTGGCGATGAAACAACTGGGATGGGCCATCGACGATGCCGATATTTCAACCGCCCGCCCCAACAAGGCTCCTGCCCAGAACAGCGTCATGCCCTATTATGTGTTCAACGCTGGCAATAGCAAGGGCTTTGTCGTCATTTCGGGTGACGACAATGCCGAGACCTTGTTGGGTTATTGCGACCACGGCAACTTCGACGAAGAGACCATGCCCGACCCCATGCGCCAATGGTTGGCAGGCATCGAGGCCGAGATGAAATGGTTGCAGGAAAACAACGTTGACGGCGTGACACCCGCTCAGGAAGGCATACTTCGGGCTCCCAAACCAGCCATTGAGCCTATGATACAGACCAAATGGGACCAGGGCGCACCCTACTGGAACCTCTGTCCGAAGTATAACAACAAATCTTGTTTCACCGGATGCGTGGCAACGGCCATGGCTCAGGTCATGTATTATTATAAATGGCCCGAAGAGTCGCTTCCATTGCCCGCTTATACCACCTGGACTCACAAAATTGAGGTGGAGGCATTGCCGGCACTGACTTTCTCGTGGGACGACATGCATCACAGATACTACGGCGAACGCCCCGACGGAACCGCCGTGGCCGAACTGATGCGCTATGCCGGACAAAGCATCCAGATGGACTATGCTCCCGATGGCTCGGGAGCCAATAATGAAATGGTTGTAAATGCTCTGAAGAATTATTTTAACTACGACCAGAACATCCGGTTGGTGCACAGGGCCAGTTATACCATTGCGGAGTGGGAAGACTTGATTTATGAGGAACTGGCCAGCAGCCGGCCGGTGCTCTATAGCGGAAGTTCCATGGATGCAGGGCACGAATTTGTGTGCGACGGTTACGACGGAAACGGACTTTTCAGCATCAATTGGGGATGGAGCGGAAATTGCGACGGACACTTCAAACTTTCGGTGCTCAACCCCAATAGCACGGCAGGGGCCGGGGCCGGCGAAACGCCCGACGGCTTCCCCAATTTCCAGCAGGCAGTCATCGGCGTGCAACCGCCCACCGGCGAGCCTCCCGTGGCGCAGCCCGTCTTACCCAATCTTTCAAGGCTCTACAACTCCGACAACTCCATGACGGCACAGTTCTACAATAGTCATAGACGCTCCGTCGTTGTTTCATTGGCACTTGCATTGGAAGACGAGAACGGGGACTGGCAGGTCATCAACGAGGCCAAATACACCATGCAGGCTCGTTCGTCGAAGTCGATATCGTGCCTTACCAACACCGTTATCACAACTCCCGGAACCTATAAAGTGGTGCCGCTGATTAAGGAAGACGGCGACGATGCAACTTGGCGCAAAGCCGGCCGTTACTACGATTATATTGATTTGAACGCCGAAGATAATAACGGCACATTGGCCTACAGCTATGTTGTCCACCCCATCTTCGACATTGAAATTACGGAGATTGAGCCCGAGGGAAGGGTGAATGTCGGAATGAACAAGATGAATGTGACGGTGCTCAACCGCGGCGACGAATACAACGGTATGTTATATGTGTATTGCGGACCCAACCCCACTGATCCCAACGGCTACGTCACCGTGGCCCTGGAAGGAGATTCGGAAACAAGAATGTCCATATTCTTCAATGTCAGCACGCTCGATGAATTTAACATCAGCATCTGGGCCGAACACGGCGAATACATCCAGCAAGTGGGTTTCCGCGACTTTGAATATTACGACCTCGACGTGGAAAGCTATGAAATCACCTTCGACCCGCTGGTGGCAAAGGTCGTCATCCATAATTTCTCTGACTACGACTACACCGACGAGGTGAGAATGTTGCTCCTTGATAGTAAGAAAAAGCAGAAAGGCAAGCTCGACAAGGTGCAGGTGGTGCCGGGCCACGACTCGGCCGAGTTCATTTACGACACCATCAATCTTCCTGCTGAAGGCGTGTACTACATGCGCTTCCAGTATCACAAGAGCGAGGTGAACCCAGGTTTCGTGACCATCACTCCCGACGTGAAGATCGACTATCAGGTGGTGGCCATCAGGGAAATCAGTGCCGGCCAGAACGGCTCCAACGGCCAGTGGACCACAACAACGGGCCAGCAGGTCAGCAGGCCATCGCAACACGGCATCTATATTCGCAACGGGCGGAAGGTGGTGAAATAATCCACCCCGCCGCCATGTTGCGGCAGATACAAAAGAAAAACCGGCCGTCACTCACGTGTCAGCCGGCTCCAAATTAAAACTAAATTAACTCAAGTTTATAGGGATACTTGGCTCTCACGAGCTCGCTATTTAATCTCGCAATTGTGAGATAAAATACATTGAAGTGATACATTTCGACTGCAAAGGTACAAACAAGAGTTTTTCTATACAAATTTTATGTAACAAAAAATGTTTAATTTTGTCAAGTTTTATGATTATTAACATGACGGTCTGGATGTATCATTCTCACCCATTTCCTGTATCCCATTACTGCGATGACGACATACAGGCCGTATAGGGCTGCCTTGAACGGAATGCCTTTCACCACGTAGAGGTAGCAGCAAACCGCATCAACAACAATCCACATCAGCCATTGTTCGGCGTATTTGCGAGCCAGCGCCCATAGTCCCACGAAGCTCAGGGCGTTGGTGAACGCATCTATCACGGGAACGGTGCTATTGGTGAATTTCACCAAAACCCACCACGTCAGCCCCCATGCCGCCAGAAAGAACACGAGGGTGGGGAGGACCAGCCTCGTTGGAAAATGGGTGATGCCCCTTTCGTGTTCTTCTCCGTTTTTGTGTCCGTTTTCGTGTGAAACGGACATTTTCACCCCCTTTTCTTTCTTTTTCCATACCGCGTAGCCGTAGATGGCGGCCCCCGTGTAGTAGGCCGCCATGCCCGCGTCGCCATAGAGCCCGTGGCTCCAATAGAGTATGATGTCGAGTGCCGGCATTACCACGCCCACCAGCCACAACCAGATGCTCGCCCGGTATTCCAGTAAGATGTAGAGCAGCCCCAGGGCCGTGGTGAAAGCGTCGAGTCCGTGCCCCGACAACCATTCTATGATGTCCATGTTCTTAGAATTTCAAGGTGATGGTCCCCATGACCGTCCTTCCGGCCGACGGCATGAACCCTATCTGGTAATAGCGGTTGTCGTTGCCGTGTCCGCCACTCTCGTAAATGGCCGAATACACCCACCCGCTTTGTGCATAGTGCTCGTCGAAAACGTTGTTGACGTTGAAGGCCACAATGGTTTCCTTTATTCCGAGCCATTTCCATGGCAACTGGTAGCTCATGCTCACGTTCGACGTGGTGAAGGCGGGCAGCGATCGGTCGCGGTTCTCGGTGTTGTCAAGGTATTGGCGGCTGACGTGGTTGGTGTGCCACGTGGCCTGCCACCCCTTCCATTGCAGGTTGACGAAGGCATTGGCGATGACCGACGGCGAGAAGGCCAGCTGGGCATCGTCGTAGTGGATGGTGCGGGTGCCCGTGTCGTAGTTGTCCCAGTCTTCCACCACTTCCTCAAAGTCTTTCAGCTTGTTCTCGCTCAGTGCGGCATTTCCGCCGATGGTAAGCCATGAAAGCGGCGACCACGAGGCGCTCAGCTCCACGCCCGTGCGGTACGAGTCCTTGATGTTTGTGGTCAGGTTCTCGCCGATGTCGCTCTTCTCGCCCGTCTGCACAAATTGGTTGGTGTAGTCCATGTAATAAAGGTTAAGCCCCAGGTTGAAGTGGTCGAGGTTCAGCTCATAGCCCATCTCCCAGTCGGTGAGTTGCTCAGCCTTGGGAGCGGGATATTTGCCGTTGTCGGTGAAGTTGTTGCGCTCGGGTTCGCGATGGCTGTGTGCCACCGACAGGTAGGCGTTGTGCCCGCCGTGGTGCCAGCTCACTCCGCCCTTGGGGTTGAAAAATCCGTACTTCTTGTCGATGTCGAGCGGCTGGTTATAAAGTCGCGATGCGTCGTCGTAGAATTTGTCGTTGTAACCATTGATTTTATAACTCACAAAGCGGAATTGCAGGTCGCCGAAGACATCCCATTGCGGGTTGATGTGAACGGTGGCTTTCAAGAAGTTGCTGTAGTCCACCTTCGTGGCGTCAGAGTCGTAGTATCTGTGGCTGCCGCCCGCCAGGTATTTTTTCCTTACGAAGGGGTTGCTGGTGTAGTTAAGGAACCCGAAGTGGCTGCCGTCGAACCGCTGGACGGAGCGTCCGCCGATGAGGTCGATGTGCTCGTTCTTGTAGTTGATGGTGTACATGATGCCGTAGGTGTGCTGGGTGGTGCCCTTCTTGCGCACAAAGTCGGCACGCTTGATGTTGTTGCCGTCGTCGTCGGTGGCGGTCAGTCCGAACTTGCTCAGCTTGTTGTCGGCCCTGAACTCCTCGTAGTAGCCGTGGCCGTAGGTGTAGTGGGCGGTGGCCATCACGCTCAGCTCGTCGTTGATGGTCCACGCCGAGGAGAGGATGTTGTGGTTCTGCCAGAAGTTGTCGGTGGTCTTGTCCCATAGCTTTGTGGGCTGGCCGTCGTTGCCATACATCTGGTAGCGGCTGGTGGTGTAGGTGCCGTCGTCGTTGATGGTCAGCCCTTCATAGAGCGAGTTGTACTTCCCCAGTCCGGCGTTCCACATGTCTTTATAGGTACGTATGCCGGTCTTCGAGCCGTAGGTGCCGTCCATGATGCTCAGGTCGTTGGTGCCTGCCGTCACGCCGTTCCAGGCCTGACCGGTTCTTTCATAGTTGCCGAGGTTCTTGTAGCGAATGGCCAGGTTGTCGTTCTGCCATGTCACGCCGCCGTAGTAGCAACCGCTGCGCCCGCCGGTGCCGTCGATGAAGCCGTCGGTGGTGGTCTGGTGCCAGGCGCCGTCAATGATGAAATGGTCTTTCAGCAATCCCGAGGAGAACTGAGCGCCCACGTTGAGCGTGTTGTACGAGCCGTAGCTGGCCGACACCTCGCCCGACGGCCGTTCCGACGGCGTCTTGGTGGAAAGGGCCACGGTGCCGCCGAACGCGCCGTCGCCGTTGGTCGATGTTCCCACGCCACGTTGTATCTGCGCCCTGCCGAGCAGTGAGCCGTAGCTGTTCATGTTGGCCCAGAACACGGTCTGGTCTTCGGGCGAGTTAAGCGGCACGCCGTCGATGGTCACATTGATGCGCGAACCGGCGGCACCCCTGATACGCATGTTCACGGTGCCGGTGCCCAGGCCGTTCTCGCCCCACGCCAGCACACCCGGGGTCTGCGAGAAGAGGAAGGGCAGCTCGCGGCCCGTCTTGGAAAAGTCCTCCAGTTCCTTTTTCTTCATGTTGGCCACGGCAAAGGGGGCATGCTTGGGCGCCCATACGCCTTTCACCACCACTTCTTGCAACTTCTCCAGCCGCAACGTGTCCTCGTCGCCGGCCTTGGCCGACTGCGCAGCGGGCAGCATGGCACAGGCCATGGCAACCGCCAAAAGTTTCTTGCTCTTTTTCATTGTCTTAAATTATATATGTGTACAATCTTCTCCTGGGGGGCGGGGGCTTTCCAATGCGAAAAAGCGAAAAGGGAAAGGCGGAAAAGCGAATGGGTTGTTGTGGTCAACCATTCCGGTCTTCTCAAAATCTCAACTTTTCTTTTTTTCAGAGAGTCCATCCCTACGCCGGCATTACCCGTATCAGGTTTTAGGGTCTTATCTCAGCCTGCCCACGGCAGACACCCCTTGACTTGCTATTTGAAAAATCTTTGCAAAGGTACACTTTTTTTTCGAACCTTCACTCTCTTTGACGATTTTTTTTGGTTTGCGTTCACTGTTACGCCCTCGCTTCGTTGTGCACCGGTCATTTCTTCACATGCACTTTTCCGACATTGGTACTCTTTCCACGTCGTGTTGTTTTGTCAAGATTTTTCAAGGAATTTTGGACATCTCAATAGGCTTGACCGCAAATCGAAGGGAGAAATATGCCAATTTGGGGGGAGAGATTTGGCGAATCTCTCCCCCCAAATTGCGGTCAAACTTGGCGGTGTCTTGAACCTCCTGATTATCAACACATTACAAAATTGTCAAAATATTGGAAAAATTGTCAAGATTTTTCATAATTTCTACCCACGTTCATATCGATAGGGACCGACGTAAAAAATCGACACAATAAAAACCGTCGCGTTAAAAACCGCCCCAATAAGAGCTGACGCGATAGGAGCCGACGCCTCCGAGCGTCGGACTAACTAAAAAAACTCCGGACACTATGTCAGTCCCGCCTCAATAGGAGCCGACGCCTCCGAGCGTCGGAGTAACTAAAATAACTCCGAACACTATGTCAGTTCCGACGCTTGGAAGCGTCGGCTCCTAAGTCGGACTAACTAAAAACACTCATAACAATAGATGATACAGGTTCCGACGCAATAGGAGCCGACGCCTCCGAGCGTCGGACTAACTAAAATACTCCGGACACTATGTCATTTCCGACGCTTGGAAGCGTCGGCTCCTAAGTCGGACTAACTAAAACCCTCATAACAATAGATGATACAGGTTCCGACGCGATAGGAGCCGACGCCTCCGAGCGTCGGACTAACTAAAAAAACTCCGAACACTATGTCTGTTCCGACGCTTGGAAGCGTCGGCTCCTATCGCGTCGGACTAACTAAAACACTCATAATAATAGATGGAAGCGTCGGCTCCTAAGGCATCGGCTCCTATGAGCGTTGCAGGATGTAAAAAAAAGGGGTGCAGCCTGGCTGTACCCCTTTTTCATTATCTCCGATTGCTCCGTTTCTCACTTCTTATCCTCGCACCCCTCCTTGCAGTTGGGGTCGTGTTTCTGCTCCTTGCCAGCCTCCGGTTTCATTTTCCCGGCGGTGAAACCTATGGCCACAATGGCTT
>JAFVHN010000008.1 GCA_017474515.1 Prevotella sp. | reverse complement strand
GTCGTTGACGTCCTCGGCCATGATGTCAATCTCCGTGAGCGACATGAGCGTGTGGTCGTCGTTGACCGTTCCGATGTAAGCCTTGACGGGCTTGGCGGTGAAGAAGCTTGTCAGGCGGTGGTCGATGACCCTGTCGCGGCTCTCTGTGGTGTAGCCGGTCTTACCGATTTTCTTCCTGTCCACCGACACGGCGACTTTTTTCAGAATCCATCCGTTCAGCGAGAATGTCAGGTTCTCTGCTTTGTCAGAGGTGTTCCTGATGGCCACAATCTTGTCATCGCCGGTATTTGAGGCGGTCCTGTCGCTTTTTTAGGAGCCGACGCCTCCGAGCGTCGGAGTAATTAAACTATACTGAATAATTGAATTGAGGCGGTCCTGTCTCTTTTGTAGGAGCCGACGCCTCCGAGCGTCGGAGTAATTAAATTATACTGGATAATTGAATTGATGCGGTCCTGTCGCTTTTGTAGGAGCCGACGCCTCCGAGCGTCGGAGTAATTAAAAATATATCGAATAATTGAATTGAGGCAGTTCCGACGCTTGGAAGCGTCGGCTCCTACAGACGTCGGCTCCTACAAGTGTCGGCTCCTATGATTGCTGGAGTGACGTCTTAACTACAGAACTACATAGTATTAACAATAGCGAAAAAATCCGGCTACCAATGGGCAGCCGGACTGTTTGAATTATCTTATTGTTTCTTTTCCGGAGCCGGTTCTTTCTTTTCTGCCGGTTTCTCCGTCTTTTCGGTCTTGGGTTTCTCCGTGGTTGTCTTGGGTTTCTCGGTTGCCTTGGGCTTTTCTTCCGCTTTGGGCTTGTCGGCCTTTGGCTTCTCAGCCTGTGTTTCCTCGGTTTTTGGCTGGTCTGTGACCTGGCTGAGTTTCAAGAGAGAAATTTTCCCGTCGGGGTTCACCTTTGCTGTCACGCGATATTGCTTGGTGCCTTTTTGTGAGGCATCGCTGCTTTCAACGTCTTTTGTTGCGGTGAAAGAAGTGGTGTATTCATACTTGGCGTCGCCTATTTCGCGCTTCTTGATGTCATATTTTCCCGGCAGTCGCCATGTTACGGCCGTTGTGCCCTCCTTGTATTGCTTGTTCATCATCTCGATGACATCGGCATTTGTGGCGTTCTGCTTGTCCAGCAGGGTAAGGTTGACGGCCACGGTGGAGACAATCCTCGACTCGTCGCGCCCGTTGATGCTTACGAAGAAATTGTGCAGCACGTTCGACACGATGGCTTTTTCCTCATCGCTCACCACGTTCACTTTCAACTTCCTCACGGCATCTTCGGCGTCGGCATAGAACTCACCGTCGGGGTGTTCGCTCATGTAAGCCTTGTAAGCCTCTTCGGTTTTCAGGCTGCTGTAGTGAGCCCAGTCAATGCTGTCTATTTTGTTCAACGCCACCGACTTATGCGGGCTGTTGGGAAATCTGCTTAGGAAGGTCTTGAAGGCATCCCTGGAATTGCTTGCCAAGGTATTTTCCCATTCCTTGTCGTTCGACTTCAGTTTTTCAAGCCTTGCCTGAATGCTGTCGAGGTGCTCTTGCGGTGCCGTGTTGCCAAAGGTGTCGAGGTATTGTTGCAGGATGAGCGGCTCCTCATTGTTGAGTGCTATCTTGTACTCCTCCATTTCCTTTTGGTCCTCAGCCTGTTTGTGCAGGTAGAAGATGACTCCGCACACCAGCAGTGCTATGATGATGCTCACGATGAGCGCCGTTTTGTTGCTTTTCTTCTTGGGCTTGGGCGTTGGCGGCTTTGGCTCATCCTCCTTTTTATTGCGCTCATAGAACTCTTTCGGAGCCACGGGTGCCGGTTCAGGTGCCGCCTCTTTTCCCTTTTGTGGCAATACCGGAGCAACCAGGGGGTGTGGCGGTTCGGCGGGCTGGCTGACTTGTGAATGCTCGTGGGTGGGACGATGGCAACGAGGACAGACGTCTTCGTCGGAAAAATATACCTCACCGCAATCGGGACACCTGGTGACTTTTCCTGCGATTTCTACCCCGCAGCTGGGACAAGTTGGTGCTCTGTCACTGATTTGATGACCGCACTCAGGACATTTTATTATCATCTTTTACGTTGTTATAATATAATATGTAGTATCAGAAGTTAATGAAGAGGGCTTGCTACCAATGTCGGAATCTTATCTCCCTCATGCTGTGGCGCCCCATGAACCGGCTCTTGTCCACCAGGGTGTTGATGCCGTTGAGCCGTCCTTTTCCGGTGTATTGCCACAACACGTAGTCGCGGCCGTCTTTCAGCTCAGGCGGCGAGTCGGTGTATTTGGCGATGAAGAGGGGATATCCGTCAACTTTGTTTTGTAAATATTTGTTGTAGAAATTCTGATAAGTATATACCAGCGGCTTTTGGTGATAGGCTTTTTCCACCATGGCCAGAAACTTTACCACCGAGTCGCAGAAGGCCTGCGTTGACATGTTGCTGTTGGTTTCGATGTCCACCATCGGAATGAGGTCCTGTTCTCCCGGTCGGCACTGCGACTTGAAGTTGTCGAGTTGCAGCTGCAGGTTGATACGTGGCCGGAAGAAGTGATAGGAGCCCACTTTAAGTCCGTGACGGTGAGCCTGTTCTATGTTTTGCTCAAACTTTTCATCCACCCTTTGGTCGCCTTCGCTGCACTTGATATACACAAATGCCATGCGACTGTTCTGTCCAACTGTCTCCCAGAAGATTTGCCCCTGGTAGTGGCTGATGTCGATGCCGTGGATGTGGCGGCAGGTGTCTTCACATTCTATATAACTTCTCTGTGCCCGTGCGCCGGAGGCCACGAGGCAGAGTGTAGCAAGTATGACGGTCTTGATGGTTCTCATATTTTGCAAAGGTAAGCAAAATAATTTGAAATGCCAAATCATTTTTGGTCATAATGTGTCAAAATGCACCATTTTTCCGAAGTTTTTTATTTGATTAACAATTCCCTTTTTCATCGGCTCTTTTCCGATGAAATGGGGTGATATTGAAGAAAAACATGAAATGGCAGCCTAAAAACCGTTGAATGATAAAAGGTTGCAAAATATGGTTTTCCGTTCTCTTCAACCTCGGTAAAGACGGGACCGTGTTTGGATGAAATTTTGTCAAGATTTTTCATGGAAATTTTCATCTGCCAAGAAGTTTGACCGCAAATTTCCCTCCTCAAACTTCAAGATCTCTCCTCTCAATCTTCAAGATTTCTCCCCGAAATTTGCGGTCAAACTTTCCCGTTGTTTAAAGTGCTTGATTATCAATAAGTTATAAAATTGTCTCAATTTTGCTGATTTTGTCAAGATTTTTCATTAAAAACTATCCACCGGAATACTCCTTTCAAAAGCTGATTTTCATCGTCAGATTTCTTGCATAATTACAAATATTTCATTACCTTTGCATGGAATGTTCATTCATGTATTGAACACTTTATTTTATATTATTGAAAATCAAAGTGTAATGACTATTGAACCAGTTGCATATTTCCATTCCCCCTTATGCCATAAATTCGGCATTCCGCGGCAGAGCGGCCTTGTGTCGGGGCTGAAGGGAGAAATAACCTTTGTTAAGGAATGGCAGAAGGCGGAGGCCATCCGAGGTATCGACGGCTTCGACTATCTTTGGCTGATATGGGGTTTTTCTGCCCACGAACATGCTGTTAAGTCGCCGACGGTACGCCCGCCCCTGCTCGGCGGCAATCGGCGCATGGGGGTGTTTGCCACGCGGTCGCCTTTTCGCCCCAATAACCTTGGCCTGTCGTGCGTAAAGCTCGATTTCATCGAGTGGGAGACGCCCAATGGCCCCGTTCTTCATGTGTTGGGAGGTGACCTCATGGATGGCACGCCCGTCTATGACATCAAGCCCTACCTGCCCTCCGTGGAGGCACATGTCGATGCCCGGGGCGGTTTCACTGACGAGACGCATTGGCAACGGCTGCATGTGGAGGTGCCCGAGGAAATGAAGGATGGGCTCAGCGAGAGCCAGTTGCAGACGCTTATCAACCTGCTGGAGCTTGACCCACGTCCGCAATATATTGATGATGCAGACCGCATTTACGGGCTGATGTTCGATGGGCGGAATATCCATTTCCGCGTTGACGGCGACAAAGTTTACCTTGTATAGATTTCTTTTTTTTTCCAAGGAGTTTTGGATTAGATTATAATCCACGGGTTCCTCAATTCTTTTTTTATTTCTAAGGAGTTGGGGAGTAAAGGAGGACTGATTAATCCGTGGGTTCCTTAATCTTTTTTCTCAAAGGAGTAGGGGGGTAGAGGAAAAGCACATACTCCTTGGCTCCCTTACTCCTTAGACTTTTAGTTTCCACGGAGTAGTGGAGTGGAGGAGAAGCGCATATTGCTTGGCTCCCTTACTCCTTAGACTTTTGATTTCCACGGAGTAGTGGAGTAGAGGTGAAACTCATATTGCTTGACTCCCTTACTCCTTAGACTTTTGATTTCTATGGAGTAGTGGAGTAGAGGAGAGGCACATATTCCTTGACTCCCTTACTCCTTGGAAATAATAATACCATGGAGTAGGGAAGTAGAGGGGAATTACGAACTCCTTAGAAAACTAATTGCGCAGGTGGGCCTGGAAATTGGAACTCTTTCTGAGATAAGCCATTAGCAGGAGGACGCACAGGAATGCGATGGCCAGTGCCGCAGGGTAGAACACTCCGGCAAACGAGTCGTAGAGGCCGTGAAGAATGGCCGGCACGGCAATGGCAAGCGTATATAGCGACTTGCGGTAGCGCGGGTAGAGCCGGGCAAAAGCCGTGAAATATCCGCAAATGCCGCTGAAAAGGGCATGGAGGAAGGGCAGGGAAGTCAAACGGGCGATGTTCAGCACAAAGGCCGTGGTGTAATCGGCTTGAATGTTGACCGTTGTCTGGTATTGCACGCCCTCGAACACGCCGAAGGCGATGCCCGACATCAGTCCGTAATAGACCAGTGTCTGCGGCAATAGCGGTTCCTTGCTTCGGCGGGCCAGGATGAGCAGCGGAATCATCTTGGCAAACTCCTCCGTAAGCCCCACTCCTGCGATGAAACCGATGATATTGACGGGAAAGGGCGATTGGGTGAAGATGTAGAAGAAGTTGAAGCTGTTCAGTCCCGAGAAGATGATGAACACGGCCAGTTGCGTCATGAAGAACAGCGTGACGGTGGTTTTCACTTTCACCTGCCGCGTGCGGAAGAAATGGAAGAAAAAGAGTCCCCAGATGGTGGCGAAATAGAGCGAAACGATATAGAATACCAGCCACCCTCCAATGGGGAGCAGCATGATGACCGACAGCGACAGTCCTACAATGGCCAGAATGAGCAGGCGCGTGTCGTCGAGCAGGCGGCTTCGGCTGATTTCCTCTTTCGGGAAGATAAACGCGCTGCCAATGTGCCCGAGCTGCTGGGTGATGGAGCCGTGGTGCTTGATGTTCGGGTGGATGCCGGCACGGTCCAGATAAGTCTTGATGGTGTCCTGGGCACCGCCGTTGGTGTCGCGGGCCTTGTCGTTGAGCAGCAGTTTGCCCTCTTCAACAAACCGTGCGACAGTCATTTCGTCGTAAGGACCATAGTCCTTGTCATTGCGTGTAATGATAAGCATGGTGTACGTTTTTTACTGAAAAACAGGCCTTATAAGCCTTTGACTGGGCAAAAATACGGCGAATAATTGAAATATCAAAAAAAAAGTTTGCAGTATTCAAGAATTTCACCTATTTTTGTAAGCAAATTCTAAATACACTTAATCATGAAAAGAAAATTACTACTAATGTGCATGGCGACCATTGCCGTTTGTGCATGGGCGCAAGGCCCCAATAGCACTGGCACCTATTACCAGGCGGCCGATGGAAAGAAGGGCGCAGAACTGAAGACGGCTCTCTGCGGAATTTTAAGGGGAAAGTATAAAAACCAGCAGTTCGATGTGGAGAGTTATGGCTCCAATTTGAATCCATACTATGCCCAAACAGACTATACTCCTCAAAACAAAATTTGGGATATTTATAGTGTGAAGAAAGCATATACAGTCAATGACGCTATCTCAAGTGGCAAAGAAGGTGACGGATGGAACAAAGAGCATAGTCTTCCTAAAAGTTGGTTTGGGGCTGTTAAGTCAGAACCGATGTACAGTGATCTTTTCCATTTGTATCCTGTTGATGCCTGGGTGAACACAAATAGAAGTGCTTTGCCATACGCAAAAGTTGGTTCGATGTCAGGCCATTCAGAAAATAACTTCAGTATTTGGGGAGAAAGCGGAACTCCGGGTGTTACAGGTAAGGTGTTTGAACCCAACGACCATTACAAAGGTGATTTGGCGCGTACCTATTTTTATATGGTGACTTGTTACGAAGACAAGAATTTCACCCAAGCCTCAGACGGAGCAAAAATGATGGAAAACATGACTGCAACCACTTCTTCTGGCGCAAAAAACACTTATCCCGGTTTCAAGGAATGGGCTCTCAACATGCTGATGGAGTGGGCGTACAACGACCAGTTAACCAGCAAAGAGGTCAATCGTAATGAAGCCGTGTGTCTCATTCAGCATAACCGCAATCCATTCATCGATTACCCTGGACTGGAAGAATATATATGGGGAAGCATGACCGATGTAGAGTTCAGTTATGATAATTACCAAATTCCTGAAGGATATACTTTTGACATACCTGAAGATGCTCCCGATAATGGCTCCGACCCCGGACCTGGACCTGGTCCCGGACCTGATGACCCGCCAACACCTTCCGATGGAGAATTTGTCTATGCCCGCATTACTTCGACAGATGAACTGGAAGAAGGAGCAGGTTATATCATTGTGTGCGAAGACCAAAATAAAGCCATGGGAGAACATGACTTTAACCAATCTATCCGTCTTTCTGTTAGTCTCACCACATCTGAAGGCATGGTCGCAACAGAGGTGAACAAAACAGACAAGCCCTACGAAATGATTTTGGGTATTGAGGGAAACAATTATACTTTCTATGATGCTACCGCCGAGGTTTATGTTGCCCACACCACAAACGCGAATAAAATACATACAGTCACAAGTCCAACCGCTTCGGGCGCACAATGGACCATTACGTTCAGCGGACTTGACGCCATTATTAAAAATACCAGAAATTCCAGTTACTCCCTTCAGTACAACAAACAGTCACCGCGCTTTGTTTGTTATACTTCCAGCCAGCAACCTGTACAACTCTACAAGCGCCAGCCTGTGGAAGAACCCGGAGAAACCACCATCGCCGCCTATCCCGTGGAGCAAGCCGGCCGCAACACCATCATCTATGACCTGCAGGGCCGCGTGATGGGCACCACCGCCAACGGCATGCCTCATCTGAAAAAGGGCATCTATATTATCAATAATAAAAAAATTATCATCAAATAAACATTTTCAGCTATGAAATTAGACGGCAGAAGAGAAAGCAGCAACGTGGATGACCGCCGTGGAATGAGCGGCGGCACAGTGGCCGGACTGGGTATCGGCGGCATCATCATGATTGCATTGTTTACCTTCCTTGGGGGAGGCAACCTCGGCGATGTCATCTCTAACGTGGGAACGCAGATGGCCCAGAGCCAGAACGTGGGAACCGTGGAGGGACAGCGCGAATTTACGGAGGAAGAGCAGAAACTGGCACAGTTCTCGAGCCAGGTGCTTGCTTCCACCGAGGATATCTGGGCAGAAGTGTTCAAAAGCATGGGCAAAACCTACAAGAACCCGAAGATGGTGCTCTACACCAACGCCGTGCAGACGGCTTGCGGACAGGGCACGGCTTCCGTGGGTCCGTTCTATTGCTCGGGCGACCAGACACTGTATATCGACCTGTCGTTCTTCCAGACCATGCGCAAGAGCCTCGGTATCAAGAACAAGGGAGACCTCGACTTCGCTTTTGCCTACGTCATCGCCCATGAAGTGGGCCACCACGTGGAATATCTTCTCGGCACCCTGGGCAAGGCCCACCAGCAGATGAACAGCACCAACAAGACGCAGGCCAACCAAATCAGTGTGAGGCTGGAACTGCTGGCCGACTACTATGCCGGCGTGTGGGGGCACTATGAGAACGAAACGTTCCAGTCCATCGACGAGAGCGACCTCGAAGAGGCCATTGAAACTGCCAAGGTGATTGGTGACAACTACTTGCAGGAAAGGTCGCAAGGCTATTCGTCGCCCGAAAGCTTCACCCACGGCACCTCGGCACAGCGCATGAGGTGGCTGAAGCGTGGACTGCAGACCGGTGACATGAGAACCACCACGTTCACCGGCGACTACGACGACCTGTAATTCTCTTGGGTATTTGTAGTTCAGAAACTACCACATCTTACCGAAATTGAAATATAAAATAGAGATGCCACATCCCGCGTGCATCTCTTTTTTTCAACCCGTCAACGATTGCAACTCATTGCACAGGTCATTTTCGCATTATTCAAAATAAATAAAGGCCATATTCTTGCAAGTTTCACCTTTTTTTTTTACTTTTGCAAAAGAAAAGGAAAGAAGTCAGATGAAACTCATTCTAATGACCAAACCCACATACTTTGTGGAAGAAGATAAGATTTTGTCGTCGTTGTTTGACGAAGGCCTTGATTATCTTCACCTTTATAAGCCCGGTCAGGCCCCCATGTATGCAGAACGACTTCTCACCCTGTTGCCTGAGGACTGCTATCGCCGAATCTTTGTTCACGACCACTATTACTTGAAAGAAGAATATGGGCTTGGCGGCATTCACCTTGAGTCGGCCGAAGCACCCCTGCCCATTGGCTATAAGGGAAAGTTCAGCCGCACTTGCATGGACCTTGAGCTGCTGAAGGCCGCAAAGAAAAAAGCCGAATACGTCTTCCTGAAATACATCCGTCACAGCCAGAGCGAGCGCGACGCCGATGCCACATTCACCGATGCCGAGCTGAAAGAAGCGTCGCGCCGGGGGCTTATTGACAGGCATGTGCATGCCCTGGGCGGCATCAATCTTGACAACATCCGCGAGATGAAAGACCTGGGATTTGGCGGCGTGGTCGTATGCGGCGACTTGTGGAACCGCTTCGACATCCACAACGAACAAGATTACAAGGAGCTCATCAGGCACTTCGAGAAACTGAGGAAAGTGGCCGGTTGAGCCCCTTCTTTTATTTATAAAACAATCGGGAAATCAAAAAAAGGCAATATAACTCATCTACAATAATCATAAACAACATGATGATCGATTCAAATTCTTTTATGGTTTTCTCGGGAACGGCCACCAAATATCTGGCCGAGAAAATTTGCCAGAGCCTGAACTGCCCGCTAGGAAAACTCGTTATGACACGGTTTTCCGACGGTGAATTCTCCGTCTCATACGAACAGTCTATCCGAGGCCGTGACGTGTTTCTGGTGCAGAGCACTTTCCCGACATCCGACAATCTCATGGAGCTGTTGCTCATGATCGACGCTGCCAAACGTGCGTCGGCCAAGAGCATCATTGCCGTCATGCCATATTTCGGATGGGCACGACAGGACAGGAAGGACAAGCCGAGGGTGTCGATAGGTGCCAAATTAGTGGCCGACCTGCTCAGTGTGGCCGGTGTGGACCGCGTAATCACCATGGACCTGCACGCCGACCAGATACAGGGCTTTTTCAATGTTCCCGTCGATCACCTGTATGCTTCGGGAGTTATCTTGCCCTATTTGCAGCAGCTGAAACTCGACGACATGGTGATTGCCTCGCCCGACGTGGGCGGCTCGAAGCGTGCCAACACCTACGCCAAATACCTTGGTGTGCCCCTGGTGCTCTGCAACAAGACGCGGTCGAGGGCCAATGTGGTGGCAACGATGCAAATCATCGGCGACGTGAAAGACAAGAATGTGGTCATCATTGATGACATGGTGGACACAGCCGGAACCATCACTAAGGCTGCCGACATCATGAAAGCGGCCGGGGCAAAAAGCGTCAGGGCGTGTGCCAGCCACTGTGTGATGAGCGGGCCCGCCAATGAGCGCGTGCAGGAATCGGCCCTCGAGGAAATCGTATTTACAGACTCCATTCCTTACACCCACAGATGCACAAAGGTGAAGCAGCTCAGCGTGGCCGACATGTTTGCCAAGACCATTAAACTCCTCCTTGAAAACAAGAGTATCAGCGATCAATATCTTATTTAGTTCATTTTCTCTGGAATTATGAAAAAGAACAGCATTTACATCTTTTTGCTGTCCGCATGCCTGCTGACCGCATGTCATGACGAGGCGAAGAAACAACCCCGGCAGGATGAGAAAAAAACAGAACAGGTGGAAAATAACGATGTGCGGTCAACGCCCATGCCCGATTTCTCTCTGCCCGACATGAATGGCAATCCCACTTCTGCCATGGAGTATGTGGCCAAGAACAAAATCACCATCATCGACTTTTGGGCAAGTTGGTGCGGGCCGTGCAGGGCAGAGATGCCCAACGTGGTGGCACTCTATGAGGCCAACAAGGACAAAGGTCTGGGCATCATCGGCGTGTCGCTCGATAATAACGCCGAAGCGTGGAAAACAGCCGTGAAGGAAATGAACATGAACTGGCTGCAGGTGTCAGACCTGAAGGGCTGGGACTGTGAAGCCGCCAAGTTGTTCGGCATTGAAAGTATTCCGTTCACCCTCATCGTCAACAAAGAGGGACACCTGCTCGCCTTCAATCTGAGGGGCGAACAGCTAAAGGAGTTCATCAGCCAAAAACTATCAGAGTAACATTTCTACGGGAAATAAGTACTTGTACCTCAAGTTCTTATTTCAAGGATATATACAAAAACAAGGAGCACGAGAAAACGTGCTCCTTGTTTTTGTATATATGGTAATGTATCAATACTCCAGCCACCTGACGTAGGCGAAGTCTTGGCGGTGGGGCAGTTTGTCGTTCTTGGGATACATGCGCACGGCAGCTTTGAAGGTTCCGGCATGTGCCGACTGGAACTTTGCCTCGAAGGTGTAGAGGTTGCCTTCGCGCTTAATCACTTCGAAGGGACGGATGGCACCGATGCGCTCTTCGCCGTTGGCGTCTTTCCTTATTGTTACGAGTTCAAGTCCGATGGCATCGTCGAGTCCCTGCTCGTCAATGACAAAGCGGAGTGTATAAGTCACGCCGCTGACAGGGCCTTCCTGCGGCAGGTCGCTTTCCTTGCTGACCATGTGGATGGCATCCCAACGCTCGGCCACCGTTTCTTTCCACAGCGCAATGTCCTTGGCGACGCGGTAGTCGTTGGCAGCGAGCATCTTGAAGCGCTTGGCTTCCTTGTTGTAGAACTTCTCGTAGTAGTCGTCGAGCTGGCGCTTCATGGTGTAGTGGGGCGCAATCGTGGCGATGGAGTTCTTAATGACCTTTATCCAGCCGGTGCTGAAACCTTTCTCGTTCTTGTCATAATAGAGCGGCACAATCTCGTTCTCGAGCAGTCCATAGATGGTGGCAGCGTCGAGCTGGTCCTGATAAGCCTGGTTCTGGTAGGTCCTCTTCTCCGTCAGTGCCCATCCTGCACCTTCGCGGTAGCCTTCGAGCCACCATCCGTCGAGCACGGAAAGGTTGACAACGCCGTTCATCTCAGCTTTTTCGCCAGAAGTTCCCGATGCCTCAAGCGGACGGGTGGGAGTGTTCATCCAGATGTCAACACCCGACACGAGGCGGCGGGCAAGACGGAAGTCATAGTCCTCGAGGAAGATAATCTTTCCGAGGAACTCGGGGCGTTGCGAAATATCGTAGATTTTCTTGATAAGACCCTGTCCGGCACCGTCGGCGGGATGTGCTTTTCCGGCAAAGAGGAACTGCACGGGGCGCTCCGGGTTGTTGACAATCTTGGAGAGGCGGTCAAGGTCGGTGAACAGCAGGTGTGCACGCTTATAGGTGGCAAAGCGGCGGCAGAAGCCGATCATCAGCGCATTGGGATTGATTTTCTCAAGCAGTGAGAGCACACGCGACGGGTCTCCCTGGTTCTTCAACCAGTTTTCGCGGAACTTGGTGCGGATGTAGTTGGTGAGCTTGTTTTTCAAAGCCATGCGTGTTGCCCAGATTTCCTCGTCGTCAACATTGTAGATGGCATGCCAGATTTTCTCATTGCTCTGGTCCTTGAGGTGGTTCTTGTCGAAGTGCCTGGCATATAGCTGCCTCCACTCCGATGCTGCCCATGAGGGGAAGTGAACGCCGTTGGTGACATATCCCACGTGGTTCTCTTCGGGGAAATAGCCTTTCCAGATGGGAGCGAACATTTTCTGGCTCACCCATCCGTGCAATTTGCTCACGCCATTGACCTCCTGGCAGGTGTTGATGGCGAATGTTGACATCGAGAACTTTTCG
Source organism: Prevotella sp. (assembly GCA_017474515.1). Taxonomy (GTDB): domain Bacteria; phylum Bacteroidota; class Bacteroidia; order Bacteroidales; family Bacteroidaceae; genus Prevotella. The sequence goes on along the minus strand of JAFVHN010000008.1, from coordinate 21,510 downwards.
TTCACGTCGTTCGGATTGGTTCTTCCCATTCCGATGAACTCATCCCAGGTGATGCCCAGCATTTCGGGATAGCCGCCCATGTATTTTCCGAACAGTCCGGCATCGAAATAGTCGTGACCAGCCGGAACGGGTGTGTGGCAAGTATAAAGTCCGCTGGCACGAACCAGTTCAAGTGCCTGGTTGAAGGTCAGTCCTTCCCTGATGTAGTCGCACAGGCGCTGCAGGTTGCAGAGGGCTGCGTGGCCTTCATTGCAGTGGTAAATGTCTTTCTTAATGCCGAGTTTCTTCAAGGTCAGCATGCCGCCGATGCCCAACAGGATTTCTTGTTTCAGCCTGTTTTCCCAGTCGCCGCCGTAGAGGGCGTGGGTGATGGGCTTGTCAAATTCGGAGTTCATGTCGTTGTCGGTGTCGAGCAGGTAGAGCGAAATGCGCCCCACATTCACGCGCCAAACGTAGGCATGCACCTGATAATTCATGTAAGGCACGTCAACGACCAGCGGATTGCCGTCGGCATCGAGTTGACGTTCTATTGGCAGTGAATTGAAGTTCTGGGCTTCATAGTTGGCCACCTGCTGGCCGTCCATGCTGAGGCTCTGGGTGAAGTATCCGAAACGGTAGAGGAAGCCCACGGCGCACATGTCAACATTGCTGTCGGAAGCTTCTTTCAGGTAGTCGCCAGCCAACATTCCTAGACCTCCCGAATAAATCTTGAGCACCTGGTTCAGGCCATATTCCATGCAGAAATATGCCACGGAGGGGCGCTCAGAATTGGGTTTCACGTCCATATACTTGCGGAAGAGCTTATAGACGTTTTTCACATTCTTCATGATTTCCTTGTCCTGTACAATCTCTTCCTTGCGGTGATAGCTCAGGCGTTCCAGCAGGAGCACCGGATTGTGGTTCACTTCTTCGTAAAGGTCCTCGTCAAGGCTGCGCCACATCTCGCGGGCTTCGTAGTTCCATGCCCACCATAAGTTATGAGCCAGTTCGTCAAGACACTTCAGCTCTTCCGGAAGGTTCGATTTCACGGTAAGTTCTTTCCACTGAGGGTCGTTGGAATAATCGGCTTTAATCTTCATAATTTTAATGTTTTAGTATTTTTATATCCTTTTTCTTGTTTCTGCTTTTTGCAGGGCGAAGTCATACGCCTGCATATAGTAAATGATGAATTTAGACCAAAGGGCCTTTTTCGAGAGTTTCTCGGCATTGTCCCGGCTTTTCTTTATCTCTTTCTCGGTAAATCCCGAATAGAGGGCCACGGTGTCCTTGATGACGTCGGCCACCTCAGAATAGTTATAGTCGGTGCGGTGAATGACCTTCACGCCGTCTTCAATCTCGCTGTATGCACCTTTTTCTGAGTTTGCCCACAGTCCGAAACCTGCCAGGTCGGTGGTGATGCAGGGCACTTTGAAGGCGATGGCCTCCAGAGGTGTGTATCCCCAGGGTTCATAATAAGAGGGATAGATGCAAATGTCGTTGCCCAGAACCAAGTCATAATAGGGCATGTTCAGCACCCCGTCGTTGCCGGTCAGATAACATGGCAGGAAAATCAATTTCACGTTGTCGTCGGCACTGTTGTGCATGTCGAGGAATTTCAACATGCCCAGCACGTTGTCGTGGCTCATGTTATGAAGCCAGTGGGTGATTTCGGGAACCTCCAACGGCGTGTCGTATTTTTTGCCGCTGTTCAGTCGTTCCACCAGGTCGGTGCGTGGTTCTCCCACCCATCCCGGCACTTCTATGAAAGCCAACACCTTCTTCTTCAGTTCCTTATCGCGCAGCAGTCGGTTCATGGCCTCTATATAGACATCCACGCCTTTGTTGCGAAATTCATATCTTCCACTGGTGGAAACAATGAGCGTGTCGTCGTCAAGGTCGGTGCCCAGCAGGGCGTTGGCCACGTCGAGCAGCCGTTTCCTTGCGGCCTTCCGCTTTCGTGTGAAGGTGGCACCCTTTGGCACGAAGCTGTTGTCGAACCCGTTGGGCAACACGAAGTCCACCGGCTTGTCGAGCAGTTCCAGACATTCATTGGCGGTGATGTCGCTCACCGTGGTGAAGCAGTCCACATGGTGTGCCGTCTGCTTCTCTATGGAGTGCTTGCTCTGTATGTTCAGTTCCTCCGACATCTGGTCGCCGTTATAGGCAAACAGGTAATCGTAGAGGGGCTTGTTGTTGCCTGCAATGCTTCGGCCGATGCTGGTGGCATGGGTGGTGAACAGAGTGGCCACCTCGGGCAACACCTTATTAATATATAATAGCCCCAGTCCGGTCATCCATTCGTTGCCGTGGAAAACCACTTTGTGGCTCTTGTTGAGAAATTTCTTGTAGAAACTTTCCACCACCAGTGCGGCGGCGTAGGAAAACATCGAGGCCTCGTCGTAGTCGCCGTAGGCATGGAGCGAGTCAACCTTGTAGTTTTCCCACAACCAGGTGTAGATGTCGTTTTTCTTCTCAAAGTAGGGTTGAAAGTCCACCAGGATGGCAATCGGTTTTCCCGGCACGTCCCATCGTCCTATGCGGAGCTTCAGCCCGTCTTTCAGGGCTTCGTCTTTCCAGCCTTCAAACAGGGTGTCGTCGGCAATGAAATAGGGACATTCCTTCTTGGTCCAACAATCGGGACCGATAAAAATGATATGATCAGCAAACTGTTCCTGTAGCGTTTTTGCTCTTGTGGACAATACGGTATATATACCTCCAACTTTATTGCACACTTCCCAACTGGCCTCAAAGATATAGTCGGGGAGCATCATGTCTTTTGTCATCTTTTTCGCGAAATTTTCGGCAAAGTTAGTATAAAAAATGTTTATCAACAACTTTCTTATGCATTTTTTCTGCAAAACGTTTCATTTCTTGATAAATATTATCTATCTTTGCGCGCTCAATTTATATAATTCGCTCATGTACGGACATTTGCAGGCCGCATAAAGCATGGTTAATGGCTTTTTTGAGATATGATGAAAAAGTGTTTTTTACTTCTCTGTTTTGCCCTCGCCACCACTTCTTTTCTCAGGGCACAACAGGCTCCGGAGGTGCAGGAAAAGCACACCGGACAAGACTGCTGCTTCATAAAGAAACTCCACAACGAGGAATTCAAGATTTTCCTTGAGATAGACCTCCTCGGCAAGGCCGTTACCGTGCCGGGGCAGGAAGTGTTTGGCGAACTCGACGGCTATATGGGCTCCGAACAATCCGAAACGGTGTGGCCAGTGGTGGCTTCTGAGATTGACGGACGTATAGCAACGCTCGACTTCATCAACAACTATGGAAGTGAGGATTTCACGGCCACGCTTACGCTCAACGACGATGGCACTTACACCTTCCGCCATCTTGAGGGCAGCGTCCTCAAATTCCCCGTGAAGGGAAAATGGCAGAAAATCCCCGCAAAGTTCATTTTAACCCCAATCGGTCATTAGAAATCCAGGCCGTGGATTATGGTACATGTTATGACCGATTTGTTTTTTTCTTTATCCTGCGACGGATAGCGGATAGGATAAAAATTGGTAAAAATTTTTGACAAAATAAGTGTTTTTGCATGGCCTTTGTAATTCGTTGAATTTCAGTGGTTTGTAAATCGCCCTTGGTTTGACCGCAAATTTCGGGGAGAGATCTTGAAGATTGAGAGGAGAAATCTTGAAGATCTCTCCCCGAAATTTGCGGTCAAACCTCTTGAGGTGACAAAAAAACCATGAAAAATCTTGACAAAAATGGGGATTCCGGCGCCGAGCTAAATGATAAACCCAAATAGGTAAAATAAGGCACAGTTCGTCCGTTCCGCATGTTGCCGTGTCATCGCAACGTTTTCCCCCCAATAAAAAAACAAGCCGGAACCATCATCATTTATGATTCCGACTGATGTCGCTTCAAAAGAAAGAGAGAATCTTTTATCTCACTTCCAGGTTTTCGTGACGTGCATACCAGAAAGTAAATGCGTTACCTACCACGAACATGGCTGCCAGGGCCATCATGCTAATCATTGAAATGTTGAACATAATCTTAAATTTTTAATGGTGATTACTTATTTCGTGTGCAAAGGTACTGCCTTTTTTGCCTTTGCGCAATCTTTGATGATGGAAAGAAACACATGTGGCACAACGCCAAATCGCGATTGCTGCTATCGAAAAAACCGATAATAATGTCGTCGGCATGCAGTTTTCTTGTCGGCAATGATGGCTGATTGGCAAAAAAGACGTATATTTGCAGTCGTTAATCAACCCCGTGCCCAAAAGCCCGAAAGCATGGCCCGAAAGGGTAGGGACAACCATTTATAATACAAGTTTTATGGAACTACGTCAGTTGAAATACTTCATGAAAGTGGCCGAAACGCTCAATTTCTCGATGGCCGCAAAGGAACTGTTCATCACCCAGAGCACGTTGTCGCAACAAATTCTTCAGATGGAGCATGAACTCGACCAGCCCCTTTTCCTCAGGAACAGCCATGAAGTGACGCTTACCGAGGCCGGCCACATGCTCCTGCCACTGGCACGCGAAGCCATACGAGCCGCCGACAACTGCAAGATAAGGATGGACGAGCTGAAAAACCTTGCCACCGGCGAACTGAACATCGGCGTGACGTTTTCTTTCGTCAGCATCATTTCCGAAACGCTTACTGCGTTCCTTCGACGCTATCCCCACATCAAGATGAATGTTACACAATCCACCATGTCGGAACTCATGGAACAATTACTGCGCCATGAGCTCGATTTCGTGTTGGCTTTCAAACCCCTGCGTGCCGACCCGCGCATCGAGAGCCACGTGCTCTTTCATCATCGCCTGGCGGCCATTGTGAACGAGCACCACCCATTGGCGTCACGGAAGAGCATTACCCTCGACGAACTGCAACGCTATGACCTGGCCGTGCTGAGGAAAGGCACCCAGGCCCGCAACGCTTTTGAGCGGAGCATAAGCGGCACTGCCTACCAATATAAGATAAAGGTGGAAATGAATACCGTTTTCCTCTTGTTCAAGCTGGTGCGCGAGTCGAACTATGTCACCATACTCAGTGAAAGCACGGTCATCAGTGAGCCGGGGCTGCGGGCCATTCCCATCACCGACACCGACACGCCCGAGAACGGCATGCAAGGCGGCATACATGTACTGAAAAACGTTTATGAGAAAAATGCCACCAAGGAATTTATGAAAATGCTCGGCGAAAGCCATGCCATGCAGCGGTGCTCGCTCGCCGACCAATAGTTTGAACTCCTGAACTCACGAATTACAAATATCACCGATTTAAAGGAGAATAAATGCGAGATTTTGCAGCCATAGATTTTGAAACGGCCAACAATGAGCGAAGCAGCGTCTGTTCCGTAGGACTTGTTATTGTGCGTGATGGGGAGATTGTAGATACGTTCTACTCCCTCATCCAGCCCGAGCCGAACTATTATAACTATTGGTGCTCTCAGGTGCATGGCCTTTGTCACCAAGATACCGACGATGCCCCGGTGTTCCCCAAAGTATGGGCAAAGATTGAGCCTCTGATTGAAGGCCTGCCGCTCGTCGCCCACAACAAGCCTTTCGACGAGGGCTGTCTGAAAGCCGTCTTCCGAGTCTATCAAATGGATTATCCCGACTACGAGTTCTACGACACGCTCGCCGCCTCGCGCCGGGCTTTACGCTATCTGCCCAACCATCAGCTGCACACCGTGGCTGCCGAGTGTGGCTATCTGCTGAAAAACCATCACCATGCTCTTGCCGACGCAGAGGCCTGCGCTTGGATTGCAAGAGTATTATTGTAATGAAAATAGACGGTCAGAACATCTTCCTGAGAGCCATACGGAATGAACATGTCCCCTCTGCATCCGACGCATATCCGTTCAGCCTTCCCATTATACGCAATCTGAGGACTTTGGAGTATTCCAATAATGGCATTTCTCTTTGGTTTTAATAATTGCAATGCTCTTACATGGAATTTGGAAAAGACGGGTGGGGAAGAATTTCGGCGATGTTGCCGTGTTAACATGTTTCGGGCATGGCAGTTTCAAAAAATCCGCGGCACCCCCCTGGCTGTATTCGATGGGCACAAAAAAAAGAACTGACCGCGGTCAGTTCTTTTTTGTACGCCTGCAGGGGCTCGAACCCTGGACACCCTGATTAAGAGTCAGGTGCTCTACCAACTGAGCTACAAGCGCATCCTTGTTGGTGCAATCAACCTGTTTTCGTAATTGCGACTGCAAAGGTAGAAACTTTTCTTTTATCCACCAAATATTTCCTTCTTTTTTTTCTTGAAAAAGCGTTATTATGCCTTTTCGGGGCTTGTATTTTGATATTTGTCAAGCCAAAGAGGGTTATCTTGTCGCCCTGAAGCTCTCCATGTTCTCGTATCTGCGCTTCATGAACCGGTTGTAGATGTTTTTCATCCATACATGGTTCAGGCAGATGAAAGCAAGGCCAATGAGAAGGAGAATGATGAAAGTGGTGGTTTCGCTAAAGAAGACGCTCAGCACGCTGATGATGATGACGGGCGCAAACATTGCCAGCATCTCGGCAATGACGGCAAACCAGTTGGTTTCCACATTGCCCTTCGCCACCAGCTTGGAGTTCAGGGGAATGGTCTGCTTGTTCCAAACGGCCATTTGCATGAACATGAAGAACACCGGTCCGGCGGTGAACGCTGCCAGTGAAATGAGCATGAGAAGCGTGTATTTGCCCATGAAAATGGTTGGAATCATGATGACGAAAGGAACAAGCAGGAGGGCGCAATAGAAGAAATACTTGCCCTTCATCAGGTTGAGGATGTTCTCCTTATGCACCATCAGCGCATCGATGTAGTTGCCCTCGGCACCCATTATCTTGATAAGCAGCATGCCGCCGTTGATGATGAACACATAGACGATGAAGAACTTGGAAACGAAGGCACCGTCATAAATGTCAGTGTAGGAAATGATGACGCTGAGGAAAACCGTGAACACGGTGGAATAGATGAAAGGATACCGCATGTTCTTGTTGCGGATGATGCTCTTTATTTCAAGCTTGATATATTCACCGATGATTCCGAAGCGGTCTAGCTGTCCAAATTGCCATACCTTATTTAATTGTTTGCCCGACTCCGACTCGTTGCTTTCTTGCCATGTGAATTTGTATTGCAATTTCCGGTTGATGAAGAAATAGACGGCCAAAAGTGCAAAGATGCCGATGAAGACAAGGGGACTCCAGTTGACGGCAGCCTCACCAATGGCTCCGAAAGCGTCGAACATCGTGTCGAAATCCTTTATCACCCACGGCAGGAACAAGGCGCCGTAAATCAGCACGGGACCAATCCATGACAGGGCGCTGCGGGTGATGAGCGTGCGCCACAACATATAGTTCTGGCTGTTAAGGATTATAATAAGCTGGAAAACAATGATGAAACCGAGGGTGGCAAAGAAACCGCTACTGAAAAACAGGGTGAGAAAAGCGTAGGGAATGGTCACCGCAAGCCAAACGAGATTGTTTTCAGAAACGATGCTCGAAAGGATAAACGTCTCTACGCAGGCGTAACGGGGAAGGGGGAGCAACTGGTAAGGCTTGAAAAGCTGTGCAGGCGTGCGCTGCCCCATAAAACGAAATAGGAAGTCGATGACAAGAATGAAAGGCAGAAGGCCGAAAAAGAATTCTGCGGGAGTGGAGGTCCTTGACGTGTTGGCGATGAATGCAAACATCACGGCAAGGAATATCATGTACAAAATCATGAAGCCCGCCAGGACGTAAATAATGATTTTCGAGGTCTTGTTTTGTTCATAAACAGCACTCCGCTTCTCACTGAGTTTGATGTGGCGGCGGAGTGTTTTGAAAATTTCAATGCGGTTCATATTAGTTTCTTATCTTAAATCGATCACTTCTGCGTTCGGATAATCTTTGGAACTGAATTTAAAGGTGCTGTCGGCCAGCTTGCGGCTCTTGAATTGCGACAGCGTGATAGTTGACCAGCCCTTGTCGGTGCGCATTTCCACTTTCGTGGGAACATATTGCTTGCTGACGGTTATTTTCATTTCCTTGATGCTCTTTTTGGCATCGCTGGCAACAAGCCTTACAACGTTTCCGCCGGCGGTGGCCGTGTGGCTCAGTTTATAACCATTTTTATATATATGTATGAAATTGTACGGATTCATCGTCTGTTGCTGGGCGCTGTTGGGAGTGCTCACGTTCACTTCTTCGGCCTGTTTGTTATAGGTCCATTGTGTTTTTCCGTCGTACCAGATGATGAATTGTTGGGATTCTGCACAGAACATGTTCCCCTTTACCAAAATCTTTCCCGATGCACTCCCCAATTTCCCGCTCATAGTGTAGTTGGCCTGTGCGCCGTCTTTGTTGCTTACCACCGCGGCGGCCTTGTCGAGGATGGTGCGGGCCTTTTGTGCATTGGTCTGAGCCTTCGTGCCTGCCACAACCAGTAGCATGGCTATCGTGAAAAACATTATTTTCTTCATTTTCTTAATGGTTTTAATGATACATTCTGCTTATTTTGATGCCCCTCGGCGTTTTTGGTTTAACGGCAGGATGCTTAACAAGTGTTGTCGTTGGTGGTCATTTGTTAATAAATCAAGCGATTTGCAGTGTTATGGCCGCTATTTGCCCCTTATGCTTGCCAACTTGCTTTCAAGGCTCATGGGGTCGGCAATGAGCACGTCCCTGGGCTTGCTTCCCATTGCCTGGCCTACGATACCAGCTTTTTCGAGCGAGTCCATCAGTCGTCCGGCCCTGTTGTAGCCAATGCCGAACTTTCGTTGTATCATGCTGGTGGAACCTTGCTGAGTAGTGACGATAAGGCGGGCTGCCTCCTCGAAGAGTGCATCAATGTTGTGCATGTCGATGGCTGCTGCTCCTCCGCCATCTTCCTCGTCAGTTGTGGGTTCGGGCAGCTCCATAGGTTCTAATGGACCGGGCTGATTCTCGATGAAATCGTTGATTTTCTCCACTTCAGGCGTGTCAACGAAGGCGCACTGCACCCTGACGGGTTCGCCCCCGTTCAGGTAGAGCATGTCGCCGCGTCCCACCAGCTGGTTGGCACCGGTACGGTCGAGAATGGTCATGGAGTCAATGCGGGCACTGGTCTTGAAGGCAATGCGTCCCGGGAAATTGGCTTTGATGTTTCCGGTGATGATTTTTGTTGTAGGACGTTGAGTGGCAATCACCATGTGGATGCCCACGGCGCGGGCCAGCTGTGCAATACGGGCGATGGGCAGTTCAATTTCTTTTCCTGCCGTCAGGATCAAATCGCCGAATTCATCGATGATGACCACAATGTAGGGCATGAAGTCGTGCCCGTCGCTTAGTCTCAGCTTGCGGTCCAGGAATTTCTTGTTATATTCTTTTACGGTACGCGCGCCGGCGGCTTTCAGCAGGTCGTAGCGGTGGTCCATTAGTTTGCAGAGCGAGTTGAGCGTCTTGATAACCTTTGTCACGTCGGTGATGATGGCTTCCTCGTTCTCGTCGAGAGTGGGGATTTGCGCCATGAAATGGTTGACAATGGGCGTATAGACCGAAAACTCAACCTTCTTCGGGTCGATGAGCACGAATTTCAGTTCGTTGGGGTGCTTTTTGTAGAGCAAAGATGTGATGATGGCATTCAGTCCCACCGATTTTCCCTGACCGGTGGCACCTGCCACCAGAAGGTGCGGAATCTTTGCCAGGTCAACCATGAACACCTCGTTGGTGATGGTCTTTCCGAGCGCCAGGGGCAGGTCCATGTTTGTTTCCTTGAACCGTTTTGAGTTGATGACGGTTTCCATGGACACGATTTGCGGATTAGCATTGGGCACCTCAATACCGATGGTTCCCTTTCCTGGAATGGGCGCAATGATACGTATGCCCAGTGCCGAGAGGCTTAAGGCGATGTCGTCCTCAAGATTTTTGATTCTTGAGATGCGCACGCCCTCTGCCGGTGTGATTTCATAAAGAGTGATGGTCGGTCCAACCGTGGCATGGATGGACCGTATCTGCACGCCGAAGTCGTTGAGCACCTTCAGGATGCGGTTCATGTTGGCCTGTTGCTCCTCCTTGTCGATGGTGGGTTTCTCACTGGTGTCGTATTTCTTCAGCAAGTCGATGGTGGGATATTGGTATTTTGTCCAGGGCTCCTTCGGATTGATGGGTTGAAGGGAATCCTTGCTGTCGTCGATCATGGTTTTCCCGTTGGCCTTTTCGTCGCCTTTTCCTGCGGTCACCTCAATCTCAATGGGTCTCTTTCCTTTGGCCTCTTTTGCCTGGTTTTGAGCATCTTCCACGTTCATTACCAGGTCGGGTTCATGTTCTTTCACCTCTTGTTCCTCAACTTCCATGGTGATGACGGGCTCTTTGGGTTCTTCTTGTTCGGGAGTGGGCACCTCCGGCGTTTTTTCGTCTTTTTTCTGCTCGTTTGTAATGACGAATTTCACTTTCCTGTTGATATATCCGATGGGGTTGAGCATCTTTCTCACCACATTGATGGTTTCGTTGCTGATGTAGGTGAGAAACAGGATGGCCACCAGTGCAAGAATGGCGGTCAGTCCCGGTGCGCCGATGACATTTTCGAGGAACTGGCAGCACATCTTTCCATGATCGCCGCCGGGGTTATAGACTTGGTCGCCCATGATGGGTGTGAGGAATTTGGCGAATGTCACCGAGCACCACAGCATCAGGATGACAAGTCCCATGAACCATTTCAGCAGGTTGATGCCATTGTAAACGTGCATCATGCGCAGCCCCACCAGTCCGATGAGCACGGGAATGACAAAAGCCGGCAGTCCGAAGCACTCGCAGATGAAGAAATGCGAGAGCAGCGCGCCCATGGAACCGCATGAATTTTGAAATTCTTTCTGGGTGTTCAGCCAGTCGCCCGGTTTCATGTCGAGCACAAAGCTCTGGTCTGCCTGCCCCGTGAACAGATACGACACGAAAGCAATGGCCATGTAGATGGCCAGTAGAATGAGCACAAACCCGAAGATGAAGTTGAAAAAGTCATTCTGAAATATATTTTTTATGCCAATCGCCTCTGTGAACGATGCCGTTTTTTCCTTACGTTTTTTCTTTGCCATTTTCTCTTTAATTGCTAATAATCTGCAAAAGTAAATGATTTTTGTCATATTCTGCCCATAAAATCGTATTTTTTTTATAATTTTGCACTTTCAAAACATGTCAATGACAAAAATCATCTATAAACAATACGACAAGAAGCTCATCAGCACGCTCCCTGTGGTGTCTTTCCCGGGGCGTATTGTCACTGTTTTTTCACCTGGCGAAACCCGTCTTGCCGTCAACTATCTCCTTTCGCAAGGCATCCTGGGCGTTGACACCGAGACGCGCCCGTCGTTCAAGAAGGGGTATCAGCATACCGTGTCGTTGTTGCAGGTGTCTTCGCGCGAGGTATGTTTCCTTTTCCGCCTCAATTTTATCGGGATGACCCCCGACATCATCCGTTTTCTTGAGGACACCACCGTTCCCAAGATAGGGCTGTCGTGGCACGACGACGTACTTTCGCTGAAGAAACGTTGCGATTTCACCCCAGGCCTGTTCATCGATTTGCAGGAACATGTGGGCGAAATCGGCATCGAGGACCTGAGCCTTCAGAAGATTTTCGCCAACCTCTTCGGGCAGAAAATCACCAAGAAAGAACAACTTTCCAACTGGGAGAACCAAGTACTCACCGACAAGCAGAAACTCTATGCCGCCACCGATGCGTGGGCGTGCATAAAGATATATGATGAGTTGATGAGGCTGAAAGCATCTGGCGACTATGAACTTATAGATAATAATACTTATGAAATACAAGACAGTTTACCTGAAGAAAGGTAAGGAAGACAGTTTGCGCCGCTTCCATCCGTGGGTGTTCTCCGGCGCGTTGGAGCGGATGGACGACGATGTGGCCGACGGCGACATCGTGAAAGTGTTCACTCACGACCGTCAATTCATCGCCGTAGGGCATTTCCAGGTGGGGTCTATTGCCGTGCGTGTGCTGTCGTTCCGCGACATTGACATCGACGACCAGTTTTGGCATTCGCGACTAACTGCCGCCCTTGAGGTGAGGCGCACGGCAGGGCTCCTTGACACCAGCCACAACAACACCTTCCGACTAGTGCATGGCGAGGGCGACAACCTGCCGGGCCTGGTCATCGACTGCTATGGTTCAACGGCCGTCATGCAGGCCCACAGCGTGGGCATGCACCTGTCGCGCAACGACATTGCCCGACAACTGGCAACGGTGATGGAAGGGCGCATCGAGAACATCTACTACAAGAGCGAAACCACCTTGCCTTATAAGGCGCAGCTCGACAACGAAAGCGGGTTCCTCTATGGCAAGAGCGGCGACGACATTGCCGTGGAAAACGGCCTCAGCTTTCACATCGACTGGCTGAAAGGACAAAAAACGGGCTTCTTCATCGACCAGCGCGAAAACCGCAAATTGCTTGAACAATATGCCCGTAACCGCAACGTGCTCAATATGTTTTGCTATACGGGCGGATTCTCGGTCTATGCCATGCGCGGACAAGCCCTGCTGGTACATTCCGTTGACAGTAGCGAGAAGGCCATCAAGCTGACCGACGCCAACGTAGAGCTGAATTTCCCCGGCGACGCCCGCCACCAGGCTTTTTGCGACGATGCGTTCAAGTTCCTCGACAATTCCACCCGCCAGTACAACCTTGTCATCCTCGACCCGCCGGCTTTTGCCAAGCACCGTGCCGCCCTTCACAACGCATTGAAAGGATATACTCGGCTTAATCAGAAAGCCTTCGAGCAAATAGCCCCCAACGGCATTCTGTTCACCTTCAGCTGCTCGCAGGTGGTGACAAAAGACCATTTCCGAAATGCCGTGTTCACAGCGGCGGCCCTGGCTGGGCGTAAGGTGCGCATTTTGCACCAGTTGCACCAGCCGGCCGACCATCCCGTCAACATTTATCATCCCGAGGGCGAATATCTCAAGGGCCTCGTGCTTTACGTTGAATAGCTAACGACTCCAAGGATAACTGCTTCATGAACGCTGACCTGACCAAAAAAGTGGCCGCCTATATCTCCCGACACCAGTTGATGACTGCTGGTGGAAAGTATTTGGTGGCACTTTCCGGCGGTGCCGACAGTGTTTTCTTGTTGTTGATAATGAAGGAGTTGTCGTTTGTGGTTGAAGCAGTTCATTGCAATTTCAGACTCAGGGGAGAGGAGTCTGAACGCGACGAGTTGTTTTGTCGCACCCTTTGCGAACAACAACACGTCCCCCTCCATCTGGCTCATTTCGACACACGTTCCTATGCGCAGCTCCACGGGCAAAGCATTGAGCTGGCTGCCCGCCACTTGCGTTACCACTATTTTGCGCAGCTGGCCGCCGACTTACATGCCGACGGCCTGTGTGTGGGCCACCACCGCGACGACTCCGTGGAAACGTCGTTGCTCAACATGATTCGGGGAACTGGGTTGCGCGGACTGACAGGCATTGCGCCGAAAGTTGAGATGAAGCTGACCGCGCAAATGCCTGTTTTACAGGTGATTCGCCCTTTGCTCTGCCTCACCCATGAGGAAATGAAGGGCGCTTTACAGGCCGCTTGCCAGCCCTGGGTTGACGACAGCACCAACTTCCAGCCCGATGAGGCCACCCGCAATTTCATCCGACTCAGACTATTGCCGCTCATGAGCCAGGCCAATCCGTCGGCCAGCGCCAACATTGCCCGCATGTCCGACCACCTGTCGCAGGCTTCCCAGCTGCTCGATTTCTTCCTCGGCGACGTGGCAAGCCGCTGCATGAAAGATGAACCCCACGGCTTTTCCATCGATTTTTCACTATTCGAAGGCTTGCCGGCCCCTCAATATGTGCTGCATTTTTTATTGCGCGACGGCCATTTTTCATCTCTTCAGCTCGATGAAATCTGGAAAAATCGACATTCCGGCATCGGACTTCTCTTCGGCTCATCCACTCATGAGCTGCTCATTGACCGTGGTCGGTTCTTGGTGGAACCCAAAGGCAACGCGCCCCTGGTTCGCCTTATAATTCCCGAGCCTGGCAATTATGTGATGGACGAAAACCACACCTTATTTATAAGTAAAAAGGACACCGTCGCCGATGCCCTTTTCCTGCGCGACCATCTCCGAGAGCCTCAGCTGGCCTGTGTCGATGCAGAGAAGGTGGCTTTTCCCCTCATGCTCAGACCCATTGAGAACGGCGACACGTTCACCCCTTACGGAATGAAGGGCCACAGGCTGGTGAGCGACTATCTCACCGACTTGCATGTCAACCGCTTTGAGAAGCGTCGGCAACTCGTTGTGGTCGATGCCAAGGGGCGCATTGTCTGGATGGTGAACAGGCGCGTTGACGACCATTACAAGATAACCCCTGAAACGCGGTCGTTTTTCGTGATTCAATTATCAGAAAGGAAGAGCCATGGCGTGTGACTTTATTTTGACAATCTTTCCCTTTGTTTCCATCCGTTTTGTAAATATGTTTTATCATCCGGATGGTTTGACGTCAATTTTCATGGAGAAAAATGGCACTTTTCGAGGAGAGATTTGCGGTCAAAGTCCTCGAAATTTGGCGTTTTTCTCGGTGCGTTTTTAAACCGTTGATAATCAGTGATATAGAAATTCGTTGTTTTGTAAAGATTTTTCAAACGCCAAGGGTGTTGATTTGTGGTAATAAATATTGACAAATTTTGATAAAAACAAGATAAAATATGAATACGGAAGAACTATTAGCGAAGTTCAAGGTTGAGTCGTTGAGCGACATGCAGCGCGACGTGGTTGACACGTTGCTGACGCGTACTTGCAACGTAATTGTGTTGTCGCCCACGGGTTCGGGCAAGACACTGGCCTATCTGTTGCCCCTTGTGCAACGCATCGACACGTCGAGCGATGACTTGCAAGCCGTGGTAATCGTGCCTGGAAGGGAACTGGCCCTTCAATCGCACACCGTGTTGAAGGATGCGCGGTGCGGAGTGCGGTCGGCTGCTCTCTATGGAGGGCGGCCCACCATGGAGGAACACCGGGCTTTGCGCGAGCTGAAACCTCATGTGGTGTTTGTCACTCCGGGACGTTTCAACGACCATGTAGATAAGGGCAACTTGCTGACCGACAAGGTGAAATGGGCTGTCATCGACGAGTTTGACAAATGTCTCAGCATGGGCTTTGAGCAGGAAATGACTCGCGCCCTCGAAGCCTTGCCGCACCGTGTGCGCCGAGTATTGCTCTCGGCCACGGCCGCCGATGCCATGCCAGCCTTTGTCAACATGGACAAGGCGCGCGTGGTTGACTATAGGAAAAGTGAGGAGAAACGCACCGCCGTTTTCCGCATCGATTGTCCGCAAACCGACAAGCTGCCCGAACTGTTAAGGTTTCTCGACCAGGCAGGGCAGGGGAGTACCGTGGTTTTCCTCAACTACCGCGAGAGCGTGGAGCGGGTGGCGGCGTTCCTCGTGAATGAGGGCTATGTGGTCAGCATGTATCATGGCGGGCTCGACCAGAAGCAACGCGAGCGCGCACTCTACCTTTTCTCCAACGGTTCGGCCAGCGTGCTCGTGTGTACCGACCTGGCTTCGCGCGGACTCGACATTCCCGACATTGAGAACATCGTACACTATCACCTGCCCGAAACGCGCGAGGCATATACCCACCGCATAGGGCGTACGGCCCGTTGGGACAAGTCGGGGCGCGCTTTCTTTCTCTTGAACAGCCGCGAACAACTGCCCGACTATGTGGAAGACGAGGTGGAACCGTTCGTGTTGCCCGAAGCTCCCGACATTCGCAGAATGCCGCCACGCCCGCGAATGGTGACGCTCTACTTCGGCAAAGGCAAGGGCGACAAGGTCTCAAAGGGCGACATCGTGGGCTTCCTTTGCAAAAAAGGCGGACTCGACATGAAGGACATCGGACGGATTGACGTGATGGACCGCTACGCCTATGCCGCCGTCAGCAGTGATAAGTATCAGGAAGTGCTCAAAAAAATACAAGGGGAGCGCCTGAAAGGTCTTAAAACGCTATTTGAACTTGTCAAAACGACCGTCTAAGCAACGAAAAAAGGCTGATTTATAAGAAAATATTTGGCCGTGTCGCTTAATATACGTATTTTTGCATGAAATTATAACATTTTTAACCCATTTAGTATAATGAAAAAGTATAATTTTAATGCCGGACCTTCTATGCTTCCGCGCGAGGTGATAGAAAATACGGCAAAGCAGATTTTGGATTTCAACGGTAGTGGTTTGTCATTGGCCGAAATCAGTCATCGCGCCAAGGATTTCCAGCCTGTGGTTGACGAGGCAGAGGCACTCGTGAAAGAGTTGCTCGCGGTGCCCGAGGGCTATTCTGTCATCTTCCTCGGAGGCGGCGCGTCGCTCGAATTCTGCATGGTTCCCTACAACTTCTTGATAAAGAAGGCCGCCTATCTGAACACCGGCACATGGGCAAAGAAAGCCATGAAAGAGGCCAAGCTGTTCGGCGAGGTGGTGGAAGTGGCATCTTCTGCCGATGCAAATTATACTTTCATTCCCAAGGGATGGGAAGTGCCGGCCGATGTGGACTATCTGCACATCACGTCGAACAACACCATCTACGGCACCGAGATGCGCAAGGACCTCGACGTGCCCGTAAGATTGATTGCCGATATGTCGTCGGACATCTTCAGCCGTCCCGTTGACGTGGCCAAGTATGACTGCATCTATGCCGGTGCACAAAAGAACCTTTCGATGGCCGGCGTCACCATCGTCATCCTGAAGAACGATGCCCTGGGCCGTGCCCCGCGCCCCATTCCCACCATGCTCGACTATCGCACACATGTGGAAAAAGGTTCTATGTTCAACACGCCTCCCGTGGTGCCCATCTACACGGCTTTGGAAAACCTCCGCTGGATTAAGGCACAGGGCGGTGTGGAAGCCATGGACAAACTCGCTTTGCAAAGGGCAGAGATGCTCTATGGCGAGATTGACCGCAACAAGCTCTTCAAAGGAACCGTGGCCGAGGAAGACCGTTCGGTGATGAACATCTGCTTCGTGATGAACGAGGAATATGCCGAGTTGGAGAAGCCGTTCTTTGAATTTGCCACCGCAAAAGGCATGGTGGGCATCAAGGGACACCGCTCGGTGGGCGGATTCAGGGCAAGCTGCTACAATGCTCAGACCATTGAGGGTGTGCAGGCGCTCATCGATGCCATGCAGGAATTTGAGAAAAACAACTAATTGGAAAAATTGCCGAAATGAAGATATTAGTAGCAACAGAGAAACCTTTTGCATCTGCCGCCGTAGAGGGCATACGCAAGGAAGTGGAAGCTGCCGGAAATGAACTGGTGCTTCTTGAGAAATATACCGAAAAGGCTCAGCTCTTGCAGGCCGTGGCCGATGCCGATGCCATGATTATCCGCTCAGACAAGGTGGATGAGGAAGTGCTTGACGCCGCCAAAAAACTGAAAATCGTGGTGAGGGCAGGTGCCGGCTACGACAACATCGACCTTGCCTCGGCTACGGCTCATAAGGTGGTGGCCGAGAACACTCCGGGACAGAACGCCAATGCCGTGGCAGAACTGGTGTTCGGACTCCTCGTCATGGCCGTGCGCGGTTTCTATAATGGAAAGAGCGGAACGGAACTTTTGGGCAAGAAACTTGGCATTTTGGCCTTCGGAAATGTAGGGCGCAACGTGGCTCGCATCGCCAAAGGATTCGGCATGGAAGTGTATGCCTACGACGCCTATTGCCCCGCTGAGGTGATAGAAAAGGCCGGTGTAAAGGCCGTGGCTTGCCAAGACGAGCTGTTTGAAAAGTGCGACATCGTGTCGCTTCACATTCCGGCAACGCCCGAAACCCGCCAAAGCATCAACCGCGAATTGGTGGGCAAGATGAAGAAAGGCGGCATCTTGGTGAACACCGCACGCAAGGAGGTCATCGACGAACCTCAACTTCTACAGCTCCTTGCTGAGCGCGAAGACCTGAAGTTCGTCACCGACATCAAGCCCGATATGCACGATGAATTCGCCAAATTTGAAGGACGCTACTTCTCAACACCCAAGAAAATGGGTGCCCAGACGGCAGAGGCCAATATCAATGCCGGCATTGCCGCCGCAAGGCAGATCAACGCTTTTTTCGAGAATGGTGACACAAAGTTCCAGGTGAACAAATAAGCAAAGCCCCGACTTGAGATGCCGGGACTTGGTAATATACAAAATGAGGATGTGTTTTTTTTGACACATCCTCATTTTTAGTTCGTTATTTCCTGAACAGGTCTTTTTCCTTTACGAAGACGACTGTTCCGTATTTCTCCAGTTCCTTGAGGTTGAGCTTCTTCTTGTTGCCCACAATGCCGAAGACGCGGTGTTGGCGGTTGTTCTTGATGTTTTCTTTATAGAACTTCTCCATGTCGGCGAAGGTGGCTTTCTTTAGAAGATCGGCTTTTCCGGTGTTGATGTCTTGGGTGAAACCATTCTGCTTTTGCGAGGCGATGGTGGAACCCATTTCGCGGAACGACGGAAAGTCGCTGCTAAGTTTATTGATAAGATCCTGACGTGCGGAACGGAAATTCTTATCATGGCGGGGCATGTCTTGTAGCAGTGAGTCAACCAATGCGACGGCACTCATGGTCTTGTCGGCCTGTGTTCCCGTAACGGTAAGCAATGCCATCGGCGACGTGGGGTGCAACTTGAAGGAACGGCTTCCCATCATACATGATGTGGTATAGGCCATGGAACGAAATTCGCGCACCTCCTGGAAGAGCACCGACGACATGCCTCCTCCGAAATACTGCCTCAGGAGTTCGGCGGGTATGCGCTCCTCGGCAGAGGGCTCTGCTTTCATCTGGTCGTATGTAAAGAAGAGCGTCTGGCGCGATTTGGGCATGTCGAAGACATATACCAGGGGCCGGTCATAGCCTTCGAAGTCGTTTCCGTAGCTGACAAATGGCTGCTTACTGAGCTCCACGGGCAGCGTTTTCCTGATGGCTTCTTCCACTTCTTTGGCCTTGAGCGTACCGCTATAGACATAAGTGGAGGTGCTTGTCAGGGCTTTCTTGAACACCTCGGCCAGTTCCTCGCCCGTCATTTTCTTGGCTTCCTTTGACGTAATCCTTTGTAAATAAGGGGATTTGTTGCCGTACATGACTTTCCTCATCAAGGCCGTCATGACGTCGCTATTCTCTGAGGCGAGCGACTTTTCCTCAGTCTTTATCTCGTCTCTTACATTGTCCATCGCCTTGTCGTCGGGCAAAAGGCGTTTCACGATGTGGCCTGCCAGCTCCATGGTCGGCATGAAGTTCTTATCGACACCAGAGATGGTCATAGTCAACGTTTTTTCATCGCTTTCGAAGGTGATGTCGGCACCGAGGGCCTGTAGTGCGGCCCCGAACTGCTGACGGGTGAGCGAGTCGGTGCCCGCAGAGTTGAGCATGGCAACCGTTGCTGGCATCTTCGTGTCGGCCATGGCGCCATAGTTGTATTCCACGGTGAGCTGGAAGAGGTCGTTCATGGGATTCTCCACCGTGTAAAGTGTGGCGTGGGGTGAAAGTTTCGTGGTGGTGGCGTCGCGTTCAAAGTCAATGAGCCTCGGCTCAATGTCTTGAACGGGAATGGCAGCCAGTTTGCGGGCGTAATCCGACTCTGCATCAACGTTCTTGGGTTTCACGGGAGTGTAGCCGGGTTGCGACATCTTGTCCTTTTCCTGATGGCCGAATTTCTTCTTCAATCTTATGAATGGTGCGTCGAGATATCGTTTTGCCGCCGCCATCACGTCAGCCTTGGTAATCTTATTGATGGCGTTCACCTTATTTATATAATCTTGCCAGCTGTGTCCCGATGCCATGACGGTGACCATTTTCTCGGCCCTGGCCTCAATGGTTTCCAGTTCTTTCATCGCCTCTCTGTAGGTCAACTGTTTCTGCACTTCAAAAACCTGCTGGCTGAAGTTGCCTTCCCATAGCCTCTTCATTTGTTCACGGCAGGCAGCCTCGGCCTTTTCGGTCTTGGCCAGGGGCCTGGGAACAAGTATCAGCATGCCTATTCCGGCATCGTTCAGACTTGATGCCGACAGGGCGGCAACCATGAGCACCCTTTCGTTGGCCAGCGAGTCGAGCATACCCGCATTGCCATCATACAGGATGTTGCATGCCACATCGAGCGCATTGGCGTCTTTTTCAAATTCCGTGGGAGCCTTATAAGCCAGCATTTCCATGCTGATGAGGGGGATGGGCATTTTCACCTCTACGGTGCGCTCTGCGGTGATGTCGGGCATGGTCGAAGAGTTGCGTTTGGGAGCAACACCCTTGGGAATGCGTCCGAAGGTGCGTTCCAGCAGGGGCATGATGTTGTCGGCCTGGAAGTCGCCGCAAAGCAAAAGCCCCATGTTGCTTCCTACATAGTACTTCTCGTAGAACTTTTTCATGTCCGAGAGTTTCGGGTTCTTCAGGTTCTCCGTGCTGCCGATGATGGGGTAGGCGTAGGGCTGGGTGCCGAAAAGTTCCGACATGAGGGCCTCGCGCAGTCCGTTTATCATGTTGTCCGACGACCTGTTCTTTTCCTCGTAAACCGTTTCAAGCTCGCCTTGGAACATACGGAAAACGGGGTTGATCAGCCTGTCGCTATTTAGCTGGCACCATTGCTCCATGAACTGTGGTGTGAACAAGTTGTGATAGAACGTGAAGTCGTAGGACGTTCCGGCATTGAGCCTGCTGCCCCCATAGAATGAAGTAAGGTTGTTGAACTCGTTGGGGATGGCATACTCTCCGGCCTTGTGGCTCAGGCGGTTGATGTCTTTTTGTATGGCCTCGCGCTGTGTGGCATCGGTGGTGGCGGCCAGGCGGTCGTAAGCCGCGGCAATGCTGTCGAGCCAGGGCTTTTCGCGGCCATAGTCGATGGTGCCAATCTGGTCGGTGCCTTTAAACATGATGTGCTCAAAGTAGTGGGCAATGCCCGTGTTGGGGCAGTCTTTCGCACCGGCGTTCACCACCACGGCTCCGAACACTTTGGGCTGCGAATGGTCCTCGTTGAGCCATACCTTCATGCCGTTGCTCAACTGCAGTTCCTTCACTTCCAGTTGTTTAGGCAACTGTGCTGCAAGCGGGTTGGCGAGGCATAATCCCACGACCAGCACAGCCGTTTTTGTTAATGTGGTTTTGATGTTCATAATGTATTTGTTGATTTATAATTGTCTTTCCAGGCTTGATATTCAAAGCTTTATGAGTGGCACATTGAAATTTGTCAGTGCAAAGGTAGTAAAAATATATGATTTGTTAGCATGATTGTATAAAATTATGCGTTTTCATGCCATTTTAGCCTCCAATCCCCGTCGTTTTCATCCTTTCGAAAGGCTCTGCGGCCCTTCGGATTTTGAGAGATTTTCCCCGTTTTCCTCATTTCGGGATGGATATCGACATGGGGTAAAATTGGTAAAAATATTTGACAAAATTCTTAAAATTCCGGCTATTTTATAACATATTGATAATCAACAGGTTTTAAAACGGCCAAAGTTTGACCGCAAATTTCGGGTCTCAAACTTCAAAATCTCTTCCCTCAAACTGCCAAATCTCTCCCCGAAATTTGCGGTCAAACTTATTGAGGGAACTAAAAAACCATGAAAAATCTTGACAAAAATGATTGCGCTTCGC
>JAFVHN010000066.1 GCA_017474515.1 Prevotella sp. | reverse complement strand
TTCGGTACGTCAACATCCCGGATTCAGTAACTGAAATAGGTAGCGAGACATTCAAAGGCTGCACCTCCCTTCAGTCCATCGACATCCCGGATTCAGTAACAAAAATAGGTGACTATGCATTCTCCGGCTGCACCTCCCTTCAGTCCATCGACATCCCGAACTCAGTAACAAAAATAGGTCACCATGCATTCCATGGCTGCACATCCCTTCAGTCCATCGATATCCCGGACTCAGTAACAAAAACAGGTAAACAGGCATTCAAAGATTGCACCTCTCTTCAGTCCATCAACATCCCGGACTTAGTAACAGAAATAGGTTATGGGGTGTTCTCCGGCTGCACCTCCCTTGAGTCCATCGACATCCCGGACTTAGTAACAAAAATAGGTGAAGATGCATTCGGCGGCTGCACCTCCCTTCAGTCCATCAACATCCCGGACTCAGTAACAGAAATCGGTGACGGGGCATTCTACGGCTGCACCTCCCTTCAGTCCATCGACATCCCGGACTCAGTAACAGAAATAGGTTACGAGGCATTCCGTGGCTGCACATCCCTTCAGTCCATCCACATCCCGGACTCAGTAACAGTAATAGGTGGCGGGATATTAAGCGGCTGCACTTCCCTTCAGTCCATCCACATCCCAGATTTAGTAACAATAATAGGTAACGAGGCCTTCAGAGGGTGCAATTCCCTTCTTTCCATCCATATCCCGGACTCAGTAACGAAAATTGGTTTGTCGACATTCTGTGACTGCTCATCCCTTCAGTCAATCGTCGTCCCGGACTCAGTAACAGAAATAGGTGACAGAGCATTCCATGGCTGTACATCCCTTCTGTTCATCCACATCCCAAACTCAGTAAAAAAAATAGGAAAGTGGGTATTCGAAGGATGCAGAATCCTTCAGTTAATTCACATCCCAGACTCTGTAACAGGCATAAGTGAAAGGGCATTCTTCGGCTGCACCTCCCTTCAGTCCATCGACATCCCGGACTCAGTAACAAAAATAGGTCCTTGTGCATTCGTCGGTTGCACGTCCCTTAAGTCCATTAACATCTCGGACTCAGTAACGAAAATTGACTGGTCGGCATTCAGCGATTGCACATCCCTTCGGTCTATCGTCGTCCCGGACTCAGTAACAGAAATAGATGGTTGTGCATTTTGTGGCTGTACATCCCTTCTGTTCATCCACATCCCGGACTCAGTAACAGAAATTGGTGTCAGGGCATTCGGCGACTGCACATCCCTTAAGTCCTTCGTCGTCCCGGACTCAGTAACAAAAATAGGTGACAGGGCTTTCGATGGCTGCACATCCCTTCTGTTCATCCACATCCCGGACTCTTTAACAATAATTGGTTCGTCGGCATTCAAAGGCTGTACATCCCTTCAGTCCATCCACATACCAGACTCCGTAACAGAAATAGATGACGAGGCGTTCAAAGGTTGCACATCCCTCAAAGAGATACATATAAAGAACATCAAGCCTCTAAACTTAAAGATCAATACAAGTACTTTCGATGAACTCTACGAGCAATGCACACTATTTGTTCCTTCCGGCAGGCTGTGGAAATACAGCACCCGATGGAGATACAGGCATCATGATGTGTTTAAACGTTTTAAGAACATAGAGATTGAAAGTCGGTAAACATCGGACGGGAGGGTACTCCGACGCTGTAGGAGCCGACGCTTGGAAGCGTCGGCTCCTGTCAAGGCGGAGTAAATATCTCTCTCCGAAGAAGGATTCAAAGTTACTCCGACGCTTGGAAGCGTCGGCTCCTATTGAGGCGGTGTAAATATGTCTCGCCGAAGAAGGATTTATAGTTACTCCGACGCTTGGAAGCGTCGGCTCCTATCGCGTCTCTTCACACGGGAGGGATGATGCACGTTGTACTTTTTTATGGGAAAGGTTAGGGTGGGCACATGCAGAGCCTGAAAAGCGGAATAGTTTCGGAAAATGTTGCCCGTTTCACGAAAAAACCGTATATTTGCTTAAAAATCGCACGAAACGTCAAATAGACACCCGACTTTCAATAAAAATGTGTACCTTTGCTAAATAATTAGGATTCATATAGAATGGAATTAAAGACTCTGATAGCGGAATGTACAGCATACGACTTCAAGGTGATGCTTGAAGAGAAGAAACCTAAGAGTTGGTTGAAGAGTGTAAGCGCTTTTGCCAATGGCTTGGGTGGTTCCCTTTTCTTTGGCATTGATAATGATGGCATCGTCAAAGGACTTGATGATGTACAGCATGTTTGCGAGACTATCAGTAATAGGATTCGTGACTATTTGGATCCTCTGCCAGAGGTTGAAATGATTCCTCTTGATATAGATGGTTCACAAATCCTGCAACTCAAAGTACATAGAGGGCATTATACCCCATATTACTATGTTGGAGATGGTCAGCGTATTGCATTTGTCCGTATTGGCGATGAAAGTCTTCCTGCTACAGCAGAGCAGATGGTTCGCTTGGTACTGAAAGGCTCCAACAAAACTTTTGACTCCCTTCACACAGACTATAAAGCAGAGGATTATTCCTTTACGATATTGGCGAACACGTTCAAAGACCGCACCAAACAAGAATGGGACAAGAAATATCTCTTGTCGTTTGGACTGGTAACCGGGGTTGGAAACCTTACAAATGCGGGCGCGTTGTTTGCCGATGATTGTCCATTGTGGCAGTCTCGCCTTTATTGTACCCGCTGGGATGGAACGGAAAAGAGCGATGCAATCAATGATGCCGAGTTTACTGGCAATGTCCTCATGTTGCTTCGCGAATCCATGAACTTCGTGAAGTCAAACACCAAAAGAGGTTGGGAGAAACTGCCTGATGGACGAAAGAACAAACCGGAGTATGCTGAACGTGCCGTTTTGGAAGCAATGGTAAACCATTTCATCCATCGTGACTATACCGTAATGGGTAGTGAAGTTCATCTTGACATTTACGATGACCGCCTCATTGTCACCTCCCCAGGTGGAATGTACAATGGTATGCTGATACAGGACTTGGACATCAAAGATGTTTCTTCCGAAAGGCGTAATCCCATACTTGCTAATGTAATGGCCCAACTTGACTACATGGAGAAACGAGGTAGCGGACTCACACGTATATGCAATGAAACCCAAGCATTGGAAGGTTATAAGGAAGAACTGAAGCCTGTGTTCAAATCCACTCCAGCCCAGTTTCAGACCATTATTTATGCCACTGCCGACACGCAGAATGTCGGAGACCATGTCGGAGACATGTCGGAGACGAAACTCACTGAGCGACAGCAGAAAATGCTCAATCTCATTAAAGAATCTCCGACAATCACCGGTAAACAAATGTCGGAGACTTTTTCGGTAAGCCAACGTACCATCGAACGCGACCTTTCCATTTTGCAAAAGAAAGGTGTTTTGAAGCATGAAGGTAAGGACAATGATGGGGTATGGGTAGCTTTGATATAGGACTAAATTCGGAGAAACAATAATTGTTGAGCCAATATAAATGATTATGGCTTCAGCCGGTACTTGGTGATGATCACTATCAGTTAGG
The DNA here is from genome assembly GCA_017474515.1 of Prevotella sp. Lineage (GTDB taxonomy): Bacteria > Bacteroidota > Bacteroidia > Bacteroidales > Bacteroidaceae > Prevotella. The sequence continues at coordinate 11,691 of JAFVHN010000066.1, read as the reverse complement.
CCAGCACGGCCGTATGTCGAGGTCACTCTTCAGAAAGTGGAAGGTTTCTTCTACAATCTTGATACCATTGTATAATTTTCAGACGCTCTGATCTTCGTTTTCATCAAGGTTGGTGAGCAACACGTATCTGCTCGGAACTTGCCTTTTGCGGCCATGTTGGGGTGGGCACTTGCAGAGCCTGAAAAGCGGAATAGTTTCGGAAAGTGTTGCCCGTTTCACGAAAAAACCGTATATTTGCAAAAAATTACTTAGAAACTCTATGAACCCTTTCAGACTTTTCGTCATCTTGGCGGCATTGTGCGCTGCCCTTTCCACGCGCGGCGATGATCCGCCGCGGCAGAAACTCAACTTCAACGGCGGCTGGCGGCTACATGTGGGCGACGTGGCCGACGGTGCCAACCCGCAACTCGACGACAGCCGGTGGCGGCGCGTGGTGCTGCCCTTCGCCTACAACCAAGAGGAGGCCTTCGCACGCGACATCACCGACCTCACCACGGGCGTGGCATGGTATCGCAAGCACTTCACCCTCAACGACATGGAGCGGAGAAAGGCATTCCTGGAGTTTGAGGGAATGAGGCAGGGCGGTGAGGTGTGGCTCAACGGGAAACGCGTGGGAGCATCGGCCAACGGCGTGATGGCCAGCGGCTACGACCTTACACCTTATATAATAAATGGCGAGAACGTGGTGGCCGTGAGGATTGACAACAGCTGGGACTTCACCGACCCCGGGCATGGCGTTCCCTTCCAATGGAACAACCGCAATTTCAACGCCAACTACGGGGGCCTGCCCAAGAATGTGTTTCTGCACCTCACGGGCCTGCTCTACCAGACGTTGCCCCTCTATAGCAACCTGGGCACCACCGGCGTGTATGTATATGCCACCGACATCGACACCGAGGCGCGCACCCTGCGCCTGCACATCGAGGCAGAGGTGAGAAACGACGGCGCGGAGGAAAGGATGTTCACCCTGACGGCACGCATTGATGATGCCGAAGGCCGGTGCGTGGGAACGGCACACGGGCAGACCGTGTCGCTGGGGCCCGGGCAGACCGTGGTGGCAAAGGCGGAAACGGACCTCAGGGACGTGCACTTGTGGAGCTGGGGATACGGCTATCTCTACACCGTGTCAACCACGCTGGCCACGGTGAACAGCGGGGGCGACATGCTAACATACAGCGACCTGGTGACCACGCGCACGGGATTCCGCAAGACGCAGTTCGCCGAGGGGAAGATATGGCTCAACGACCGCGTCATCATGATGCACGGCTACGCCCAGCGCACCAGCAACGAATGGCCGGCAACGGGGCTCTCGGTGCCCGCGTGGATGAGCGACTACAGCAACCGGCTCATGGTGGAAGGCGGCGCAAACATCGTGAGGTGGATGCACGTAACGCCCTGGAAACAAGACGTGGAGAGCTGCGACCGCGTGGGACTGCCCCAGGCCATGCCCGCGGGAGATGCCGAAAAAGACGTGGAGGGGCCGCGGTGGGAACAACGCGTGGCGCTCATGCGCGATGCCATCATCTACAACCGCAACAACCCCAGCATACTTTTCTATGAAAGCGGAAACGAGAGCATCAGCCGCGAACACATCATGCAGATGAAAGCCCTGCGCGATGAGTACGACCCCCACGGCGGAAGGGCCGTGGGCTCTCGCGAGATGCTCGACATCGACGAGGCGGAATATGGCGGCGAAATGCTCTATATCAACAAGTCGGCCAAGCACCCCATGTGGGCCATGGAATACTGTCGTGACGAGGGACTGAGAAAATACTGGGACGAAAAGAGCTTCCCGTGGCACCGCGAGGGCGACGGGCCCCTGTACCGGGGAAAGCCCGCATTGGAATACAACCACAACATGGACGCCTTGGCCGTGGAGATGGTGAGGCGGTGGTATGACTATTGGCTCGAAAGGCCGGGAACGGGAAAAAGGGTGAGCAGCGGAGGAGCGAAAATCGTGTTCTCTGACACCAACACCCACCACCGCGGGGAAAGCAACTACCGCACCAGCGGGGTGGTGGACGCCATGCGCATTCCCAAGGATGCCTTCTTTGCCAACCAGGTGATGTGGACAGGATGGGTGGATGACGAGGAGGCCATGACGCACATCGTGGGACACTGGAACTACGACCGGCAGGGACCGCAAAAAGATGCGCCGAAGGTGGAAACGGTCACGAAATATGTGGTGTCGAACAGCAGCAGCGTGGAGCTTTTCCTCAACGGCCAATCACTGGGGAAAGGGCGCAGAAGCCATAACTACTTGTTCACCTTCGACAACATTCCCTACCAGCCGGGCACATTGTGCGCCGTGGGGTACGACGACAACGGAGAGGAAGAAAGCAGCCACGAGGTGGAAACGGCAGGGCCGGCCCACCACATAGCGCTGACCGTGGAAAAAAACCCGCTGGGGATGAAGGCCGACGGGGCCGACATGGCCATCGTGACGGTGGAAGTGGTGGACGAGAATGGCCGCAGGTGCCCGCTCGACAACCGCACCATCAACTTCACCATGATAGGCGAAGGCCGGTGGCTGGGAGGCATCGCCACGCGCGACAACAGCCAATGGCAACAGCCCGACACCACACGGCGGCAGGGGCTGCTCGACACGGCGGCCACCAGGAATCTGTCGGACAACTTCGTGGGAGCCAGGTCGTTGCCAGTGGAATGTGGCGTCAACGCCGTGATGGTGGGCAGCACGGAGCATGCGGGAACCATCATCGTTTATGCCAGCGCCGACGGATTGCAGGGCGTGGCAAAGGCTGAAATACCGACCGAGGCCGTGGACACGGAGAACTATCTTCCCGCGCTGATGCTGGAAGGATGGCTCGGCAGGGGTGAGACGCCGCGCGAGCCGTCGTATGAAGACACATGGTTCACCGTGCCCGTGGTGAAGGCCACAGGAGCCGACGGGAAGGATGCCGCGGCCGCCTTCGACGACAACGAACTGAGCGAATGGCAAAGCAATGGCGACAAGGAGCAGGCCGCCGTGACCTTCCAACTGGGACGAAAGGCGAAAATAGGGAAAGTGGTGCTGAAACTGACGGGATGGAGAAACAAACGTTACCCGCTGGCCGTCTTTGCAGGCAACAAAAAGGTGTGGGAGGGCATCACGCCAACCTCGCTGGGGTATGTACACCTCAACATAGAAAAGCCCGAATGGTGCAGGCAGATGACCGTTAAAATGACGGCACCGGCACAAGACTCTTCGGGCAGTAGCGACCAAAAAGAACTGGCGGGAGGAAACGCCGGGGAACTTGACAGAAGCGGAAACACCGGGGGAAAGGTGGTGCTGCGCATCGTGGAAGCCGACTTCCTGGAGGCCGCAGAATAAGGCCTAGAAAATCCTAGGAAAACCTAGGAAGTCCTAGGAAAACCTAGGAAAACCTAGGACCCCCTAGGAATCCTTAAGCTGAAAATGCTTACTTTTTCTTCTGGTAATATTCCAGCCCGGCCTTCACGTTTGCCTTCACGGCATCGCTCGACATGGTGGCTCCGGTGACGCCATCGACCTTCTGCTTGACGGCCTTTTTCACGGTCTTGCCATTCCAGGCCTGCAGAATCTGGTCTTTCACGAGTTTGAAATACTTGGGCGTTTCCTGGTTCTTCAGCGCCTCAATGTGGTCGATCTTGTCGTTCTTGATGAAGATTTTCAACGGGGTGGTGCTGCGATAGCCCTTCACCTGGCACAGCGAGGTGGTGTTCACCACAACGGTGCCGTCGCCCATCTTCGTCATGGCGCCGTCGCCCTGCTTCACGGCCTGAACGGTCATAGCACAGGCCAAGGCACACACCGCCACCACAACGGCGGTCATTGTTCTCATTCTTCTCATTTTGGTTTTTTGGAGTTAATGTAGTTATTTCTTCTTTTTACCGATGCAAAGATAAAGAGAAAAAACCATACAAGGCAGCGTCTTTCTATTTTTTTAATGATAATTAGTGGAAAGGATAACGATTTTTTTCGTATTTTTGCATCAAAATCAAAAAAAATCACTAATTCAACGCGTTTTATGAGACATTTCGTCATCTGCTCAGCCGTGGCACTGTTCACGGTGCTGCCGCTTTCGGCCAAGCCCAAGAGCCAGCCGTCGGCCAATGGCTACCCCATCACACAAGTGCCGTTCACACAGGTAAAACTCCAGCCCTCCACCTTCTGGGGGCAACGTCTGCAGGCCGCCCGACAGGTCACCATCCCCCTGGCCTTCAGCAAGTGCGAGAGCGAGGGGCGCTACCGCAATTTCGTGCAATGCCTGAACCCCAGCCCCGACTATCCGCCCAGCGGCTTCTCGTTCGACGACACCGATGTCTATAAAACCATCGAGGGGGCAAGCTACATTTTGCAGACCTTTCCCGACAAGAAGTTGACGGCATACATCGACTCGGTGCTCGACATTGTGGGAGCGGCGCAGGAACCCGACGGATATCTGTACACGCCGAGAACCATGAACCCCTGGCATCCGCACAACTGGGCCGGCGACAAGCGGTGGGTGAACGAGGAGGTGCTCAGCCATGAGCTCTACAACCTGGGCCACATGGTCGATGCGGCCTGTGCACACTACCAGGCCACCGGCAGCGACAAGTTTCTCAACATTGCCCGACGCTATGCCGACTGCGTGGTGCGCGAGGTGGGACCCAAAGAAGGACAGGCCTGCGTGGTGCCCGGGCACCAGATAGCCGAAATGGCACTGGCACGCCTCTATGTGCTCACCGGCGAGCGGAAATATCTCGACGAGGCCAAGTTCCTGCTCGACTATCGCGGCAAGACAACCATCAAGAACGTATATTCTCAAAGCGACAAACCCGTAGTAGAACAAAAAGAGGCCTGGGGACACGCCGTGAGGGCGGGATATATGTATGCCGGCATGGCCGACGTGGCGGCGCTGACCGGCGACTCGGCATACATCCGCGCCATCGATGCCATTTGCCAGAATATCATCGGCAAGAAATACTACATCACCGGCGGAGTGGGCGCACGCCATTCGGGAGAATCCTTCGGCGCCGACTACGAATTGCCCAACCTCACCGCCTATAACGAGACGTGCGCCGCCATCTCCATGGTTTATCTCTTCCAGCGAATGTTCCTGCTCCACGGCGAAAGCAAGTATATCGACTGCCTGGAGCGCACACTCTACAACGGCGTCATCAGCGGCATGTCGATGGACGGCGGAAGGTTCTTCTACCCCAACCCGTTGTCGAGCGACGGCGTGTATAAGTTCAACGCCGACGGCAACACCACGCGCCAGCCTTGGTTCGGCTGCGCCTGTTGTCCCAGCAACCTGTGCCGGTTCATTCCTTCACTGCCGGGATATGTCTATGCCGTTCGCGACAACCGCCTCTATGTCAACCTTTTCACCGGCAACACCGCCACCATGCAGGTGGGCGGAAAGGATGTGCAGATAGAGCAACAGACCAACTACCCGTGGGAAGGCACCGTCGCCGTAAAGGTGCTCAAAAACAAAGCCGGGGCCTTCGACCTGGCCGTCCGCGTGCCGGGATGGTTGACAAACCCCGTGCCTACAGACCTCTACCGCTTCGCCGACAAAGCCGACGACAACATCGTCTTCACCGTGAACGGACAGCCCGTGAACGGACGCATGGAACAGGGATATTTCGTCATCAACAGGAATTGGAAAAAGGGCGACGTGGTGGAAATTTCAATCAGCATGCCCGTGCGAACTGTCGTGGCCAACGGGAAAGTGGAGGCCGACCGCGGACGGGTGGCCGTGGAGCGCGGACCACTGGTATATTGCGCTGAATGGGCCGACAATGCGGGCCTCAACCCCCACCATGTGCTGTTGCCGCGGCAGCCTCAGTTCAGCGTAGTTCCCGCCGTGAGCATCGACAACACACAGGCGCAAGGAGCAGCGCCATTCCAAGTAACGGCCATCGACGTGAACAACGCGCAGGAAGCCGCCATCGACGGCAACGGACGGCTGACGGTGAAGGATGTCAGAATGAGGCTCATCCCCTATTATGCCTGGAACCATCGCGGAGCAGGCATCATGGACGTATGGCTGGCCCGTTCGCTGACCGGACTTGAGGATTGAAAACAGCGACCTCAACGAAAGGGTAAAGAATGTAAAAAAAACTGAAAACAACAGCGTTTATTTGCCCATTTCATATAAAATGCGTACTTTAGCCCCCGAACCCATTTGTCCCCAGTGCCGAAACACTGTCGGGGCCCAACCATGAATACCACCTATTAAAAAACAACTACCGTCAACATGATTCAACACCATCAAGACAACTACTGCGTCATCCTGGCCGGAGGACGTGGCCGCCGCCTGTGGCCGTGCAGCCGCACCAAACGTCCCAAGCAGTTCGTAGATTTCTTTTCTACCGGCAGCACTCTGCTACAGGCCACCTTCGACCGCATAAGCCAAATCATACCGATTGAAAACATCTATGTGAGCACCAACCACGAATATGCCCACTTTGTGCTGGAACAGTTGCCGCAACTGCCGCGCGAGAACGTGCTCAGCGAACCCATTCACCGCAATACGGCGGCCAGCGTGGCCTGGGCCACCTACCGCATTCTGCACCGTAGCGAGCAGGCACGCATCGCCATCGTGCCCAGCGACCATGCCGTGTTCAAGGAAGAGCTGTTCCTAAGCAACATCAACAGCGCGCTCGAACTGGTGGCACGCCAAGACAAAGTCATCACCATCGGCGTGAAGCCAACGCGCCCCGAACCGGGATACGGATACATTCAAATTGGCGAAAGCATGGGCGAGGAAGGCATCTTCCGCGTAAAGTCGTTCACCGAGAAGCCCGAGCGACAATTTGCCCAGATGTTCATGGAAAGCGGCGAATTCTATTGGAACACAGGCATCTACCTCTCAAGCGCAAAGCACATGCACCAGCAACTCAACGAGATGTTCCCCGAAATGCTGAGAATGGTGCAGGAACGCACCGGGGGCGCGGCAACGCTTGAGGACGAGCTGCTCTTCATCGAGGAAAACTTCCCGTCGTATCCCAACATGTCGATTGACTACGGGCTGCTCGACCACCGCGGCGAGGTGTGGCTGATGATTGGCGACTTCGGATGGGCCGACCTCGGCATGTGGCACTCCATCTACGACAGCATGAAGAAATCGGCCGACGACAACGTGGTGATTGGCAGCAACGCCTTGATGGAGGACTGCCGCGACAACATCGTGAAACTGCCCAAAGACCACCTTTGCGTGGTCAACGGCCTCGAAGGATTTATCGTGGCCGAAGAGGGCAACGTGCTGCTCATCTGCAAGAAAGAGGACTCCTCGGCCCTCATCCGCAAATATGTCAGCGAGGTGCAGATACGCCACGGCGAGGAGTTCATTTAATTCAACGTCTAAACTCCTAAATTTCAATAAAAAAGAGTGACAAGCTGCTTGTCACTCTTTTTTATTTTCCTTTTCCAAAAGCCTTACAGCTGCTGGAACTCGGCGAAGATTTTTGCGGCAATGTCCTTGAACTCCTCGTCGCTGAGCTTCAGTTTGGGGTTGCTGAACAGCATGTCTTTCTCGCTCTGCATGGGGATGAGGTGAATGTGGGCGTGAGGCACTTCCAGGCCGAGCACGGCCATGCCCACCTTAATGCAGGGGAAGGCGCGCTTGATGGCCACGGCCACCTTCTTGGCAAACTGCATGTACTCGCCGATTTCGACATCCTCCATGTCGAACACATAGTCAACTTCGCGGCGGGGAATCACCAGCGTGTGGCCCTTCTGAAGGGGGTTGATGTCGAGAAAGGCGTAGAATTTTTCACTCTCGGCGCACTTGTAACTGGGAATTTCGCCGGCGGCAATCTTTGAGAAAATGTCCATTATATAAAAAGGTGAAAGGGTGAAACGATTAGATACTGATGCTGTCGATGCGCAATTTGATGGTGCCGCGAGGGATTTTTATTTCCACCTCGTCGCCCACCTTGTGGTTGAGCAGGCCCTGGGCAATGGGCGTGGTGATGCTGATTTTTCCCTCTTTCAGGTTGGCCTCGTTCTCGCTGACAATGGTGTAGGCCATCTTTGCCTTCGTGGTGAGGTTGGTCATTTCAACCTTGGTGAGAATCTGCACGCTGTCGGAGCTGAGCCTGGTGGTGTCGATGATTTTGGCGTTGGCCAGCAGGTTTTTCATCTCGTTGATTTTGTTTTCCAGCTTGGCCTGTGCCTCCTTGGCGGCATCATACTCGCTGTTTTCACTCAAGTCGCCTTTGTCGCGTGCATCGGCGATGGCCGCCGACGCCTTGGGGCGCTCAATGCTCTCTAATCGCTGAAGCTCGGCCACGAGTTTTTCGTAGCCTTCTTGTGACATGTATGCCATATTTCTATCTTTATTTGTTAATTTCTTGACGCAAAAAACACAAAGACTTCCGACACCCTGCAAAAAATGTCGGAATTCTCGTATTTATAATATCTTGCTGTTTGTTTTCGCCTGCAAAGATAGGCATTTCCCCCGAACCGGCCAAATTTTTTGGAAATTATTATGGCCTTGAAGTTCTAGAAAATCTAGAAGCTCTAGAAAAACTAGAAAATCTAGAGAATCTAGAAAATCTAGAAGCTCTAGAAAATCTAGAAAATCTAGAAAAACCAGAAGCCCGCCCCACGGGGAGGGGGCGGGCCAGTCTTTACTCAGCCACAATCACGAAGCCCCCGTTTTCAGGAACATTCACCTTCATCTGCCCCTTCTTCACCTGCGCCTGAGCGCACTTGCCGTTAAGCTGCGCGTCGTCGGTATAGGCCGTCACCTTGGCATTTTTCGCCAGCATGGGCAGGCTGATGGTTTTCTGAAGTGGCTGGGCCTCGGCGTTGATGCCCACCACAAACCATTTGCTGCCTGCGCGCCGTGCCATGATGACGAACTTTCCGGGATAGCCGTCGATGAAGCACGTCTCGTCCCACGTGGTGGGCACCTCTTTCATGAAGTCCACAGCCCACCGCGGAGCATCGTCGAGATTGTTGGGAGCCAGTGCAAAATGCTGCACGCTGCTCTGGAAGAGCACAGCGGTGGCCAGGGCAAACACGTCGCTGGTGCGCCGCGTGGTGCCGTGCTGGTTGTCGGCGCCGTAATGCTTGTTGAGCGTGGAGCCGCCGAAATCCATCGACCCCACGGCGTTGCGTATGAAGGGGTGGATACAGGCATTGCGCGCCTCGGCATCGCAGGCTCCCTGTCCGAAGTGCAGGTTCTCGCTGGCCAGGACGGCCTCGCTGGCCACATAATTGGGATACATGCGCTCCCACCCCCTGGGCAGTGTGCAACCGTGGAAGATGACCTGCAAGCCGAAGTCGTTGGCATCGGTGAGGATGTCTTCATAGAGTTGCATCATGGGCTGCTTGTCGCCGCCGAAGAAATCGACCTTGATGCCGAGGATGCCGTTCTTCTGCATCCACGCCATTTCCTTTCGCCTCGCGGCCGGCCGGTCCATTTTATGCTTGGGGCTTTGCGGGGCATCGTTCCACGCGCCGTTGGAGTTATACCAGAGGAAGAGTCCCACGCCTCGCTCTTTGCCGTAGCGTGCCAGTTCCTCCATCTTTTCGTAGCCTATCTGCTGGTCCCACAGGGCATCCACCAACAACGAGCGGTAGCCCATGGCGGCGGCGAAGTCGATGTAGCGCTTCTGCTCGTCGAAGTTGCAACTGGCGTCCATGCCGATAATCCACGACCACATGCCCTTGCCGTAGGTGTAGTTTTTCGATGCCTCGTACTTGGGTTTCACGAGGTCGTTGGCAACGGTGGTTTCCACAATGTTTTTCAGCGTGGCACCCACGGTGATGGTCCTCCAGGGCGTTTCAAAGGGCAGCGACACGGCGGCCGTGGTCGAGCCGTGGCCGTTCATCTCGCCCTCCTGGGGGAAGCCGATGGCGTAGCGCGGTCCGCCGTTGTTCACCAGCCGGCAGCCCACATAGCCACCGTCGGTGCCGGTCTCGCTGATGAGCAGCCACTGGCCGGCCGCCGTGCGGAACAGGCAGGGGAAGGTGTAGCCCTCGCCCCAGCCGATGGAGCCCACGGGTTTGTCGAGGTCGTAGGAAGTCTCATACGACGGCGACGTGCGGGCGAAGCCGCCCATGGGCTTCGATTGCGGACAGAGGAAAGTAGTGGTTCCCTCGGGCATGGTGAATGCCGACGCCTCGCCCTCCACCACGCCGGCCAGCGTCTGGCGGCGGGCAAGGATGCGGTAGCGGAAGGCCACGTCGCGGTTGCCCACGCGGAAAATCACGTCGAGCACGGGCCGCCCGTCTTTCTCGAAATGGCACACGCCCTCGGTGGCCTCGTAGCTGATGTTGCGCTGCTTGGAGGTGTTCAGCGTGTACTGGTCCTTCACGGTGCCCACGTCGCAGCCTTTCAACGTCAGGCCCTGCGTAAGGTCGCCGAAGTTCATCCTCACGCCGAGCGGCGAACGCTCCAGGCAGGTGGCGCCGTCGAGCGTCACGTCATACGCCGGCGTGCCGTCGTCGCAATACAAGTTCACGGCCAGCCGCCCGTCGGGACTTGCCAGCCGTTGTTGTGCGCCGGCGGTGGCCACGACGGCCCACAGGCACAATGCTGCTGCTAAAAATCTTTTCTTCATTGTCGGTATAGTTGATTGTTAATTATGAGTTTCGGGCATTTGCGGGCAATGTCCACCCGCCTTTGAACATTCGCGCTGCAAAGTTAAGGAAAAATATCGGGAATGCAAAAAAAGTCGCCGCTATTCAGAACACGTTTCCCGGTGTTTTCACTTCAAATGACAATTTCGTACACTGCCGTTGTATCACTCGCACATTGAAGTTGTACCAATTCCACAAGAGCCGACTTATAGAAGCCGCCTCATAGAAGTCGCCTCATAGGAGTCGCCTCATAGAAGTCGCCTCATAGGAGCCGACGCTTCCAAGCGTCGGAGTAACTTTAAATTCTATTTCGGAGAGAAATGAATAGTCCGACGCTTGGAAGCGTCGGCTCCTAAAGCGTCGGAGTAACTTTAAATTCTTCTTCGGAGAGAGATATTTACTCCGACGCTCGGAGGCGTCGGCTCCTACAGCGTCGGGGTAACTATAAATTCTTATTATATACTCCGACGTTATGTTAAAAAAAGCCACGGACAAACACGGACTGACACGAAAAATTCGAAAGTCCGTGATAGTCCGTGTTCGTCCGAGGTTAAAAAATCCACGCGGAGGCGTCGGCTCCTACTGCGTCGGCCCTTCCCATAAAATTATGAAGTTCGCATGAAAGATGGGTGTTTTGAGATGGGTAGCGGAGTGGGGAAATATTGGTAAAAAATATTGACAAAAATGCGAAAAATTTGACCGTTTTGTAACATATTGAGTTTCAATGGTTTGTAAATAGGCTGAGGTTTGACCGCAAATTTCGGGGAGAGATCTTGAAGATTGAGGGGAGAGATCTTGAAGATTTCTCCCTGAAATTTGCGGTCAAACTATTTTGGGGGTTCAAAAAATTATGAAAAATCTTGACAAAACCATGGCGCTTTGCTAAATGAAAACCGGGGCGCTTTGCTAAATGAAAAATGATAAATGATAAAGGCGGCGGCCAATTTTATCCGCCCTCTGTTCTGGCGAATTAAAATTTTTCAAGTTTCGTTTTCGCTCAACTTCTTGGAGTTACAGGAGTTCAGGAGTTACAGGAGTTCAGACAATAGTTCTGAAGACTCCCTTTTCGTCAGTTTGCAGAGGCTGGAAGTATTGTCTGAACTCCGGAACTCCTGTAACTCCTGAACTACATC
>JAFVHN010000065.1 GCA_017474515.1 Prevotella sp. | reverse complement strand
TAACGATGAGATCAAAAGAAGGTCTTTGCCGTAGTTCTTTTGACGTGTATGGCGAAGAATAAAGCAACATGTATATTGAAGCGTGTTTTATTTCAATGACAATGGTACAATAGGCTTGGTTAAATCTGCCGTTTTGGCAAATATAAAGGCAAAAACATTTCATGCACTCACAAGTAATCGCACTAAATTACAAAAGGTCACCCAAAGGTTGCTTTGGGCTTTCTATGTTCACCTCATGTTCACCAACAAAAGAAAAAGCACTTGCGAGAAACTCGTAAGTGCTTGATTTTCAATGTGGACCAGCCAGGGCTTGAACCTGGGACCTCCAGATTATGAGTCTGTTGCTCTAACCAACTGAGCTACAAGTCCGGCTTTCTGCCCTTTTGCACCAAGGAAATGGGGGATGGTGGTTGGGACTTGAAAGTTTTGCGTGTGCAAAGGTACGCGAAAAATCTGACATGGCCAAATGTTTTGGCAAAAAGTCTTTTATTTTTCTTTTGCGGTGTTGTTTCCGAGCTTTTGTGGAGGTGTTTCCAAGTTGATGTGGAGGTGTTTCCAGGTTGATGTGGAGGTGTTTCTGAGCTTTTGTGGACGTGTTTCCGGGCTGGTGTGGATGTGTTCACGATTTTGTGGTGAGTTGTTTCCGGGTTGGTGTTAACCTTATATAAAATAAGACATCTTTTCGGAGTGTTGCGGGGGAGGTGGCTTTTGGGAACGGAGGTGTGGGAATTTGAGATTTGCGGCTGGGGAGGTGCTTTTCCTGTGTCTTGAAGGGTGTGCGGGGGGAGAAGGAATGCGCGGGCTAATCATAAAAACATATAAAAAGGGGGTGGAAGCGTTTGTTATTTGGCAAAAAAATCGGATATTTGCAGTCGGAAATCTATTTGACATCATGCGTAAAGTAATAGGAATAGGAGAAACCGTGCTCGACATCATCTTCAAGCACGGGCAGCCCATCGGGGCAGTTCCCGGTGGCAGTGTGTTCAACGGCATCATCTCGCTGGGCCGTTCGGGTGTTGAGGCGGCTTTTATCAGCGAGACCGGCAACGACCGCGTGGGCCGCGAGACCATCCGTTTTCTGAAGGAGAACGGTGTGAATGCCGACAACATCAACGTCTTCCCCGACTCCAAGTCGCCGATTTCGCTGGCTTTTCTCGACGACAACAACGATGCCGAATACCTTTTTTACAAAGACCATCCCCACGACCAGCTCGATTTCGTTTATCCCGACATACGGCCCGACGACATTGTGATGTTCGGCTCTTTCTATGCCGTCAACCCCGTCATTCGCCCTCAGGTGAAGGGTTTCCTCGACTATGCCCAGAGCCATGGTGCCATTTTGTATTATGACGTGAACTACCGTTCGTCGCATCGCAGCGAGGTGATGAAGATTACGCCCAGCCTTCTTGAGAACCTTGAGATGGCCGACATCGTGAGGGGCTCGTCGGAGGATTTCGAGGTGATTTACGGAAAGTCGGACCCCGATGTCATCTTCAATGCCGAGATTTCGTTCTATTGCAAGCAGTTCATCCTGACCCGCGGTCAGCAGCCGGTTGCCCTTCGCACCCGTTCCTTGAAGAAAGACTATGCCATTGGCGCGACGTCCACCGTGAGCACCATCGGCGCCGGCGACAATTTCAATGCCGGCCTGGTGTATGGCCTGCTGCGATACGGCATCACGCGGCAAGAGCTGGAACTGGGAATGACCGAGGAGCAATGGGACAACGTGATACATTGTGCCCAGCTCTTCTCGGCCAACTGCTGCCAGAGCATCAGCAATAGCGTGAGCCCCGAATTTGGAAATGAGATGAAGCGGCAGATGGAGCGGGAGGCCGCTGAAAGAGCCGAAGAATGATAAAAAATCTTGAAAAATAAACTTATATCGACCATGATTGAAATTAAAGACAACATCTACTATGTGGGAGTGAACGACCGCAACAAGGGCCTTTTTGAAGGCCTTTGGCCTCTGCCCAACGGTGTGAGCTACAACTCCTATCTTATCAACGACGAGAAAGTGTGCCTGGTTGACACGGTGGAAGCCGACTTCTTCCTGCCTTTCCTCCAGAACATCCGCGAGGTGCTTGGCGACAAGCCCGTCGATTACCTTGTGGTCAACCACATGGAGCCCGACCACAGTGGCAGCATTGCGCTCATTAAGAAATATTATCCCGACATCAAAATTGTGGGCAACAAGAAGACTTTCGGCATGATGAGCGGCTTCTACGGCATCGGCGACGGCACCGTAGAGGTGAAAAACGGCGACGTGCTTCAGCTGGGCTCTCACACGCTGACCTTCGTGTTCACGCCCATGGTCCACTGGCCCGAAACGATGATGACTCTTTGTGCCGGCGCCGATTGCCAGGTGCTTTTCAGCGGCGACGCCTTCGGGTGCTTCGGAGCGCTGAACGGCGGCGTCATCGACGAGGAAATCAACTGCGACACCTTCTGGCTTGAGATGGTGCGCTACTATTCCAACATCGTGGGCAAATACGGCACGCCCGTTCAGAACGCCCTGAAAAAGCTTGCCGGCGTAAAGCTCGACTACATCTGCTCCACCCACGGCCCGGTGTGGCACGAGCACATCGGCCGCGTGGTTGACATCTACGACCGCCTGAGCAAATATGAAACCGAGCCGGGCCTGGTCATCTGCTACGGCACCATGTACGGCAACACCGAGCGCGCCGCCGAGGTCATTGCGCGCGCCGCCTCACAGGCCGGTGTTAAGAACATCGTGATGTACAACGTTTCGCAAACCCATCACAGCTATATCATCCGCGACGTGTTCCGCTATCGCGGCCTCATCGTGGGTGCGCCCACCTACAACACCGGGCTCTATCACGAGATGGATGTGTTGTTGAGCGAGCTTGCCGGCAAGGACATCAAGGGCAACCACCTGCTGGGATGGTTCGGCTCGTTTGCCTGGGCCAGCAAGGCCGTTGGCGAAATAGCCCGCTGGAACGAGGAGCGCCTGCATTTCGAGGCCGTGGGCACACCCGTGGAAATCAAGCAGAGCCTGACGGCCGACACCTTTGCGCAGTGCGAGGCGCTGGGCCGGGCGATGGCTGAGAAACTGCTTTCTGAATAAATCTCATTGGGGGGCGCGGGGGCGTGCCCCTTTCTTTTTTCTTTCTAGATTTTCTAGATATTCTAGATTTTCTAGAAGCTCTAGATATTCTAGAAGCTCTAGAAGTTCTAGATTTTCTAGAAGTTCTGGATTATTCAGATTTCTCATTAATAATTGCTGCCCTATGAAGAAAATCGGACTGCTTCCGCGAATCCTTATTGCCATTGTCCTTGGCATTGTGCTGGGCCAGTGGCTCACGTTGCCGTGGGTGCGCGCCTTCGTGACGTTCAACGGCATTTTCAGCCAGTTGCTGGGCTTTCTCATTCCTTTTATCATCATAGGCCTGGTGACGCCCTCCATCGCCGAGATTGGGAAGGGTGCGGGCCGCCTGCTCCTGGCCACGGTGGCCGTGGCCTATTTCGACACCGTGTTCAGCGGCCTGCTGGCCTTTTTCACCGGTTCGTGGCTCTTTCCGGCCATGGTGGAGCACACCGCGGGCACCGTGTCCGTGGAGAAGCCAGCCGACGTGGAGCCGTTTTTCGTCGTCAACATCCCGGCCATGTTCGATGTGATGAGCGCATTGGTCTTTTCGTTCATGGTAGGACTGGTCACCGCACACGCCGAGTTGCGCACCCTGAAAGCGTGGTTCACCGACTTCCGCGAGGTCATTGTCCACACCATTGCGAAAGTCATCATTCCCCTGTTGCCGCTATATATCTTCGGCATTTTCCTGCAAATGACGCACACGGGCCAGGTGGCCCACATCGTGGCGGTGTTTGCACAAATCATCCTTGTGATTTTCGTTCTCCACCTGGCCATCCTGCTCTACGAGTTTTGCGTGGCGGGCGCCGTGGTTCGCCGCAACCCCCTTCGGCTTCTTGCCACCATGCTTCCGGCCTATTTCACTGCCCTGGGCACGTCGTCGTCGGCCGCCACCATTCCCGTCACGCTTCGTCAGGCCCAGAAGAACGGCGTGTCGCCCGGCGTGGCCGGGTTCACCATTCCCCTTTGCGCCACCATCCACATGCCGGGCTCGGCCATGAAAATCACGGCTTGCGCCCTTACCATCTGCCTTATGCAAGGTCACCCCTGCGGTTTCCCGGTGTTCATGAATTTCATCATGATGCTGGCCATTGTCATGGTGGCTGCTCCCGGCGTGCCCGGCGGAGCCATCATGGCCGCGCTGGGTCCGCTGGCCTCCATCCTCGGCTTCAGCACTGAGTCTCAGGCTCTTATGATGGCCCTCTATATTGCCATGGACTCCTTCGGCACCGCCTGCAATGTTACGGGCGACGGCGCCGTTGCCGTTCTTCTCAACCGGTTCTTCGGGCCGGCCCGCTCCAAGGACTCTTGATTTTTTTCCAAGGAGAAGGGTGAACTAAGGAGTTTATTTTCTTGCTTCTTCATTTTCTAAGGAGGAAAGGGAGCTAAGGAGTTGTTTCTCCTTGGCTCCCCTTCCTTCTTATATTTTTTTAAAAAAGCCCCGTGGATAATAAATAATTTGGAAAAAATTTTCGCCATTCGCAAAAAATCCGTACCTTTGTTGCAAACGAAAAAAAAGCTACTGTAACCATGGAAAAAATTACTCAGGAAAATTTCGACCAGCTCTATGTTGACCCCATCGAGCAACGGCAGATCGACCATTTCGTGTGCAAGGAAATGGGCCGCCAGATCCACCGCTACATCAAGGCCATGTCGGGGCGCAAGTGCATCATGGAGAAGTTTGAAGAGCAGCTCTCCAAGCTCAGTGAGGCTGAAAAGGAGGAAGCCATCGCCCGCTATATCGACCTGAACCGCAAGGCCATCAGCGGCCTCGACTTCAAATTGGTGGTGGCGCGCGCCTTTGCCAACTATTGCGACACCTTTGAATACATGGTGGAGATGATCAACAACGCCCAGAAGTTGGACTTCTACCTGAAGCGCGTGAAGGCCAAGTATATTCAGTTCCACGAAGTCTTTGAGCAAGACGGCAAGTTCGGCATCCGCGACCACCGCGGCCAGCAGCTGGTGTCGCCCCAGTATGAGTTCCTGCGCACCTGCTACACCTACGTCGATGACCTTGTCACCATGCCCATCATTGCTCAGAAGGACGGCAAGATGGGCCTCATCCTCCCCGACCGCCACGACACCGTGGTGGCCGAGTTTGTTTACGACGACATCCAGCTTCGCGACGAGCCGCCCTATTTCGACGCCTTCATCGGCAAGAAGAAGGTGCCCCTGGTGCCCACGCCGGCCGCCGCCCTTCAGGCTCCCGCCCCCCAGAAAAAACACAAAGAGAAATAGCATGAACACCCGACTTTTCAGAACGGCCCTCGGCATGGTGCTCCTGCTCCTTGCCCATGCCGCCTATGCCCAAAAGAAGCTGGTTGTGGTGGCCAACCGCGACATCAATTATGAAGACCCGCGCTTCGAAAGGACTGGCACGCTGGAGCGTGGCGAGGCCATCACGGTGAGCGACAATGGCAGCACCTACGGGTGGTGGATTTACCCCATGGAGCCCACCGTAGATTTCGCCAAGAGAAATTTCCATGTGCCCGGCACCGTGCAGGGTGAGCTCTGCATCGTGGTGAACGGCTCCAACGTCCGTTTCCGCGAGTCACCCTCCCTCAACGCCGGCATCTATTGCGTTGACATCATGAGCGGTGCCTCCTATTTTCAAAAAGGCTTTATTAAAGACAGCCAGGTGAAGCGCGAATACCGGGATAGCGAGGGCATACTCCGTTGCTGGGACCCCATCTACCTGCCCAAGGGCACCCGCCTGCCCTACAAAGGCAAGGTGGGCGACTTCTACAAAACCGCCTTCGACGGCTACACGCTCTACATCTCGGCCAAGTACAGCTATGTGAAGTAGCTCGCCGCTTTTTTGATGCACCATGTTTGAACCGGAGATAAAACATTATGAGCAGGTGCGCCGCGAATATGAAGAGCGCATCGTCAAGAAGATGGCGCCTGCCGACTACATAGACTGGCACGAAGTGCTCTTTTCCACCCATTCATGCGCCATTGAGGGAAATTCGTTCACCGTTGACGACACCCGGATTCTGAAAGAACAGGGCTTGGCCATGGTGCCTGTGGGACATTCCCTTTTGGAATGTGCCGAGATGGCCGACCACTTCCGCGCCTTCCGCTATGTTACCTCGCACCTTCATGCCGCTTTCGACGAAACACTGCTTTGTGAAACCAACCGCCTGGTGACGGCCAACACCCTGGCCTATCGTGCCCCCGGTGCCGTTCCCGGAGCCTATACCACCGAGGACATGGCCGCCGGCGACACCGTCTTTGGCGACCACAAGGCCCTGGTGGCCCGCGTGCCGGCCTTGATGGCTTCCACGTCGGAAGCCCTCCGGCGCGGCGTGCATCCCATGATTGTTGCCGCCCGCTTTCACGGATTTTTCGAATATCTGCATCCTTTCCGCGACGGCAACGGGCGTACCGGGCGCCTGCTCTCCAACTGGATTCTTCTTCAGGCCGGGCATCCGTTAATCATCATCGACGTCAAAGACCGTGCGGCCTATATCAACGCCCTTCGCCAAATTCGCACCGAAGGCACAGACGAAATCCTCATTTCCTTCTTCTTCCAGACCGCCACGGAACGCATGGAAAGCGAACTCGCACAAAAACGCGGCAACACCCACCTCGGCGCGTTTATTTTTTAGGCAGCCCCCTCTAATCCCCCTTGGGGGGAGGAAAAGGTGAAAAGTAGAAAAAGTGAAAAGTGAAAAATTAAAAAGCAATTAGAATAATTCGCAATTTAGAAAAACACTTATTATTATTTTTCATTTACTTATTATCTGCGAATTGTAAATTCTTATACTCACGTCCGGCGAATTGCAAATTCGCCGGAACAAGGTAGCAAGGGGGTGAACCGGGGGGATAGTTTTTGTAAAGGATTTTGACAAAAACACGCAATCAGTGGGTGTTTTCGTAACGTATTGATAATCAGCGGGTTTAAAAATTCGCCAAGTTTGACTGCAATTTTTGGGGAGTTTTCTTCAATGATACTCGGAGTATCACCGCAAGATACTGGTCGTTTTCTTCAATGATACTCTCGTGGGAGACTGGAAAAAAGTAAAGAATTTTGACAAAAAGGCAGGGAAGGGGGAAGGGTAAAGCTCACTTCCGCCACCATAACAGCCGTTTCATAATTTCTTTCTTCAATCTGTTCCTTTTGCGCTCCCTGCGGTCTTCGGGGCTTTCATCCACAGGCCAGATGTCATATTCGTCCATGCACCAACCCCATGTCTTTCGGATATAGTCGAGGCCTATTTCTTTTTCTATATAATCAATGCCTTTGCGCCAACGTAGGAACATGAGTGAGTCTACCGCACTTATGTGCCTGTCTTTTTCCGCTGTTTCCTGCTCGCGCCCTTCCATTCTCGGCGTGCATTCTTCCACCGTGGGTATGGGCAGTCCTTGGTTGTCTTCATAAAGATTGCAAATGCCCTGTAACATTCCTTCACCGCATTTTGGGCATCTTACATTTTTGTCGTGGGTTCTTCTGTGTGTGAGGTAGCCGCATCTTATGCAAACCGAGGTTTTCATACACGACCTGCACACGTCGGTGCGTTCCACTCTTGTCGAATTGCACACGTTACACGGTTCCTTGGCGGTCATCACGTTTCCGCAGTCCTGGCACACATACTGGCTCATGTAGAAGTCCTCGTATTTTGGCCTTCGTGCAAACCACTCGCGGTATTCCTGCAGTTCTCCACCACATTTCTCGCACACTTTGTTTGTATAGTGATTGTCGTGTCCGCACGCCTTGCATTTTCTGTAGGTCCAACTGTCAATCATGGTTGTTTCCTTCCCTAACGGCTTTTGGTTATCTTTACGAGGACAAAGTTACGTTATTTTGACAGAACAACCAAAAAAACAACGCATTTTTGGGGAGAAATGGAGAAAAGGTACATGGTGCAGGCTTAGAAGTCAGATTTTTTCCCTATATTTGCACACAAGAAACCAATCTGCTGGCATTATCCATTTTAAAATATTTGCTACTGACATGAAGAAAACCCTGTTAGTTATTTCCTTGCTGCTGTGGCTCCTACCGTCGTGGGCCGGCGACATCCATGTGTCGCCCACGGGCAGCGACAGTGGCGACGGCACCGCCGCGCGCCCCCTCCGCACCCTTCACCAGGCGCTGCGCCAGGCGCGTGAGTG
This sequence comes from Prevotella sp., assembly GCA_017474515.1. Taxonomy (GTDB): domain Bacteria; phylum Bacteroidota; class Bacteroidia; order Bacteroidales; family Bacteroidaceae; genus Prevotella. Next base: position 14,617 of record JAFVHN010000065.1, on the reverse strand, counting down.
GCGGCGGCTGGGCGACAGCCGTTGCGCGGGCGGCATCCGCATCCTGATGGGCGGCGGCACCTATCGCCTGGACCGTCCGTTGCTTGTGCGGCCCGAAGACAGCGGCACCGAGCAGTCGCCCACCATCATCATGCCCTGGCGGCCGGGCGAACAGGTGGTGGTGAGTGGCGGCGTGGCCATCGGCGGCTGGCAACGCGGCACCTCAGACGAGCGCGTGGCCCCCGCCCTTCGTTCCCGGCTGTGGACGGCCCCCGCACCCTTGGAGGGCTCGCGTCCCGCCCTTGTTCGCCAGTTGACGCTGGGCACCACGTGCCGCGCCACGCAATACGGTTTCACTTCGCCCCTGGCCCACGGCAGCCTCCTGCGCTTAGAGCGCATGCTCGACTTCGATGCCTCGGCGCGCACCATCACCATTCCTACGCCACCGTTCCTGAAAGGGCGCGGCGACGGTGCACAGGCCGTGCCGCAAGGGCTTGAGATGCTGGTCCACCAGCGGTGGGCCATTGCCCTGCTACGCGTGAAATCGCTGGTTGTGAAAGGCGACCGCACCGTGGTGACTTTCCATGAACCCGAGAGCACGCTGGAGTTTGAGCACCCGTGGCCGCAACCCGTCATCGACGGCGAGCTTGGCAATTCGTCGTTCACCCTGATGAACGCGCTGGAATTGCTCGACGAGGCCGGCGAGTGGGTGCAGGACTGGCCGTCGGGGCGCATCTTCTACCTGCCGGCGGCCGGCGAGGTGCCCGGCGAAGAGGCCATGTCGGTGCCGTTGCTGGAGCGCCTGGTCACCGTGAGCGGCACCGCCGGCCGCCGCGTGGAATATGTTCAATTCCGCAATATCACCTTTGCCGATGCCGCATGGACGCGCCCGTCGCGCCTCGGCCATGTCACCCTTCAAGGCGGTTTCCCTATCCTCGATGCCTACAAGCTGGCGGTGCCGGGCCTTCCCGAGAAGGCCGAGCTGGAGAACCAGGCGTGGGTGGAGCGCCCCGATGCCGCCGTCAGCGTGAGCCATGCCCGCCATGTGGACTTCGTGGGCTGCTCTTTCCGCAACCTGGCATCTACGGCCCTCGACCTGCGCGAGTGCGTGGACCAGTCGCTGGTTGACAGCTGCCGTTTTGAGCACATCGGCGGCACGGCATTGCTCATCGGCACCTTCCCCGACGAGGGCTTCGAGACCCATGTGCCCTTTACGCCGCTCCATGAGGATGAGCTTTGCCACCACATCACCGTGAGCCGAAACGTGGTGAACGACTGTACCATCGAGGATTGGGGATGCGTGGGCATGGCCGCCGGCTATGTGAGCAATGTGAACATAGTACAAAACGTAGTTTCAAACGTCAATTATTCGGGCATCTGCATAGGGTGGGGGTGGACGCCGCGGCGGAGCGGCATGCACCACAACACCGTGAGCGGCAACCACATCCACCGCTACGCCCGCCAGCTTTATGATGCCGGCGGTATCTACACGCTGAGCAACCAGCCCAACAGCCTTATCACGGGCAACCGCATTGCCCGTCCCAGCGAGGCGCCCTATGCCACCAACCGCCGCGCCTTCTGCATCTATTTCGACGAGGCCACCGACGGCTTCACCGTCAGTGGCAACGACATGGACCGCGAAAGCATCGGGTGGAACAAGCCGGGAAAGAAGATGAAGGTGGAGCCATAGGGCTTGTATAGTTAAGGAATTTTGAAAGATGAATTATTATATAGATTTCTTGGATTTCGACCCGCAGCAGCAGGGCGACGAGTACCTGTGGAAAGCCTACCGGCCCGTGAGCATCACTGAGCAGGGGGGCGACATCCTTCTGCGCGTGCCCTTCGTGCGCCAGGCACCGGGCAACGAAATGGCTCCCCATCCCGACGGCGGACGGCAGGAGCACACCATCGTGGTGAGATATTACGAGCCGGGCATCGTCAGGGTGTTTGCCGATTTTGAACATCCGGGCAACACCCAGCCCGCCGACAGCGACGACATGTTGCAATACTCGGCCAGGGTGAAACGTGTGCCGTTGCATGTGGAAACCGACGACAACTGCCTCTATGCCAGCACGCCCGACGGTGTGCGGCGGGCCGTGCTCAGCCGCCCCGAGGCACCCACCGACCACTGGAGCGACCTCTTGCCGCCACCCCAGGAAACGCTGGACCTCACCCTTTTGCCCGACGGAAAGACCGAGGTGCGGCTGGCCGCCTACGACCATTTCTCGCCGCCCCGCTACGATGCCCTGCCCGTGGCCTTCTGCCAGAAGAAGGACGACCAGCTGTGGGCAACCATCAGCTTTGAGTGCCGCCCCGACGAGTGCTTCGCCGGCACCGGAGAGCGGTTTATGAAAATGGACCTCAGCGGCCAGACCTTCTTCCTGAAGAACCAGGACGGACAGGGCGTGAACAACCGCCGCACCTACAAGAACATCCCTTTCTACGTGTCGAGCCGACTCTACGGAGTGTATTACCACACCACGGCCTATGGCAAACTCTCGTTGGCCGGTCAGTCCACGCGTAGTGTGCAATTCCTCAGCGAGCAGGGGCTGGTGGACGCCTTTATCATCGGCGGCGAGAGCCTCGGCGATATTGTGCGCGGCTACCGCGACTTGACGGGTTATCCCGCCATGCCGCCGCTATGGAGCTTCGGCGTGTGGATGAGCCGCATGACTTATTTCTCGTCACACGAGGTGGAAGACATCTGCCAGCGGCTGCGCCGGGAGCATTTTCCCTGTGACGTGATACACCTCGACACCGGGTGGTTCAAGACCGACTGGCTGTGCGAATGGAAGTTCAACGAGGAGCGCTTCCCCGACCCGCCGGCGTTCATCCAAAGGCTCAGGGCGCAGGGTTTCCGCGTATCGTTGTGGCAGCTGCCCTATGTGGCCGAGGATGCCGAGCAGATAGACGAGGCGCGCCGCCACAACTACATTGCCCCGCTCACTGAGACCCAGCGCACCGAGGGCAGCAACTTCTCGGCCCTCGACTATGCGGGCACCATCGACTTCACCAGTACCGAGGCCACCCGCTGGTACCAGCAATTGTTGCGTCGGTTGTTGCAGATGGGCGTGGCCTGCATCAAGACCGACTTCGGCGAGAACATCCACCTCGACGCCCATTACCAGAACATGCCGGCCCGTCTGCTCAACAATCTCTATGCCCTGCTTTACCAGAAAGCCGCCTTCGACGTGACGAAGGAAGTGACCGGACAGGGCATCGTGTGGGCCAGGGCGGCGTGGGCCGGTTGCCAGCGCTTCCCCCTGCATTGGGGTGGCGACAGCGCCTCTTCGTGGGACGGCATGGCGGGTTCGCTAAAAGGCGGCCTGCACTTCGGCCTGTCGGGATTTGCCTTTTGGAGCCACGACGTGCCGGGGTTCCATTCGCTGCCCGACTTCATGAACGGCGTGGTTGACGACAAGGTGTATGTAAGGTGGACGCAATTTGGCGTTTTCACCTCCCACATTCGCTATCACGGCACCAGCAAACGCGAGCCGTGGCATTTCCCCCGCGTCAGCGACATCGTGAGGCGATGGTGGCGGCTCAGGTATGCACTTATTCCATATATCGTGGAAGAAAGCCGCGAGGCGTGCCGCTCGGGATTGCCCGTGCTACAGGCCCTCGTGTTCCACCACCCGCACGACAAGACCTGCTGGCACATCGACGACCAATACTACTTCGGGCGGCAATTCCTGGTGTGCCCCGTCATGAACGGCGAAGGGCGCCGGCAGGTCTATCTGCCTGAAGGCGAGTGGGTTCACTTCTTTACCGGCGAGCACTTCGAGGGCCGGCAGTGGCTGAACTTTGAAAACATTCCGCTGGAAATCATGCCCGTCTTTGTGAAGGCCGGTGCCGAGATACCCGTCTTCCCTTACGAAGTGGACTGTACCGACGACATGGATTTGTTAAAATCGCAAACCCTCACCATCGACAACCGTTTCAGCGGCTACCCCCTCTAATTCAATAAATCCCAATCACCCCATGAACACCTGGAAACCCGACCTTGAGCAGACCAAGCAGCGATATATAGACTGGTGGAACCACAAAGGCATAATTATAAATATGTGGGAACACTTCCAAGAAGGCGTGACGCCCCATGCCGACGTGCCCGCCCCTGCGCCGGCCAAAGACCTGAACCAGAAATGGTTTGACCCGAAGTGGCGCGCCGACTACCTCGACTGGTATGTGGCCCATTCTTCGTTGATGGCCGACATTTTGCCCGTGGCCAATACGCAGCTGGGGCCGGGGTCTTTGGCTGCCATCCTCGGAGGCGTGTTCGAGGGCGGGGAAGACACCATCTGGATTCATCCTGACCCGCATTTCAGCGACAACATTGTCTTCAACCCCCAGCATCCCAACTACCTGCTTCACAAAGAGTTGCTCCGTGCATGCAAGGCGAAAGCCCAGGGCCACTACTATGTGGGCATGCCCGACCTGATGGAGGGCCTCGACGTGCTGGCCGCGCTGAAGGGCACCGACAAAGTGCTGCTCGACACCGTCATGCAGCCCGAAGTGCTGGAAAGGCAGATGCAGACCATCAACGACATCTATTTCCGCGTCTTCGACGAACTCTACGACATCATCCGCGAGGGCGACGAAATGGCTTTCTGCTATTTCTCGGCATGGGCTCCGGGAAAGATGACGAAGCTTCAGAGCGACATTTCAACCATGATTAGCCAAGACGACTACCGCCGCTTCGTGCAGCCCTTCATCAGGGAGCAGTGCCAGAAAATCGACTATACCCTGTACCATCTCGACGGCGTGGGAGCCATGCACCACCTGCCGGCGTTGCTCGAAATAGAAGAGCTCAACGCCATTCAATGGACGCCCGGAGTGGGTGAGCCACAGGGGGGAAGCAGCAAGTGGTACGACCTTTACAAGAAAATTCTCGGGGCGGGGAAGAGCGTCATGGCCTGCTGGGTGACACTTGATGAACTGAAGCCCTTGCTCGACAATATCGGGGCAGAGGGCGTTCACCTGGAAATGGATTTCCACAATGAACGCGAAGTGGAGCAGGCCATGCGCATTGTGGAAGAGTTTCAGAAAAAAGATGACGACGACCGCCGGGTGGATGACATCATACGCATCACCGAGCAGCGGTTTGCGGAGGAAAAACCGTCGCTGAAAGAGGTCGCCGCAAAGAAAATAATGGTGCTCGACGGGGCCATGGGAACCATGATTCAGCAATATGGACTCACCGAAGAGCAATTCCGTGGCACGCGCTTTTCCGGACATAAGGTTGCATTGAAGGGTTGCAACGACGTGTTGTCGTTGACGGCACCTCAGGTGGTTGCCGACATCCACCGAAAATACCTGGAAAGCGGGGCCGACATGATAGAAACCAACACGTTCAACGCCCAGCGCATCTCCATGAAGGACTACGGCCTGGAGGACTGTTGCCGCGACATCAACCAGGCGGCGGCACGCCTGGCCCGGCAGGTGGCCGACGAGTTCACAGCGGCCAACCGCCGGAAACCGCGCTTCGTGCTGGGGTCGATGGGGCCGACGAACAAAACCTGCACCCTGTGCCAGGACGATAAGGCCTTTGCCCCCTTGCTCAGCGATGCCTATCGCGAACAGGCCGAGGCGTTGCTCGAGGGCGGTGTTGACGCCCTGCTCATTGAAACCATTTTCGACACGCTAAACGCTACACTGGCCCTCCAAGCCGCCGGGGAAGTGATGGAAAAGCGTGGCCGATGGGTGCCCGTCATGCTCAGTTTCGCCGTGGCAACACCCGACGGCCGCAATATGCTTGGGCAGGATATTGCAATGTTTATCAACTCGTTGGGGAAACTTCCCGGATTGTCGGGAGTGGACATCTTCTCCGTGGGCCTCAATTGTTTTGCCGACGTGGGGCAGATGACGCCGTTCGTCCTGCGGCTGGCCACGAATTTCCCTTACCGCCTGAGCCTTTATCCCAACGCCGGATTGCCCGATGGGAACGGACGATATATGAAGGAGACCGCCGACTTTGCCGCTGGACTGTGGCCGTTGCTCGAGCAACATGTGCTCAATGTGGCGGGCGGTTGTTGTGGCACCACGCCCGCTCATATCGGCGCATTGGCCCGGCTGGTGGAACCGGCAGAAGGGCTGTTCCTTTCGCCACGGAACCCGGAACTCCACCTTCCGTCGCCCGTAGGAGAAGCTCCAAGCCCGTCGGTAAGCGCCGCCGCTCCACAGACTGCCGAAAACGAGGCTTCGTCGGTATTTTCCGCCATCCTTGCCGGAAACAGCATTGAGGCCGAGGCGGCCGTTCGCCAGGCCATTGCCCAGGGCTTGCCACCCCAGGATATTGTCAACGGCCAGATGATCAGCGCCATGGCCGAAGTGGGCCAGCGCTTTCAAGACGGCAAAGCCTTTGTGCCACAGCTCCTCATGTCGGGCCGCGCCATGAAAAGTGCCCTCGCCATTCTGCAGCCCCTCCTGGCCGGAAGCAGCAGCGCTACATTGGGGAAAGTGGTCATCGGTACCGTGAAAGGCGACTTGCACGACATCGGCAAGAACCTCGTGGCCAGCATGCTCGAGGGTTGCGGATTTACCGTGGTGAACATCGGCATCGACGTGTCGGCCGACAGGTTTATTGAAGAAGTGAAAAAGAACGAGCCCGACATTCTCTGCATGAGCGCCCTGCTCACCACTACCATGGGCTATATGCGCGAGGTCATAGAGGCGCTGGAACGGGCCGGCATCCGCCACCGCGTGAAAGTCATGGTGGGCGGGGCACCCGTCACTCAGGGCTTTGCCGACGAAATCGGTGCCGACGGCTACAGCGACAACGCCAACTCGGCCGTTACCGTGGCCAAGCAATTGCTTGGAAAACTATAACTCTCAATCATTCCTCCCGTCAACCATCTTTCTCCCATGCAAGCAAAATTCCTCGAACCCGCCGACTGGTTCATTCTTTCAGCCTATTTCATCATTTTGTTGGCCATCGGCCTTTGGGCCAGCACGAAGCGTAAGAAAGGCAGCAGCCTTTTCCTGGCCGGACATTCCCTGCGCTGGTACCACATCGGCTTTTCCATGTGGGGCACCAATGTGGGGCCGTCAATGCTCATTGCCTCGGCCTCGGCAGGCTTCACCACGGGCATCGTGTCGGGCAACTACGCCTGGTACGCCTTTGTGTTTATCGCCCTGCTGGCTTTCGTCTTTGCACCAAGGTATTTGGGCACTGGCGTGAGCACATTGCCCGAGTTCATGGGTCTGCGCTTCGGTTCCGCCACGCGCAACATCCTGGCGTGGTACACCATTGTCACCATCCTTATTTCGTGGCTGGCCCTGACGCTCTTTGCAGGAGGCATTCTCATCCGTCAGGTGTTCAGCATCCCCATGTGGGCGTCGGCGCTCATCCTGCTGGCCATTTCGGCCTTCTTCAGCATGGCCGGAGGGCTGAAGGCGGTGGCCTATACGAATGTCTATCAGATGATTTTGCTCATTGTGGTGTCGGCAACGCTGACCATTGCCGGACTGGTGAAGGTGGGCGGCGTGGGGGCGCTGGCCGATGCCGTTCCCGCGCATTTCTGGAACCTCTTCCGCCCCAACAGCGACGCCGACTTTCCGTGGCTGCCCATCATTCTGGGTTATCCCGTCATGGGCGTGTGGTTCTGGTGTACCGACCAGAGCATGGTGCAGCCCGTGTTGGCGGCGCGCAGCCTCAACGAGGGGCAGAAGGGCGCCAACTTCACCGGCTGGCTGAAAATCCTCGATGTGCCGCTCTATATCCTTCCCGGCGTGCTCTGTCTGGCTCTTTTCCCCAACCTTCAGAACCCCGACGAGGCTTATATGACCATGGTCACCAACCTCTTCCCCGTGGGCATGGTGGGACTGGTGATGGCCGTGCTCACGGCCGCCCTGGTGAGCACCATCGGATCGGCGCTGAACGCCCTGAGCACCGTGTTCACCATCGACATTTATCAAAAGCGTTTCAATCCCCAGGCCACGCCGGGCGACATCTTGCGCACTGGTCGGCTGGTGACGGTTGTGGGGGCCGTGGTTGTCGTGCTCATCTGTGTGGCCATTGACAGCATTCAGGGCCTCAACCTCTTTAACATTTTCCAGTCGGTGCTCGGATTTATTGCGCCGCCCATGGCCGCCGTCTTCCTGTTCGGCGTGTTCTGGAAGCGGGCCACGCCGCTGGCTGCCAATCTCGCCCTCACCGTCGGCACGGTGTTCAGCATTGGCGTGGGCATTCTCTATTTGTGGGTGCTGCCTGCCGAGACCCATCCCTTCTGGCCGCACTTCATGCTGCTTTCCTTCTATATCTTTGTCGCCATCGCCCTTTTCATGGCCGTGGTGTCGCTTCTTGGAAAGCCAACGGCGCAACCCTCAATGATGAAAGTTGCGCCGCAGCGTCCTGCCACCGCCGTCATCGTGGGCTGGTTCCTCCTCGCCCTCGTCATGGTGGCCCTTTATATTTTCTTCAACGGCTGGTAAAACCTTATAAGGCTTATAGATTTCTATGGTTTTCTATAGATTTCTATAGGCCTTTACTGCCTTATCTTCTTCCCTTTTTTCACTATAATGCCCTTGTGGTGGCTGGAAATTGGCTGGCCGGCAAGGTTGTAGGCGGGTGCCTGCTGCCGGGTGTCGGCGGCGGGGGTGTGGATGGCCGTTTCGGTGCCGTTGATGAAGTCGGGAAGATAGAAGCCGAGGTGGGGCGGCTGGTTATAGGCCGTCTGCTGCCATGCCACGCCCAGCCGGTAGGTGTGGTCGTGCATGAGCGTGGGCACGCGATAAGGGGTCGGCAGGTTGGTGGTGAAAATGTTGAGCGTGCACCCGTCGGCGCTGTTCCAAAGGATGACCTCTTCGCGCCAGTCGCCGAAGATGTCGGCCTGCAGGCACGGCGTTTTCTTCGTTGAGTTGCACGACGACGAGTGGTTGTAGTTGGCCATGTTGATTACCGGAGTCGTTCCGTTGCCGTTCCAACTGGCGATGCCGGCACCGTCGAGCAGGTTGTCCTGTGCCGTGCCGTCCCAGTAGATGCGGAAATTGAGCGATGTTGACTTTTCCGACGCTATTTCTCCGGTCACGGCGCTGCGCTGTTGCCGCTCGTCGCTCGAGCTGAAATAGAATCCGCGGTGGTTGGCATCGAGTTGTGCCGCAATGCCTCGCCCGTTGTCCTTGCCGGAGTTTCCACCCTTGAAGATGACCTCGCCGGTGGCCGCGTCGTGAACGTCCCACGAATAGGTTTCCTTGTCCTCGTGCACCTGGAACACTTCCAGCCCTGGGCGGTCGGGGTTGAGGTCGCTCAGGTGCATGGCGTCGCCGTGGCCGAAGCCGGTGGCATAGAGCAGGCGGCCGTTGTCGTCGAGTGCTGCCGCTCCCCAGATGATTTCGTCCTTGCCGTCGCCATCGACGTCGGCCACCGACAGGTTGTGGTTGCCGTTGGCATAGAGCGTCCTGCGGTTGTTGCCCGACGTGGCGGGCGGGGCGTCGAAGGTGTCGGTGGTGCCGTCGCTATTGGTCACGCTGTATTGTGTGTTTGAGCGCGAGCTATGGAGCCACCGCTGGCTGAGGCTGGTGCCGTTGAAATCGACGGCCCATACGAAGGCGTAGGTGTAATAGCCGCGGCAGAACACGCCGCTGGCCTTGCTGCCGTCGGCATCGAGACAAGCCACGCATGCCAGGAACCGCTCGCCGCGGTTGCCGTAGTTGGCTTTGTCGTTCTTTCCGCTGCGGTCGTCCCAGTTGAAGGTTCCCGTGGCCGCCCCTCCGTAACCGGTGTCGCGGTTGGGGTTATAGAAAATGGTGTGGATGGCGCGGCCCGTTGTTCCCTCGAACACGGTGAGATATTCCTGTCCGCCTGTGATGCGCCCTTTACTACTGCCCCAGTCGTGGCTGTCGTCCACGGCGATGATGTCGGGGTCGGTGGCTGCCTGGCTGACAAAGGCGCCCTGTCCGTCGCGGCTTCCGGGACCTGTCTTGCACATCATCTCGGCCCGTCCGTCGCCGTCGAAGTCATAGACCAGGAACTGCGTGTAGTGTGCACCGGCGCGGATGTTCGGACCGAGGTCCACGCGCCATAGTTTCTCGCCCGAGAGCTTGTAGCAGTCCAGAAAGACGTTGCCGGTCTGTCCGTCCTGCGAGTTGTCTTTCGAGTTGTCGGGGTCCCATTTCACGATGATTTCATATTGTCCGTCGCCATCGACGTCGCCCACCGAGCAGTCGTTGGGCGAATAGCTGCACGTGGAACCGTCTTTCATGGTCTGGTTGGCGGGGCGGTCCAACGTCAGTTTCATGTAGATGTTGTCCCAGGGAACGGCGTCGGGGGTTTGTTCGGCGGTCTGTCCCTGTGTTTTCACCCTTACCTGGTAGAGGCTGGCGGAGGTGCCCGACAAGTCGGAGTAGTTGCTTTCGGCGAGGTCCTCGGCGATGACGGTGCCGTCGCGCAACAGGTCGAAGCGGGTGTCGTCGTTGTCGGTAGCCAAAACGCGCCAGCTTACGAAGTTGCCCTGTCGCGATGGTGTGGGCAGGGCCACCACTCCGCGGTCCAGGCGTTCTATCTGCGGGGCGGGGGTTGACTGGGCGGCGGCTGCGGCGGCCGTAGCCAGGAAAGCGGTGGTGATGAGTGTTTTTAGCAGTTTCATTGTTATTGAGTTTTTAAGAAGGGTTGTTTTTTCTTGAGGGAGGGGTGGTTGCCATGATATGGCAACATACGGGACAAGGGCGGCGTTCATTGAGGTGGGCAGGCCTCAGAGCCAGCGAAAGGCGTCCTATTTCTTGCGGATGATGGTGAGGCCGTCGCGCAGGGGGAGCATGACGCGCTCCACGCGAGGGTCTTGGGCCACGAAGTCGTTGAACCGTTCTATGCCCTGCGTCTGCCGGTCGGCGGGAGCGGGCGTTTCGAGCACATGGCCGCCCCACAGGGTGTTGTCGGCCAGTATGAACCCTCCTGCTCTCACTAGGCCGAGCGCCATTTCGTAGGTTTCCATGTAGGTGCGCTTGTCGCCGTCGATGAACGCCATGTCGAAGGTGATGCCCAGCCGCGGCGCCTCGGTGATGGCGTCGCCGATGAACAGTTCTATCTTGTCGGCCACGTCGGAGCCTTCAATCCATTTTCGGGCGAAATCCTCCATTTCGTCGTTCACCTCGAAGGTATAGACCTTTCCGCCCTGTTCCAGCCCCTGTGCCAGGCAGATGGCGCTATATCCGCTGAACGTTCCCACTTCCAGGATGTTGCGCGGCCTGGCCATTTTCACCAGCATGGTGAGCAGGCGGCCCTGCAGGTGCCCGCTGGCCATGCGCCCGTTGAGCAGGTGCACGTTGGTGGCCCGCCACAACCGGTAGAGGTATTCACCCTCGGGGTCGGAATGGCTGCGCAGGTATTCCTCGATGATTTCCTCGCGGCTCATTGCTCCTCCTCCTGCGGCGCCACGAGCGCTTCCACGGCCAGGCGGTAGCTGTCGAGCCCGAAGCCGCAGATAACCCCGCGGCAGGCGGCGGAAATCATGGAGTGGTGGCGGAAGGGCTCGCGCTGGTGGACGTTGCTGATGTGTACCTCCACCACGGGGCATTTCAGCGAGCGGATGCAGTCGTGCAGGGCGATGCTCGTGTGGGTGTAGGCGCCGGCGTTGAGCACGATGCCGTCGAAGGTGAACCCCACCTCCTGCATCTTGTCGATGAGCGCCCCTTCGCAGTTGCTCTGGAAGTAGTGCAGCTCCACATCCTCGTAGCGTGCCTTGAGCCGCGGCAGGAAGGCGTCGAACGAACACCTGCCGTAGATGCCCGGCTCGCGGGTGCCCAGCAGGTTAAGGTTCGGCCCGTTCAAAATCAGTATTTTCTTCATTTCCCAATTTTTTCTGCAAAGGTACGGATAAACGAGGGAAATGCAAAAGGAAAGCTTGCTTTTCTTTTCATTTCCGAGTGGGAGTACCTTATTCAAAGTTACGGATAAACGAGAGAAATGCAAAAGGAAAACTTGTTTTTCTTTTCATTTCCGAGTGCAAGTAACTTTGTCAGCTTTGTAAAAAAACCTCCAAAGCCAACCTATGAACTCCCGCAATCTTGTGGATAGAAAGGTGACGAAAAACTGTCAAAAATCTTGACAAAATCGCCTGTTTTTCCTTGGGTTTTGTAAACCGCTGAATTTCAGCGGTTTGTAAATCCTCCAAAGTTTGACTGCAAATTTCGGGGAGAAATCTTGAAGTTTTCTCCTCTCAATCTTCAAGATCTCTCCCCGAAATTTGCGGTCAAACCTTTTTGGGGGTATAAATTTTGTTGAAAAATCTTGACAAATGCTTTTCGTCTTCCGACAATGGTTTTCACCCCGCGATGGCTCTTGGAGAGTGATGTGGGAAATAAAAAAATCTGCGGGCTTTTTGAACCTTCGGGTAAGTGCCGTCGGTCCGAAAAGCCCGCAGAGGGGGAACTGTTGGTTTAATTAAAGATGAAACTGGTGGGGAAATCAGTTGATGAGGTAGATTTTCTCCTTGCCCTTATAGGTGCATTTCACGGTGGCGCGGCCCTCCACGATGGGGCTGACCTCTGTCCTCACGGCGGGGTCGGAGGCCGTGACCTTGATGACCGAGCCGGCTTTCAGCGGTGCGTACATCTGGTAGCGGATGGCGTCGGTGAGGCCGTTGGCATTGCTGCAACGGATGGGCGTTGTGGGAACGGTGAGGTTTTTGCCGTCGGCGGTGATGGCGACGGTGGGCACCACGGGTCGCTGCCATGTGGCGCCGGCCTTTGCGAAGCCGATGCCGTGCAGGTCGAACAGGCCTTCGGGTCGCTGGGGCTGTGCGTTGCGTGCCCACGGCTGGTTGGGCCGCTGGGGCTGCTCCACCTCGGCACCCTCGGCCACCAGGTAGATGGCGTGCTTGCCCTTCAGCCCTTCCACCTGCGGCACGGCCAGCTCATAGATGGCGGGCTGGCGCGGAGCGTTGGCCGGCACGTCGATGACGCCGATTTCGCGGCCCTGCCAGGTGGCGTTGTCATAAGGCCCGTCAAGCATCACATGGATGCGGAAGGCGCCGTGGCCGCCCGGCGTGAGGTCCACGCAGAGGCGTGTGCCGTCGCCGGCATTGGTGCCGCTGAAGGCGTTGATGCCCTTGGCATTCTGTGCCAGTCCGCCAAAGCCGAAGTACTTGAATCCCACCACGCCCTTGTTGGTGATGCCGAAGAGGTTCATGCCGTTGTTCCACACGTCGTGGTTGTCCTGCATCCAGTCGTTGCCGGTCACGTAGCAGGCCAGGCCGGCCGAATAGTAGTTGTAGGGTGGCAGGCCGAAAATCTGGAAGCCCTCGCTGGTCACCTCGGCGCCGGTATATTCGGTGCCGTCGGAGGCCTTGGCTGTCCATGTGTTGTCCTTGGAATAGGGGTCGTAGGCCTTGATGGTGACCACGCCGCCGTCGGCCACTTTCTTCTTGTCCCACGTAATCTTCACCGGTGCCACCATGGCCTGGCGGGCATTGCCGAAGCCGCGCGGCGGGCGGTGGTAGAACACGTACCACTGGCCGTTGATTTCCTGAAGTGAGCCGTGGGTGTTGTGGGCGAAGTTGGTGGTCACCAGGTGGGAGCCGTCTTCCGAGGGCACCACGCCGCGCGAATCGACGAGCACGCCGCCCGAGCGCCACGGGCCCAGCGGGCTGTCGCCGAAGGCGTAGCGCAGGGCGCTGTTGGTGGAACCCAGGCCGTAGTCGGGTCCGCTGTATCCCGAGAACACCATGACGTATTTGTTGCCCACCTTGCGTATGCTGCTGGCCTCAAAGAAGTTGAAGTCGCCGGGGTTCTGGCCTTTATACAGGGCGGGATAGGTGGTTCCCTCGGGGTCGCGCACCTGTCCGAAGCTGCTGCTGGCCGGAATGAAATAGTCGTGAAGCTCGGTGCCGGGGCGCATGGAGTACATGGTCTCGGGGTCGAGCTCGCAGGCCGTGGAGTGCTGGAAGCCCCAGAACACGTAGGCGCGGAAGCCGCGGGCGTAGTCGGGGTCTTTCTTGTTGGTGATGGTTTCTACAAACACCGACGGGTCGAAGTCGATGAGCGAGCCGGGCACGCACTGGCGGCCGTCGGGAGTGAGGTTGACGGGGGTGAACGGACCGTTGGGGCGGTCGCCCTTGCACACCATGCCCACGCGGCGCCATCCGCGCGAGTGGGGGTAGAGGTAATAGGTTTTCTTTCCTGTCTGGCGGTCAACCACTTCCACGAGGTCGGGGGCAAACATGGTGTCCCACTGGCCATCTACGAACCATGAGAAGATGGGGCCCTCGTCGCGCCAGTTGCTGAGGTCCTCAACGGGTGCCGACCACATGCGGATGTCGTTGCCGCAATAGGCCGAGTAGGTGATGTCGTGGCTACCGATGATGTAGGCGCGGAAATGGCCGGGGTTGTCGGGGTCTTCAAACACGCGCGGTTCGCCGTCGGGCACATGCTCCCACAAGGGCAGGTAGGGGTTCTGAGCGTTGGCCGTGACGGCAACAAGCAACAAAACGAAGTTCAGGATGATTTTCTTCATAAATGGTTGATGTTTTCTGATGATTTATAAATAATGTTTTCAAGTTTCGCATTCGCTCAACTTCTTGGAGTTACAGGAGTTCAGGAGTTACAGGAGTTCAGACAATAGTTCTGAAGACTCCCTTTTCGTCAGTTTGCAGAGGCTGGAAGTATTGTCTGAACTCCGGAACTCCTGTAACTCCTGAACTACATC
>JAFVHN010000064.1 GCA_017474515.1 Prevotella sp. | reverse complement strand
CCGTAGTCGGGTAGTAGGGCCGGGTGTTTATCACGTCGTCGTATTCATTCGACTGGCACGAGAACAACAGGAGTGAAAGAAGCGGCAAAAATAACTTTTTCATAATTTAATGGTGTTTAGAAACATTTTTGCTGCAAAGATGGCAGTTTTGAAACAACCAGCAAAGTTTTACAGCAGAAAAAGAAGTTGATATTTTGGCATTATACATTATGTAAAGCCGTCCAACACGCAACTATTTCCTAATAGTTTTGTTTTTTAGATGTTAAGAATTAAGATTACAAGTTAATCTGCCCGCAGAACACGTAGCCGCCCATATAAATATATAAGGTAAAAGGGCCGCTTAGCGTTGAGGGCTGGCCGAGAGGGTCTAAAAAGGCACCCGGCCGCGCGGCATAACGTCAGATGAGTAAATTTCTAAATCTTCCGCACAGTTGCGGGTGCCTTGTTAATCATTAGTGCGTTAAGTACATACTATTCCATCGGTGCCATGTGGACACGGAATGACAACGACACATTTTTAACGTCATCATCTTTAGCCTGGTTGACCATACTTCCCGAAATAGTTCCCTCAACCTTGTACCTGTAAGAAATAATCTCATTCTGCCACATCCCCTCTTCCGTTGTTGTAACATCTTTAAACAGTTGCAGTTTCTTGATGTCCAACAGTAGGGGGTGTTCCTCGTCAGGAGCATAAACTGTTGTGTCATTTCCCTTTTTATCCTTCATGGAGACAGAGCAGCTGCTTGTGATGAACTCAAGGCCCTTGTTCATGTCGGCAGCATTGAACGTTGTCTTGCCGGAGGTAAGGGCTGTCGTGCCTTTCTCGGGCTGTCCTAAGTGCAGTGAGAACGTTGTCTTGGGATTATCCGACAATACAATGTCCCAGTGCATACCGACATGGCCTTTATCCGCAGCCTCGCCGTCGGAGAAGAAGGCGTAGGCTTTGCTGGTGGCTGAAAAGTCGTTTTTCAAGTCTATATGGACATTCATGGTGCCTATTGTTCCTTCAAGCGTATGGAGTTGCAAAATGTATAAAGGGTCGGGGGCAGGAGAGACGATGTCGTCATCATCGGAGTGACATGACACCATCGCCATTGTGCATACGAATAAGATAAAATATTTCTTCATATCCTTCTTTTTTTAAATATTGTCTGTACATGCAGGGACAATCATAAACTTTACACGACCGGTATTGTATGCAGTTTACCTGGAGCGGGATGATGGTGCCCGGAGGGGGCAAAGAGCCGGACGCATTGGTTTAAAAACGCAAGACATCCAAGAAATAATAAGTATAAGAATTTTTTCATGATTTGATTACTTGTTTAAGATAATAATGATTTCCGATGCAAAAATAGTGATTATTTTTATGTTTGTCAAGGAAAACCTTATTCACATTTTTCACGTTATTACAAAAGTTAACAAAACGGCAGTTAAACTGTACTAACAATAGTTAATTCATGGGTGTATCGGACGGTTTTTGCATTGCGTTTAGCTTGAAATGGCTGAATAAAGAATAAAAGTGCAAGCTGGGGAACCGCTGTTGATGATTGGGTGTGGGCCGGAGGGAAAAAGCATGAATGATAAAAACGGAAAAGTTTTTGTTACATTTAATGAATGCGCAGGATGTTCCGATAGCCTGGATTTTCCGGATAAACCGGGTAAACCGCCAACAAATAAAACGGCGACCCGTATGCAAGTCGCCGTGAGAGATTGTGCCGCGACTAAAGAAGTCCGGCGCAGCTGGCGCCACCCAGCACGCCGAGCAGGGCGGTGAGGATGGCCACAAGAACTTTCAGAAGCAGTTTCCAGTCAATGCGTTTCATGTTTCATTTTATTAAGGTTCATACTTGGGCGGCCTGCCGGCGGCCCGATAACACTCTCTTGCAACGTTGCTTTCGGAGTGCAAAGTTACCATAGATGGCGGACGAAAGCAAAGCCAGGATGGATAAACACAGAGTACACGGCGATGCTGTTTCCGTCTTAACAATAGGAAACATTATAATGTGGCCAAAACTTTTGGCAAAACAAAAAAGAAGAACAATGAAAAGACTGCTTACAATGCTCGTGTGGCTGGCCTGTGCCGTTGTGCCGGCCCTTGCTGAGAATTACCCCTACCGTTCCGACTACCTGTGGCTGACCGTTCCCGATCATGCCGACTGGCTCTATGAAACGGGTGAGCGGGCCCGTGTGGAAGTGACATTCCTGAAATACGGCATTCCGCGCGACGGCGCCGTGGAATATGGCATCGGCGACGATATGCTTGCAGACGACCATTCGGGCCGTGTGGTGCTGAAAAACGGTCGCGCCACCATCGACATGGGCACGCGGCGCACCCCCGGTTTCCGCGACCTCCGCCTACGTATCACCGTTGATGGCCGCGAATACCGCCACCATGTGAAGGTCGGCTTCTCGGTTGATAAGATACAGGCCTGGACGCGCCAGCCCGCCGACTTCGACCAGTTTTGGAAAAAGGCGCTCGACGAAAGCCGCGCCTATGGCCTTCAGTATTCGGTGGAACCGGCTCCCGAATATTGCACCGATAAAATAGACTGCTCGCTGGTGCGCTTGCAATTGAACAAAAGCGGGCAGTGCATGTACGGCTATCTGTTCATCCCCAAAGGTGCCGCCCCGGGCAGCTGCCCCGTGGTGCTGTGCCCGCCGGGTGCCGGCGTAAAGACCATCAAAGAGCCGTTGCGCCATAAATACTATGCCGAGGCCGGGTGCATACGCCTTGAGATGGAGATTCACGGCCTTGACCCGCGCATGACGACGGAGCAGTTCTCCGAAATCAGCAATGCCCTCAACGGCCGTGGCAACGGCTACCTTGAGAACGGCCTCGACAACCGCGATAACTACTACATGCGGCGCGTGTACCTTGGCATGAGCCGGTGCCTCGACCTGCTCACCTCGTTGCCCGAATGGGACGGCAGGAATGTCGTCGTGCAGGGCGGCTCCCAGGGTGGCGCACTGGCCATCGTGACGGCCGGCCTTGACGACCGCGTCACCCTTTGCGTGGCCAACCATCCGGCCTTGAGCGACATGGGTGCCTACAGCGTGAAAGGACAGACGGGCGGCTATCCCCATTTTGTGAGGACGCCCGGCATGCTCACGCCCGAAAAGGTGCAGACCATGGCCTACTACGACGTTGTGTGCTTTGCCCGCCGCGTGAAGTGTCCCGTTTATATGACCTGGGGCTACAACGACGACGTGTGCCCGCCCACCACGAGCTATGCCGTGTGGAACACGCTCAGCGGTCCCAAGGAGGCCCTCATCACGCCCATCAACGAGCACTGGACCAGCGAGGATACCGAACGCGGACACCTCGACTGGATTCTGAAGCATCTGAAGTGAATTCTATAGGAGTTTAAGGAGTTTAGGAGTTTAGGAGTTTAGGAGTTTAGGAGTTTAGGAGTTTAAGGAGTTTAGGAGTTTAAGGAGTTTAGGAGTTTAAGGAGTTTAAGGAGTTTAGGAGTTTAAGGAGTTTAGACGATAGTAATAATACGTTTTTTGCAAGTTGCTCCAAATAAGTTAAGAGTTTTCGGAAAATATAATTCCAACGCCCCCACTATTGTCTAAACTCCTACACTCCCAAACTCCTAAACTCCTTCATCATTATTCAAAAGTCTGTCCATGGCCTGTATGCGTTGTTGCAGATAGGCGATGAAGCCGTTGTCGCCCTCCACGGTGATGTCCTCCATCAGTCCGAGCACGAAGCGGCCGATGCCGGCATAGTTGCACACGGGCATGGCGAGGTGCCACCGCCCGTCGTCGAGTGCCGTGATGAAGGGTGCCGAACGTGGCAGCTCTTCCACCATGAGGTTGTATGCCAGTCTCCCCATCGTTAGTGTCACGGTGTAGGTGGTTTCTCCGCTGAACATGAAGATGTCGGTGAACATCCGCCGGTGTTTGTGCTCATTCATCCAGTTGTCGGAAAGCAGGTCCACCGTTCCGATGCGTGCAATCTTGAAAGTTTTGTTCATGGCCGATGCCGGTTCGTAGCACCTCACCTCCTGGTTGCCGTTCATCAGCATGAACGGCTCCACCAGCCGGTCGCGGCTGGTCTGCCCGTGTGGTGACGAATAGCTTCTCAGCACGGCCATTTTCTTGTATTTGATGGCGTCGTGCAGCTGGTCCACGATGAGCGAGCTGCCGGTGCCGTCCTGTTCTTCGTCGAGGATGCTGAAATCGTAGTATCCGCGTAGTTTTTCCCTGAGTCCTTCCACCACAGCGTTTTTCTCGGCCACGCGGCTGAGCAACCTTTGCATGACGATAACCTCGGCCTCGGTGAGCGACACGCGGTCGATGAGCCTTCGGAAGAATGGCGACTCGCGGCCTATGGTGAACACCCCCGGCGCGTTGCGCTCCACGTTGAAGCCATAGTCGCGGAAAAACTCCAGGTAGTAGTAGAAGCTTCGCCTTGAGATGCCCAGCCGTGTGCATGCCTGGTCGATGTCCACGCGGTGGTTGCCGGTGAGCAGCAACAGCATTTCAAGCTCGCGTTCCAGTTTGTCGTTGCGCATTATTTGAAACGATGTAATGGTTGTCGGCCTTTGTGCAGATTGTTATTCAAAAGGTATTTCAAGTTCCGTGTTGCCCAGCAGGTTGTACGACTTGCGGTGGAAGGGCGTGATGCCGTATTGCCTGATGGCCTCGCGGTGTCTGCGGGTGGGATAGCCTTTGTTGTGTTGCCAGTCATATTGCGGAAAGCGTTGTGCCAGCTCGTCCATGTAGTCGTCGCGCCACGTCTTGGCCAATATGCTGGCGGCGGCGATGGACAGGTATTTCGCATCGCCTTTCACGATGCAGGTATGCGGCACCGCGTGTTGGCTCACGGAGTCGGTGTAAGGGTCGAAATGGTTGCCGTCCACGATGATGGCCTCGGGCCTGGTGGCCAGTTGGTCGAGTGCTCTGTGCATGGCGAGGAAGGATGCGTGGAGGATGTTGATGCGGTCGATTTCCTCGGGCGTCACTATTCCCACGGCCCAAGCCACGGCGTCGCGCTCTATGACCTCGCGCAGTTGGTGGCGCCGGCGGTCGGTGAGTTGTTTCGAGTCGTTCAGGTCGTCATTCCTGTAGTCGGGCGGCAGGATGACGGCGGCGGCATATACGCTTCCGGCCAGACAACCTCGTCCGGCTTCGTCGCATCCGGCCTCGATGATTCCGGGGGTGTAACAGGATTTTAGAGCGTCGTGCATCGTGAAAGGTTTGAGTGAGAGATGGTTACAGGGTGAAGCCGCCTTCGGGCTCTCCCTCGCCGCGTGTGCTTTTCCAGCCTTGTAGCGATGCCTCGTCGCGGTTTTTTGAGAAAACGCTCAGGGTGCTCTTGGTGTTTCGCTCTTGCAGGTAATAGGGGAAGAACATGCAAAGGAAACAGAACAGGGCGGTAAGGAAGGCCACCGGCCGGGGGAACTTGTAGGTGGTGTAGATGGCGCGTATCTGGTCGAGCATGGCCATGCGCTCCTTCAGTCCGTGGTGGTTGCTGTCGAAGGGCTTGGCCGTGGCCGCCACGCGCTCGGTGGTGAGCCTGACGCGCGAGATGTTTTCCAACGTGGCGTGCCATGAGCCAATGGCCTGCTGCACCTCGCGCATGTTCCCCAGCATGAACACGTTCCATGTGCTGATGCCCTGCGAGGCGTCGGCGAGCCAGCGCGTGGCACTGGTGTTCAGGCGGGTGAAGTCCGACGAGAGCAGTTGCAGTTGCAAGGCACGCTCCATGTTGATTTGCTGCATGGAGTCGCGTCCGGCCACGAATCCGCATCTTGCAAACCGCTTTGGCGACATTTCCTGCCATGTGCGCACCTCGTCGAGAAACTGGTTGTGGCTGGCAATGCGCGCGTCGGCATAGGCGGTATAGTCGGAGAATAGTCGGCGCGAGGAGCCTATGGCATCGGTGAACAGCTGCTCAATGCGTGGCTTCTGTGCCAGCACGGTCCAGAAATGTGCGTAGGGCACAAACGTCCCCATCATGGCCAGCACCAGTAGCAGGAGCGACAGGCGCTCTCCGCGCAGGCTGCGCCGGAACCGGCGGCTGGCACCCTTCAGGTGCTGGGCGGTGAGCAGAAGGAGCAGCAGAAGCAGAAGGATGGCGGCGGTGGCGATGCCCGAGAGCAGGAAATTGCCGTCGGTCCAGTAGGTGATGCCCATGAACGACACGTAGCTCACGAAGATCAGCGACAGGAAGGCCACGATATGCCCGAAGGTGAAACGGAGCTTCTGGTTAAAAATCATTCTTCAATAACGGTTGAGAGGTGGATGTCCGATGTTGGGTGAACGTCCATTTGGCAAAAGTAGTGCTTTTCTGCTAAATGCCAAAATATCCGCCGGAAAAAATAACAAGCATTAACCAAAAGGTCGGTGTCGGCTTTTTAGTCCGTCGGTTGTTGGCACAGCCTTCTGCGGCATTTCACCACGGCCCACACTGCCCACGCCAGGCATGCCGTGCGCAGTGCGAGGTGATAGCCGACGGGCATGATGGCGAGGAAGAAGGCTGCCTGTGCCTCCAGGAGCAGGCGCGTCTCGCGGCCGTCCACGGGGCGCTCCAGCACCTGCGAGTAGTAATTGGCCAGCATTTTCAGCGGCTTGTTCGTCAACTCGGCGGCCTTGGCGACCACGGCTGCCATCCAGGGGGCGGGGAGTATCAATTGTTTTTCCATTGTTTTATTTTTTTTCGGTTTTTATTTTAGGTGGTTCTAGGTTTTCCTAGGTTTTCCTAGGAGGTCCTAGGAGGTCCTAGGTTTTCCTAGGCTTTTCCTTGGCTTTTTCTCTTTGATGCTGCAAAATTAGGGGGCTTTTGTGCAATATTTGTTCACGGGCGGGTTTTTGTTTATAAAAAATCGTTAAAACCTTCGAGAAAGCAATGGAAAAAGGGGCGGAAGAGGGGTCTTCGTTGAAAGGCAAAAAAACGAAGAGGTGTCGATGGCTTCGTTGAAAGGCAAAAAAAACGGGGCGCGACACTTCGCGCCCCTCCTCAGGTATTAATGAAACAATTTGAAGGTGTTGATGGTTCAGTTAATGGTTGACTGCCAGGCCATGGGCCGGTAGTCGTAAAGCACGGCGGTGCCTGCCTCGAGCGACTTCTTCACGTCGATGAGTCGCTGGTTGCTGCTGCCGCGGAAGCAAAGGTCGTTGTCGCGAAGCGATTGCTCATAGCGTCCGTCCACGAGGACGTCGATTTCCTCGAGCAATGCGCGTTGCCGCGGCATGCGCACCAGGGTCTCGAAGGTATATCCCGTGAAGCACCAGATGGTTTTGTCCGATTGCCGCCGTATCTCGCGTGCCAGTTCGGTGAATCCCTCGGCCTGGTACATGGGGTCGCCTCCGCTGAAGGTGACGTTTGCGAAGGGGTCGGCCATGATGATGTCCATGATTTCCTGGGTTGACATTTCGTGTCCGGCGTTGATGTCCCATGTCTGGGGGTTGTGGCAACCCGGGCACGCATTGGGGCATCCGGCACAATAAACCGATGTGCGCAGGCCGGGGCCGTCAACCATGGTGTCTTCTATGATGTCGATGATGCTGAGCATTGGGGCTTAAGGGATATTGGTTTACAATCGGTCGAAGAGTGAAAGCTGGTTGCCGCTGTCCACATGTGTCACGCGGTCGTTGAGCTCGCACAACTTGCCGTGGTTCCAGCGGTCGGTGGTTCCCACCAGGTATCCGGTGATGCGCTGCAGTCGGTCGATGTTGTGGCTTCCGCACTTGGGGCACACGGTCATCTGCGGGTCGGCGTTCTCATATCCGCAATCCATGCAACGGTTGCGGTTGTGGTTCACGCTGCCGTAGCCCATGTCGTAGCGGTCCATCATGTCCACGATGTTCATCACCACGGCGGGATTGTGGGTGGCGTCGCCGTCAATCTCCACATAGAAGATGTGTCCGCCGCGCGTCTTCTCGTGATAGGGGGCTTCCACCTCCGCCTTGTGGCGGGCCGTACATTTATAATATACCGGCACGTGGTTCGAGTTGGTGTAGTAGTCGCGGTCGGTGACGCCGGGAATGATGCCGAAGTCCTTGCGGTCCCTTTTGGTGAACTTGCCGCTCAGTCCCTCGGCGGGCGTGGCCAGCACCGAGTAGTTGTGGTGGAGTTTCTCCGAAAACTCGTTCACCCTGGTGCGCATGTATTCCACGATGCGCAGGCCCAGTTCCTGTGCCTCCTGGCTTTCGCCGTGGTGCTTTCCGATGAGTGCCACCAGACATTCTGCCAGGCCAATGAAGCCAATGCCCAGTGTTCCCTGGTTGATGACCTTCTCCACGGTGTCGGTGGGCTTGAGTTGTTCGCACCCAATCCACAGGCTGTTCATGAGCAGGGGGAACTGCTTGGCGTAGGCCGTTTTCTGGAAGTTGAAGCGGTCGTCGAGTTGCTTTGCGGCAATGTCGAGCATGCCGTCCAGCTTGGCAAAGAATGCGTTGATGCGCTGCTCGCGGTCCTCGATGCCCATGCACTCAATGGCCAGTCGCACAATGTTGATGGTGGTGAACGACAGGTTTCCCCTTCCTATCGACGTCTTCGGCCCGAAGCGGTTCTCGAAAACGCGGGTGCGGCACCCCATGGTTGCCACTTCGTGCATATAGCGCTTGGGGTCGTCGGGCCGCCACGCCTCGTCCTGGTTATACGAGGCGTCGAGGTTGAGGAAATTGGGGAAGAACCTTCGTGCCGTCACCTTGCATGCCAGCTCGTAGAGGTCGTAGTTGGGGTCTTCAGGCAAATAGTTCACGCCCCGCTTTTTCTTCCATATCTGTATGGGGAAGATGGCCGTTTCGCCGTTTCCCACGCCCTCGTAGGTAGAGATGAGCAGCTCGCGCATGATGCATCGCCCCTCTGCCGAGGTGTCGGTGCCGTAGTTGATGCTTGAGAACACCACCTGGTTGCCGCCTCTGGAGTGGATGGTGTTCATGTTGTGAATGAAGGCTTCCATGGCCTGGTGCACGCGCCCCACGGTCTTGTTGACGGCATGCTGGATGAGGCGCTCCTCGCCCTGCAGGTTGTCGAGGGGCTTCACCTCATAGTCCTTCAGCACGATGTTGTACAGGTGGTCGAGCTTCTTTCCGGTGAACTGCTCCAGCGTTTTCATCTCTTCAATGAACGACGCGCGCACGTAGGGTGCCAGGTAGAAGTCGAAGGCCGGGATGGCCTGTCCGCCGTGCATCTCGTTTTGCGCCGTCTCCATGCTGATACATGCCAGCATCGAGGCCGTCTCAATGCGCTTGGCGGGGCGGCTGGAGCCGTGGCCGGCATAGAAGCCGTGGTTGAGGATGTTGTCGAGGGGGTGCTGCACGCAGGTGAGCGACTTTGTGGGGTAGTAGTCCTTGTCGTGGATGTGCAGGTAGTTTTTCTCCACGGCCTCGCGCACCTCGTCGGCCAGCAGGTAGTCATCGACGAAGGGCTTTGTGCTCTCGCTCGAGAACTTCATCATCATGCCGGCGGGTGTGTCGGCGTTCATGTTGGCGTTCTCGCGCGTCACGTCGTTGTTCTTGATGTTGATGATTTCGAGGAACAGCTCGCGCGTCTTGGCCTTGCGTGCTATGGAGCGCTGGTTGCGGTAGGCGATGTATTTCTGAGCCACATCCTTGCGGGCGCTCTTCATGAGCTCCATTTCCACGGCATCCTGGATGGCCTCGACGGTCATCTGGGGGTTGCCGTTCACACTGATGTTGTCTGTGATTTGTTGTATGAGGCCCTCATCGTCGCCCTGCTCGGTGTGGAGCATGGCCTTGCGGATGGCGGCCTTGATTTTTTGTTCGTTGAAGCCCACGATGCGTCCGTCGCGCTTCACAACTGTCTGTATCATCTTGACTGACTGAATTTTGGGTGTATGTTTTCTTTCTACTACAAAAACGCTTCCTGAAACGTCCCTGCAAAGATACGACAAATAGGTGTAAGTTGTACGTTTTGGGAAACTTTTCTCGTGTTAAATTTTGTCAAACCGCTGATATTATGATATTTAGCTTTTTGTTTTGGAAAACTTTATAAAAATGCAGTTTTCAAAAAGTTCTTTTGCTTTACTTTAAGCCATCGGCGGTTTCTCGCTATTATTGTGGCAATTACGGGGCGGCGGGGGGTGGATTTTTGGGGCTTTTTCTGATGCTCTAGAAGCTCTAGATGTTCTAGAAGCTCTAGATGTTCTAGATTCTCTAGATATTCTAGATTCTCTAGATATTCTAGATTCTCTAGATATTCTAGATTCTCTAGATTTTCTAGATTTTCTAGATATTCTAGATTCTCTAGATTCTCTAGAAATTCTAGCCCGCCAGATGTCAATATTTTTTACCAAAAATTGGGCGGCCAAGGGAACTTGACCGCAAATTTCAGGGAGAGATCTTGAAGATTGAGAGGGGAAATCTTGAAGATTGAGAGGAGAAATTTGCGGTCAAACTCAGGACGATTTGCAAACCGCTGAAATTCAGTGGTTTACAGAACCGGCGGAAAAACGCCCGGTTTTGTCAAGATTTTTCATCAAAAACTACCCGGGGCGCTATCCATGTGAAAAGGGTTTGCGAGGGGGTGTTTTGCAGTGGGCGGCGTCAGAGGATGTTGATGCCGTAGTTCTGCTTCACCTCGTTCATGACGAAGGTGCTCTCGATGGAGCCCACGCTATCGATGTCGCCGAGCTTTGAGAGCACGAACTCCTGGTATTGCTTCATGTCGCGTGCGCGAACCTTTAATAGATAGTCGTAGGCGCCGCTGGTGTTGTAGCACTCCGTCACCTCGGGAATGCGCATGATGCGGCGGGTGAAGGCGTCGGCAATCTCGTGGTTGATTTGCTTGAGCTTCACCTTGCAGAAGACGAGCAGGCCCAGGCCGAGCTTTTCGGGGTCGAGCACGGCCACGTATTTCTTGATGAACCCGCGCTGCTCCAGGCGTTTCAGGCGCTCGAAGACGGGCGTGGGGGTGAGGTGAACGACGTCGGCCAGCTCCTTGGTGGTCAGTTTGGCGTTGCGCTGAAGGGTTTTCAATATCAGCAAATCAGTGTCATCTAAAAGTTCTGCCATGGTCTCAGAAAAATTTTCTATGAAGGGGCCGTTTACAAGCCTCGTTTGGATTTTTATTCTTTATAGGCTGCAAATTTAGGAATATTTTCCAAAATAGACAAGAAATTTGGAAGATAATTCCTAATTATAGTAACTTTGCAGCGGAAAAACAAATAGTGGAGAATGGTCGCATCGCCGTCCGGAACTCCACAAACCGTCCAAAAAGAATAAGAATAATAACAATAAAAAAACAAAGCATTATGAGTAAACAGAACTTACACTTCGAGACCCTTCAGCTTCATGTAGGCCAGGAACAGGCCGACCCCGTCACCGATGCGCGCGCGGTGCCCATCTACCAGACCACGAGCTATGTGTTCCACAACAGCCAGCATGCCGCCGACCGTTTCGGCCTTCGCGATGCCGGCAATATCTACGGCCGCCTCACCAATCCCACGCAGGGCGTGCTCGAGGACCGCGTGGCGGCCCTTGAGGGCGGCGTGGCCGGACTGGCCGTGGGCAGCGGTGCCGCCGCCATCACCTACGCCCTTCAGAACATTGTGCTGGCCGGCGACCATATCGTGGCTGCCGACAACCTCTACGGCGGTTCCTACAACCTCATTACGCACACGTTGGCCACGCGGGGCGTTACGAACACCATTGTGAACGTGAACGACCTGGAGGCCCTGGAGGCCGCCATTCAGCCCAACACGAAGGTGGTGTATGCCGAGACCTTCGGCAACCCCAATAGCGACGTGCTCGACCTGGAGGGCGTGGCCGCCGTTGCCCACCGCCACGGCATTCCGTTCATTGTTGACAACACCTTCGGCACGCCCTACCTCATCCGCCCGCTGGAGCACGGCGCCGACATCGTGGTACACTCGGCCACCAAGTTCCTCGGCGGCCACGGCACCTCCATGGGCGGCATCATCGTGGACGGCGGACGGTTCGACTGGACGGCCCAGCCCGACAAGTTCCCCACGCTGGCCAAGCCCGACCCCTCGTACCACGGCATCGTGTTTGCCGAGGCGGTGGGTGCCGCGGCCTTCGTCACCCGCATCCGTGCCGTGCTGCTGCGCGACACCGGGGCCGCCATCTCGCCCTTCAACGCCTTCATCCTGCTACAGGGCGTGGAAACGCTGAGCCTGCGCGTGGAACGGCATGTTGAGAACGCGCTGCGCGTGGTCGATTTCCTGAAAGACCATCCCAAGGTGGCACAGGTACACCATCCGGCCCTTGAGAACCATCGCGACCACCAGCTCTACAAGAAATATTTCCCCAACGGCGGTGGCTCCATCTTCACCTTCGAGATAAAAGGCGGACAGGAGGAGGCCTGGAAATTCATCGACTCGCTACAGATTTTCTCACTCCTGGCCAACGTTGCCGACGTGAAGAGCCTGGTCATCCATCCCGCCACCACCACCCACTCGCAATTGTCGCCCGAGGAACTGGCCGAACAGCACATCACCCAGTCAACCATCCGCCTCTCGATAGGCACCGAGCACATCGACGACATCCTTGACGACCTGAAGCAGGCTTTTGACCAGATATAATTTTGTTTTCTCAACGCTTATTCATACCTTTGCACTTTCTAAGGGAAAAGTGAAAAGGGAAAAGTGAAAAATTCAATAATGCAGAAATAGAATGGAAACGAGGAAGACAGTGCTCGTGACAGGAGCCAACAAGGGCATCGGCTACGGCGTGGCCAAGCACCTGGGACTGAGCGGGTGGCAGGTGGTCATCGGCGCACGCAACCGGCAACGGGCTGAAAAGGCCATTAGCGAGCTCAAGGCCCTGGGCATCGACGTGGCGGGGTGGGTGAACATCGAACTGAAAGACCTCGACGGACTGGCACAGGCCGCCCGTGAGGTGGGCGAGCGCTTCCCCGGGCTCTCGTTGCTGGTGAACAATGCCGGCATTCCCGGCGACATGGGCGTTGATAGCCGGCACACCGACATCAACGTCATCAGGGAAACGCTGGAGGTGAACTTCATCGGCACCTTTGCCCTCACCAAGGCCCTGCTGCCCCTGTTGGAGAAAAACCACGGAAGGATAGTAAACGTTACCGTGCCCTCGGAAATCAGTCCCTACTGGCACCCGCTGGCTTACGTGGCCAGCAAGGCGGCGCAAAACGCCATGACGGGCGTGATGGCCACCGAGTTCCGGCAAGACGGCACGACACTGGAGACTTTCTCCGTACACCCCGGCCCCACCACGACCGACCTGAACGGAAACATGAGCCTGCCCGGCTTCCACGACATCGACACCGTGGGCCGTAAGATGGCCGAACTCATCAACGACGGACAAAACCACCAGGGTGAGTTCATCGAACTCTACCCGATTGTAGAAGAATAATAAACAAATAAAAAAGTATAGTTATGTCAAAGATTGCCAAACAGTTGACCGAACTTATCGGCAACACCCCGTTATTAGAGCTTAATAAGTTTTCTGAGGCCAAGGGCATCAGCACGCCCGTTGTGGCCAAAGTAGAGTATTTCAACCCGGGCGGCAGCGTGAAGGACCGTATTGCCCTGGCCATGATTGAGGATGCCGAGGAGCGCGGCCTGCTGAAGCCCGGCGCCACCATCATTGAGCCCACCAGCGGCAACACCGGCGTGGGTCTGGCACTGGTGTCGGCAGTGAAAGGATATAAACTCATTCTCACCATGCCCGACACGATGAGCATTGAACGTAGAAAACTGGTGAAAGCCTACGGCGCCGAGGTGCTGCTCACTCCCGGCAAGGAGGGCATGGCGGGTGCCATTCGTGCCGCCGAGGCCCTTCGCGACAATACGCCGGGCAGCATCATCCTTCAGCAATTTGAAAATGCGTCGAATCCCGCCAAGCACTATGCCACCACGGGTCCCGAAATCTGGGAGCAGACCGACGGGCAGGTTGACATCTTCGTTGCAGGAGTGGGCACAGGAGGCACCGTGTCGGGCGTGGGAAAATACCTGAAAGAGCAGAACCCCGGTGTGAAAGTGGTGGCCGTGGAGCCGAAATCGTCGCCGGTGCTCAACGGTGGACAGAGCGGGCCTCACAAGATTCAGGGCATCGGCGCGGGATTTGTTCCCAAGACGTATGACGCCTCCGTCATCGACGAGGTGTTCGACGTTGAGAACGACGACGCCATTCTCACCGGGCGCGAAATTGCGCAACAGGAAGGCCTGCTCGTAGGCATTTCGGCAGGTGCAGCCCTTTTTGCCGCCGCAGAGATTGCCCGCCGGCCAGAAAATAGCGGGAAAAGGGTGGTCGTGCTCTTGCCCGACACCGGCGAGCGCTACCTGAGCACCGTGCTTTATGCCATCGAGGCATAAGCAGTGTGACATTCTGAAAAAGACAACAGCCATATTGCGGCGGGAAGCTGCAATATGGCTGTTGTCTTTCTTACCTGATATCTTTATTTTCTGAAAAAGGGGAAACAAATGTCAATTGAGAAGAATAAAAGTATCTTTTGTAACTTATTTACAAAGAAGAACTAAAGGGCAAGCCGCAGCCCGTCGCTGTCGCGGCGGTTCGACGGGTAGTTGTTGTCCCGATAGGAAACGCGGCAGAACCTCGCGCTGTTGTACCAGCTGCCACCGCGAAGCACACGGTGAGAGCCCGATGACGGGCCGGTGGGGTTCGTCTGGACTGAAGAACTGTAATAAGATGAACTGTACCAGTCCAGACACCACTCCCAAAGGTTACCGCTCATGTCGTAAAGGCCAAGCTCATTCGGGGACTTCGTAGCTACAGGCTGTGTGCCACAACCGGCCGTGAACCATTCCTGCGAGGGGATGTTGTCCAAATACCAAGCCACGTCGTCAATCGTGTTGCTGCCTGCATACTTGTAGCCTTGGCTGCCGGTGCCGCCACGGGCCGCAAGTTCCCACTCCGCCTCCGTGGGCAGGCGAAACGTCTGACCCGTCAGAAGGTTGAGTTTGGTGATAAACTCCTGGCAGTCGTCCCAACTGACATTGTAGGCAGGGTAATTATCACCCAAACCGAAGGAACTCTCCCACGGGTTCCCATCGGATGTGGGTTTCTTTCCCATCACCGCAAACCACAGGGCCTGCGTCACTTCCGTCTCGCCCATCCAGTAATCGGAAAGGGTGACGTTGTGGACGGGTTTCTCATAGTCGTACGCATCGCTCCCCTGCTCGGACGTGGCACCCATCTGGAACGTACCGCCGGAAACCTTCACCATCTTGAAGCTGACGCCGTTGACGGTGAACTCCTTTTTAGTGCCCTGCGCCCATGCCGACAGCACAGACAGCGGCAGAAGCAATAAAACCAAGAACTTTTTCATAAGAGTGAAGAGTGAAGAGTGAAGAGTG
>JAFVHN010000063.1 GCA_017474515.1 Prevotella sp. | reverse complement strand
TGGGCTTTCTCTGACTGCAGCGGTCTGACCTCCGTCACCATCCCCAACAGCGTGACCTCCATCGGCGAAGGTGCTTTCTATTATTGCAGCGGCCTGACCTCCGTCACCATCCCCAACAGCGTGACCTCCATCGGCGAAAGGACTTTCGAAAATTGCAGCGGCCTGACATCCGTCACCATCCCCAACAGCGTGACCTCCATCGGAGGTTATGCTTTCTCTGGTTGCAGCGGCCTGACCTCCGTCACCATCCCCAACAGCGTGACCTCCATCGGCGATTATGCTTTCTATGGTTGCAGCGGCCTGACCTCCGTCACCATCCCTAACAGCATGACCTCCATCGGCTATGCTGCTTTCTCTGGTTGCAGCGGCCTGACCTCCATCGAAGTGGAAAGTGGTAACACGAAGTATGACTCAAGGAACAACTGCAATGCCATCATAGAATCCTCAACAAACACACTCATTTGTGGTTGCAAAAACACGACCATCCCCAACAGCGTGACCTCCATCGGCGATTGTGCTTTCTCTGACTGCAGCGGACTGACCTCCGTCACCATCCCCAACAGCGTGACCTCCATCGGCTATTATGCTTTCTCTTATTGCAGCGGCCTGACCTCCGTCACCATCCCCAACAGCGTGACCTCCATCGGCATTTATGCTTTCGAAAATTGCAGTGGCCTGACCTCCGTCACCATCCCCAACAGCGTGACCTACATCGGCGAGTGTGCTTTCTATAACTGCAGCGGCCTGACCACATTCACCTGCTATGCTGCGGACATCCCCACGGCCCACAGCACCATATTTGAAGGCATCGACCTGACCATCGCCACGCTCTACGTGCCCGCCTCTGCCCTCGAGGACTATGAGGATACGATACCGTGGAAAGGCTTCGGCACCATCTTGCCGATTGATGAGAACGCCGTGCCCACCGCCATCGACACCGCCGCAGCGGACGACTACAAGGAGTACTTCGACCTCAGCGGCCATCGGGTGACGTCGTCGCAGCGGGGTCTCCTCATCGTCAGAGACCGGAGCGGCAAGACGCGCAAGGTGATGGTGAAATAGGATCCATCGCACTCTTACAGACAACGGGTCGGACTGGCAGTCCGACCCGTTGCTCGTTGATACACAGTATCATCGAGACCATCAACGACATGCTCAAAAACACAGCGCAGCTCGTGCATTCAAGGCACAGGCCGGTCAACAACTTCATCATGAACATGGTCGCGGCGCTGGCTGCGTATTGCTTCTTCGATAACAAACCCAGAGCACTTGACGGCTTTTATATCGAGGACAACAAGCAACTTTTGCTGTTTTGAAAGACTGCTTATCCCGAACTGGGGTAAGGTTGTTTTTTGTGGGTTGTGTTTAGTTGTCACGTTGAGTCTTCTTTTTCCGACGTTTGGAAGTGTCGGCTCCTGTTGGGCCGAAAAAAACTGCCGGCCGCGCAGGGGTGCTGATGCCCTGCGTGGCCGGCAGTATTATGGATGGCGGGCGGTGCCCGCGGCGCTTACTCTTTATAGAAGAGCTTTTGGGGTGTGTAGCCGCTTCCTGTGAAGAGCAGGTGCTGGGCATCGAGGTAGTCGAGGATGGGGTCGCCCGAGAAGTTGACCTCGATGGTGAAGGTTCCGTCGCCGTTGTCAACAATTCGCTCGTCGCCGGTGGTGATGTCTGCGCCCGTCCAGGTGGTTGTCCACCAGCCGGTGGTGATGCGCATCTGCACCCAGTTGCTGCCGGTGGCGGTGAGGTAGAAGGTGCCCTTCATGATGATGTTGTCCCAGATGTCCTGGGGAATGGCGCAGCACTCCTCGCCGGTGGCGCTGCTCTCGGAAGAGAAGCGGTATAAGCCGTCCCAGTTGACTTGGGGCATTGAGCCGTCGTTGGTCCAGAACACCACTTCCTTGGCGCTTCCTCCTGCCACATATTCCACGAAGTAGATTTCCTGCACGGAGTATCCGCTACCGGTGAAGAGCAGGTGCTGAGCGTCGAGCAGTTCGAGCAGCGGGTCGCCGGCAAGGTTGACCTTGAGGGTGAACGTTCCGTCGCCGTTGTCGGTCAGGCGTTCATCGCCGGGGGTGATGTCGTTGCCCGTCCAGGTGGTTGTCCACCATCCTGAGGTGACGCGAATCTGCGGGCTGGCGCCCTTGATGGTGACGTAGAAGGTTTCGGTCTTCAGCTTCTCCCACACGTCCATGGGCACGGTGTAGCACTCCTCGCCGGTGGAATTGCTCTCGGGAGCAAAGCGGTATTCGCTGCTCCAGTTGATGTCGCCCAGCGAGCCGTCGTTCTTCCATACGGGGACTTTCACTTCCTGCATTCCCGGTCCGTCAACCCACACCTCTTCGGCGAAGTAGAGCTCCTGCACGGAGTATCCGCTTCCGGTGAAGAGCAGGTGCTGGGCGTCGAGCAGTTCGAGCAGCGGGTCGCCGGCAAGGTTGACCTCGAGGGTGAACGTTCCGTCGCCGTTGTCGGTGAGCCGTTCATCGCCGGGGGTGATGTCGTTGCCCGTCCAGGTGGTTGTCCACCAGCCGGAGGTGACGCGAATCTGCGGGCTGGCACCCTTGATGGTGACATAGAAGGTTTCGGCCTTCATCTTCTCCCACACGTCCTGAGGCACGGTGTAGCACTCCTCGCCGGTGGAATTGCTCTCGGGAGCGAAGCGGTAGTCGCTGCTCCAGTTGATGTCGCCCAGCGAGCCGTCGTTCTTCCAGATGGTGGTCTTCACAATCTCCATGTGTCCCTCGTCGGCGGCGGGCTCGTAGGCCAGCTCGGGCAGGTCGAAGGTCTTTCCGTCGTAGGTGTGGAGGTGGCCGGTGAAGGTGCCTTTGTAGATGTTCTTCAGCGGCACGCGGAAGATGAGGTTGCTGGTGCCCTTGCGGTAGAAGTCCTTATGGTCGATGATTTGCGGCACGGAGTCGGCATCGAGCAGCTCCACGCTATTGATGAACTCGAGGTCGGTGCCGAAGACGGTGATGAGCTCGCCGCCGGTGGCCCCTTCGCCGGGCTGCTTGGAGAATCCCGACACGACGGTATTTCCGAGGGTGAGCGGCAGGCGCGACTCGGCGGCATCGCCGTCGGTGCGCACGATAATCTTTCCGCCCTCGGCGGGAATGCCGGCGGGGGTGTTGACGCGAATCATATTATCGCCTACAAGCTCGAAGTTGGTGACCTTCAGGCCGCCGGGAAATTCAATCTCTTTGACATCGTTGAAACCCGAGCCGTTGATGGTGACTGGCAGGTTGGTGACAACCTTCGTGGGGAAGAACACCTTGATGCCCAGGCCTACGTTGGCCGACTCGTTTTCGTCTTCGGAACAGGCCGTGAAAACGGCACCGACAAGAACCACGGCGAGCAACGCGCCTAAATAATTGATTATATGCTTCATATTTTTCATTTTTATTTATTGTTTAGGGGATTGGGAGCTGATTGTCGGGGGAGGTCGGGGTTTCGCTCCCCCCGACAACCAGTGCCCCCCAGGAAGCCCCACGCCGGGAAGCGTGGGTTCCTGCTTATTTTACCATCCCGGGTTCTGTTGGAGTTTGGGATTTCTAATCAGCTCAATCTGGGGGATGGGATAGAAATTGAACTTCTCGTCCCACTGGCGGTTGACCGTAGAGCGTGTGAGCATGAGTGCCGGGCTGACGGTTGCCACCTGTATGGTCTTGAAATACTGCGCTCCCTTTTTCCAGCGGCGCACATCCCAGAAGCGGTGGTTCTCGAAGGCCAGCTCGACGAGGCGCTCGCGCTCATAGCGTGCCACCCACTCGCTGCCTTCCTCGGTGAAGGGCGGCATCTGAATGTCGGCGCGGTTGCGCAAGACGTTGACGGCCTCGTTGGCGGTCATGCCGTAAGTGTCGTCGTTGGCACTGCCCGTGGCATTGAACACGGCCTCGGCATAGTCGAGGTAGAACTCGGCGAGGCGGAACAAAATCCATGTGTGGCGGCGCGTGGTCTGGTTGTCGGCGGTGGTGACGCACGAACCATCGACATACTTGCGGAGATAATAGCCGGTGGGGGTGGCACCGTACTTGGGTGCGGCATTAAAGCCTCCGGTGAAGGTCTCGATGGCCTTCTTCTGGGCACCGTTGCTGGGCCATTCGTCGCCGTTCTTCACCACGGTGAGTGCGAAACGGGGGTCGAGGCCCTCGTAGGGGTTCTCAACGCTGAGGTCGATGTTGCCGGGATGGCGCTGGCCAAAGGTCTCGCCGTTGTCCTGATATTCGTACTGGTCTACCAGGCTTTGGGTGGGACAGTTGCCCGACGAGCCGTTTTCCACGCCGACGGGATAATTGGCCATTTCGAAGGCATTGCTCTCACCGCGTCCGAGTCCGAAAATGAGCTCGGGGTTGAAGAAGGCATCGTGGCCCCACAAGGAGCTGTAGGCACTGAGCTTCAGGCCCCAGTTGGAGGCGTTGTCGAGGATATATTTGCAAGCCTTGGCCGCAAGGTCCCATTTTGCCTTGTCGCCGCTGGGGTTGTGAAGGGGCGAGGCGGCATAAAGGAGCGTGCGGGCCTTGAGGGCAAACACGGCGACGCGGGTGGCACGGCCCACCTCGGCGCCGATTTCCGTGCCGTAGGAAACGGGCAGGTAGGGGGCAATGGCATCGCACTCGTCAACGATGAACTTCACAATCTGGTCGGCCGGAGTGCGTTCCACGTTGTTGGCCTGGCCATTGGTGAGCGTGGTGGTCACCAGGGGCACGTCGCCGTAGGTCTTGAACAGCTCGAAGTAGAAGTATGCCCTGAGGAAGCGTAACTCGTAGGGGAACATCTCCATCTGGGCAATCCAGTTGCGGTAGTCGCTGTTGTACTGCCAGTCGGAAATGTCGGTCTGGTCTATCTTCTCAAGATACATATTGACATCGGCAATGGCCGTATATGCCTTTGACCAGGTGTTGGAATAGGGATTTGCCGGGCTCCATCCGCCGTTCACATAGTTGTTGACGGCGCCCGTTTCGAGGGCATACTGTGCCTCGTCGGTGGCTCCGGCAAGGAAATAGGCACTGTTGGCCGAGAACTCGTTATTATAGACCTGTGCATAGACGTCGAACACCAGGTTCTTGATGCCGTCGCCGAAGTAATTGTAGGTCCACTCCTCGTCGCGCGACGTCTCCTCGGTGTAGTCGAGGTCGGCACAGGAAACTCCGAGAAGGCACGTCAGACAAAGGACCGAGAGCTTGCCTAAAATCGTCTTTATTTTCATTGTCTTCATATTCTTTTACATATTTAATTACTTAAACTTCTCAGAACTGCACTGAAAGACCAACGCTCAGACTCTTCATCACGGGATAGCCGGTGTTGAGGTTTTCGGCATCCATGGCGTCGATATTGTCGAACGACAACAGGTTCTGACCCTGCACGAATATCTTGGCACCCGAAATCTTCAGAGGCTCAATGACCGATGCGGGCAGCTTGTAGTAGATTTCGCAATCGCGAAGCTTCAACCAGTTGACATTGCGATACCAGATGGTGGAGTTCTGGGCGTTGTTGGCCACATTCTCGGTTGACAGGCGAGGATAGCTGGCGCTGGCTCCGGCAATGTCGAAGCAGTTGTCGTAGTATTCCTGAGAGAGGTTGCGGTTGTCGGAGAGTGCTCCCCAAACGCCGTCAACATAGCGCAGGTTCTTCACCTGGTGGCCTGCTCCCTGCAAGGTGGCGTTGAAGCCGAAGCCCTTGAACTCGGCACCGAATGAGAAGGCATAGTTCAAGGAGGGGAAGGCGTTGCCGTAGTCCTGGGCCACATAGTCGTTCTCGTTGATGACACCGTCACCGTTGACATCCTTATATTTGATGTCGCCGACCTTCACCTGTCCGAATTGCTGGACGGGGCTGTTGTCGATGTCGGCCTGGTCCTGGAAGAAGCCCAGGGCAATGAGTCCGCGCTCGGCATCGGCAGGGCCGTCAATAACCGAGAGGTTGGGATAAGCGGGAGCTTCAATCCATTCCAGGATTTCGCTCTTCACCTTCGAGAAGTAGGCGCCGGCGTTCAGGTTAAGACCGTTGGCAAAGGTCTTGGCGTAGCGCAGGCCGAGTTCCATGCCATAGCTTGCCACGCGGCCCTTGTCGTCATACGACGACTGGATGCCCACGACGGCGGAGTTGAGCGAGGCGGCGCTGACCAGGATATTGCGACGCTGCTGGTAGAACACGTCGAGCGTAACGTCGAGCGCGTTGGCAATGCGCAGGTCGGTACCGAAGTTGGCCTTGTAGGCGGTTTCCTGTTCAAAATCGTCGGTTGGGAACTGGGTGAGGAAGGCACCCCACGAGCTTTGGAAATTGTTGCCATACCAGAACTGTCCGTGGGAATTGTTCCATGCGGCAAGCCACAGGCCGGCCTGGGGCACATAGTCGGTGTGCTGGATGCCACCCGAGAGGCGGAACTTTCCATAATTGAGGAAGCTGCTCTGGGGCTGGTCGATAAAGATATAGCCCAGGCCCAGCGTCGGCGAGAATGCCCATTTGGCAGGATAGCTGCGGTTGGAGCCGTTGGCGGCCAGCACCACATCGGTCATGAAGCGGTTGGCATGGTCGTAGTGCAAGGCCAGCTGCCAGTTGGCACGATACCAGGTGTTGCTGCGGTTGTCGCGAATCTCGCTCTTCATGTTGTAGTTGGCATTGGCAGCAAAGTTGTCGCCATTGTTCAACTGAACGCCGTATTTCAGTCCGGCATTGAAGGTGGCGATACGCCACTGAGAGTCAACCCAGTTGTTGAAAACCAGCTTGTCTTCAACCGTTCCCATCACCGTTTCCTGTAAAACGCCGCCGGCATCGTAGTAGTTCCAGCCATACTGATAACCTTTGGAACGCGTCTCAATGGTGTTGGAGGAGTTGTCGTAGGAAGCGCCGACATAGAATTTCAGGCCTTCGGTAATGACGTCGAGGTCTTGCTCAATGGTCATGTTGGCCCAGATTTGGCGCTGATGGGTTTTCATGAAACCGGCACCCTGCGACTTGGCCAGTAGGTTGAAGTCGCCGTATGTCTGGCTGCCGCCCCATACGCCGCCGGCCGTCTTGACGGGGAATGCCAGGGCAGGCACTTTGTACAGGTGCCACCAGGCATCGCTGGAGTTCACGTTGGGCACTCCGTTGGTTTCCATCAATATGCCCAAGATATTGGCACTCACCCTTGTGGTCTTGCTCACTTCAAAGTCCACGTTGGCACGGATGTTTGCCTTTGAATACCTCAGCTGGGAATTCCAGTCGCCCTGGTCGGGATTCTTATAGAGTCCGCGGGCATCGGTATAGTCGAGATGAGCGTAATACTGGACCTTTTGTGTGCCGCCGAAGAATGAAAGATAAGCATTCGACTCGTGGGCAGTGTTTTTGAACACTTCATCCTTCCAGTTGATGTTAGGATAAACCAGCGGTTCGCTGCCGTCCTTGAATTTCTGCAACTCGGCCTCAGAATAGGCAACGGTGGCACCGTCGTTCAGGCGGGCACGGTTCAAGGCATTGGCATAGTCGTAGGCGCTCACCATATCAGCCGATTGCGGGTCGAATTGTATCTTGTGCGAGGCTCCGGCTTTGACGTGGTATTTTCCGTCCTTGTTGCCGTGCTTTGTTTTCACCAACAGCACGCCGTTGACGGCCTCATGTCCGTAGAGGGCCACGGCGGCGGCGTCTTTCAGCACGGTGACACTTTCCACCTCCTCAACAGAGAGACGGTCGATAGGCCGCTCCACACCATCTACAAGAATCAAGATGTCACGCTCGCCAGTGGTCTGGACGCCACGGATGTTAAACGAAGCGCCACGGCCTTCCTCACCCTTGAAACCGGTGTTCTGGTATGCATTCAGGCCAAGAAGCTTGCCATAGAGGGCATCGGCCAGGCTGATGGCGGATGTGCGGCGAAGTTCTTCGGCAGTAATGGTTGTGGCCGCCGCAGTGGTGAGAAATTCCGACTGCTCAACGCCATAGCCCAAATCTACCTTCTGCGATTCCTTGTCGCTCAGCGTCACCTGGGCGTTGACCGCCATGGGGGCGACGCAGAGGCCCGCAAAGGTATATATAAAAATGTTTCTTAATTTCATAGTCTTCACTTTTTCTTTTTTTGTTTTTCCATTTATCATTTAGCGAAGCGTATTTACCATCCGGGATTCTGGGTTAGTCCATATCCTTTCTGAATCTCTATACGGGAAACGGGGTCAAGATACCACTTGTTGGTCCAGTAACCGGGCTCCCACCAACGGCGGGCACCGTTTACAATCTGGGGCTTCTCGTATTCGAACTTGGGCCAGGGAGTGCTGGGATCCCAGTTCGTGTCGCCTTCGGTCATGCGGTTGCCATTGGCGTCCAGACGGTAGATCAAGATTTCATGAAGTGGTTTTGTAAAGAGGTCCTGCCGCTTGCGGCGAATCATATCATACACGCGGTCACCGCACTCTGCTCCAATCTCGCAGTTGCGTTCACGGAGAATCTCATTAATCAGGTTCTCCTTGTTGGAGGTCAGGTTCAGTTCGGGATTCATGGTTTCCAAACGTCCCAGTCCCACACGGCTGCGCACAACATGCAGGTCGTCGAGGGCACCCCTGAGGTCACCGGTCTCTGCGCGAGCCTCGGCACGAATCAGGTACATCTCGGCCAGGCGGATGTATGAAACACCGATATATTCGTCATTCATTTTGTCGTTCGAATAGTCGAGCATCCACTTGAACTTTCTGTAGCCAGATGCCACATCGTCGTTACCTTCTATGCCGAACTGGTCGGGGGCTGTCCTCATGGCACCGTGATACCAGGTGTCGATATATGTAAAGCCATTATAGTCGCCTACCACGGCAGAGGGGAACGACTGGCGAGGCACCACCATTGTTTCATACAGGCGCGGGTCGCGATCGACAAACATGTCGATGCCGTCAGGATTCTTGCCTGCTCCATAAAGGTCCATGTAGGGGAAATTACGGCCGTCCTGCATTCCGAAGCATTCCATCAGTTCGTTGGTGGGAACGGCACCGCCCTGGCGATAGCAGTCGAGAGCAAAACCGGGCCATCCCCATCCCCAGTGGTTTTCGCGGTTGCCATTAACCACGGCATCGCTCAAGTACTGCGTGGGATGTGCGTCGAAAATCTTCTCGTGGCGTTTCTCGTTATTACGGTAACGGTATGCCCGGCGGTATGCCATGCGGTAACCGCCCTCATCCTGAGTTTCCGGCTGCACCAGCTGATAATAGTTGCCATGGGCGGCATTGTCCTCAAAGAACTCGTTGCAATACTTCAGGCAACGATCCCAAAGAGAGTGGTCTTCACGTCCGAACCACACATGCTCAATGTTGGTGAACTCGGTGACCTTGTCGGGCGAGTATTCCATATAAGGAGCAGGGCTGTTGAACAGCGGCGAGGCGGCAAACATCCACACCTTGGCGCGCAGGGCACGGGCCGACGCCTTTGTCAGGCGACCCGACCACTGGCCGATGTCGGCATCGGGAATGTTCCAGATGTATCCGGGCTCGTTGACGGCACATTGAATAAGCGAGTCGATGAACTCAACGGTCTGCAAGGCTGTAGAGCGGCCTTCGGTGAAGCCCTCTCCTACTGCGTATGCCTTCTTCACGAGGCACAAGCCGCCGAAGTTGCGGAAAGCGTCGTAGTAGCGGCTGGCCATGATGGTGTAGGCCTCACCGCGCAGGCGGCTCTTTTCATCTTCCGACATATCGGGCACCTTGTCGATATTCTCGATGAGCTGCCAGCACTTGCGCACGGTCTCGTAGATAGACACACGTCCGCCGGCATCGCTGTCAAGGCCGCCTTTGGTGGAATAAGAGAACTTGCCTTGATAGTTTCCGTTCTCCGTGTCCTGGGCATCCTCGGTCAGTCCGCCGGGATAATAACTTTGTTTCGGGCCGCCCCATCCCACATAGCAATGATAGGAGTCGGAAAGCACGTCGATGGGCGCACCGTTCATCATATTTCCTGAGGTGTAGGTACAATAGAGCTGTCCGTAGGCGCTCCACAGGAAATTGCGGGCGTATTCAGCCTTGGAGAACACGGTATCGATGTTGACATCCACGCCGGGTGCTTTCTCAAGGAAGGCATCACCCACATTGAAATCATCGACGCATGCCGTGAAGATGCTTGTTGTCATCCCCAAAGCCAACATGTAAATAAAAAACTTTTTCATTTATTATTTATCATTTATGATTTATGATTTTTCATTTTTTAGGCCGAGGCCGCATCAGAAGTTGACTTGAAGGCCGAAGTTGTAAACCCGGGTCATAGGATAGCGCACGCCGAAGTCAAGGCCTGAGCCGGGAGCTTCGGGGTCGTTGCCCTTGAAGTCTGCAAAGGTCAGCAGGTTCTGGCCCGAGGCATAGAATCTCACATAGTTGAGCAGCTGCAGCCACTTGGGCTTGTTGATGGTGTAGCCAATCTCCACGTTCTTCAGTCGCACATACTTTGAGTCGATAATCCACGCCCGCGAATCGCGGTTGTTGTGAACGCGGTTGGTAAACGAGATACGCGGCAGCGAGGCGTCGCGGTTGTCTTCTGTCCAGGAGTTGTCGGCCACCCACTGTGCCAGTGCCGAAGTATTTGTTGAGCCGAACTGGTCGCGGAAGTATCCGTTCAGCGCACGGCTCGTGTTGTCTGCACCCACCCAGAGCATTGAGAAGTCAAGACCCTTCCAGTTCAGGTTGGCATTTACAGACCATGTGATTTCGGGGTTGTCGGTATAGCCGAGGGGCTTCTGGTCGTTCTGGTCAACAATGCCGTCACCGTTCAGGTCAACATAAACGGCATCGCCATATTTCAGGTCAATCATCTGGTCGGGCAGGTCGGCGCCATATTTCTCCTTATAGCGCTGTTCGGTGCCTTCCTGATAGAACTCGAAGAGGTCGTAGCCGAAGCGCTGGCCCACCGGCAGTCCGGTGCGGGTGAGATAATCATACATGGGCGGCACCTCGAGCATCTCAACCACCTTGTTTCTTGCAAAGGCGATGCTCGGGCTGATGGAGTAGCGGAAATCGCCCACGATGTCGGCCCATTTCAGTGTCAGCTCATAGCCGTGGTTCTTCACGCGGCCTTCGTTGACGTAGCTTGAAGGAAGGCTGGTGACGGCGGGCAGCAGCGATGCGTTCGACACCAGGATGTCCTTGCGGTCTTCCCAGAAGAGGTCGAGGTTCACCGTCAGACGGTCTTTCAGGAAGGCGGCATCCAGGCCGACGTTGATTTTTGAGGCTGTCTCCCAGGTGACGTTCGGGTTACCGGCGGTCAGCTCTTTCACGGCCTGCAGCCAGTTGCCGCTCGTTCCGAAGTTGGCACCGCGGTTCTGCGGGTTGCCCGTCATTGAGCCCTGATAGAACTGCCAGGCACCGGGCAAATAGAGGAAGCGGGCGCCGTTGGTGTTGTCGTTACCGACCTTTCCCCA
Source organism: Prevotella sp. (assembly GCA_017474515.1). Taxonomy (GTDB): domain Bacteria; phylum Bacteroidota; class Bacteroidia; order Bacteroidales; family Bacteroidaceae; genus Prevotella. The sequence goes on along the minus strand of JAFVHN010000063.1, from coordinate 12,047 downwards.
CGAACCGCGCAGTTTCAGGTAGCCGATGACGTTCTTTATGGGTTTCCAGAACTCTTCGCTCGACGGAATCCAGCCTACCGAGAACGAGGGGAATGTGCCGTAGCGCTTGCCCTCGGCAAAGTTCTCCGAGCCGTTGTAGCCGATGTTGAAGTCAACCATGTAGCGTGTGTCGTAGTCGTAGGTGACACGTCCCACAAGGCCCACATAGCCTTTGGGGATGGAGCGGTACAGGCTGCCGTCGGAATCCCAGGGATAATAGGTTTTGCTCTGGTTATACAGTATGAGCGCGCCCACGTTGTGCTTGCCGAACTTGCGGGCGTAGTTGAAGCTTGCCTCGGCATACCAGTTGCGGTTTCCCCAGCGGCTGTCGGAGTAAGGCAAGGGCCAGGTGATGTTTTCCTTGCGGAGCACTTCCTTGCCGTCAACGAGTGTTGCCACGTAGGTAACGCCCGTGCCAAAGCCGTTCTGGCGGTTCTTCTGGGCCGTATAGTCGGTGTTGTAGGAACCTTTGATCTTGAAGTCCAGGCCCGGGGTGAGGAAGCTCATGTCGAGCTTGTACTGCAGGTCGAGGTTCAGCACGTTCGTGCTCTCGTTCACATAACCCAAGTCGTAATAGTTAGAAAGGGCATCGCGGTCGTAGGGACCCACGATGTTGCTGTCGGCAATGATGTGCCGGCCCTGGTCGTCAACACCGATACCGGCGTACGGGGTGGCACCCTGAAGATAGCGGAAGATGAATCCCTCGCCGCCGCCCATCGTGGTGCGGTTCTGCACGCGTCCACCCAGCGTGAGCGAAAGCTGGCTGTACTTCGACACGTTGATGTCAAGGTTGGCGCGGTAGTTGAAACGATTATACTTGAAAGTCTCGTCCTTATTGTTCGAGAATGTTTCAAAGAGTGAGTTCTGGTTGAGGAAACCGGCCGAGACGAAATATCTCACCTTCTCCGTTCCGCCGTTCACGTTCACGTTCACCTGCTCCTGCCAAGCTGCATCTTTCATCATATAGTCAATCCAGTTGGTATTGGGGAAGGTGACGGGCATGTCGCCTTTGCGGAAGTGCTCCATCACCTCCTGCGTGAAGCGGATGCCGGTGTCGGCGTATGGGGTGTAGTCGGCAATTTCTGCCGTGCCCGGCCACTGGCTCATGGGCAGGGCATCGGTAATGGCCGTGTAGTTCCACATCTTGCCGTAGGTCTTCGAGTCGGCAAAGTCCACGAACTTCGAAATCTGCTGAACGGCGGCGCTGGCCGAAACGGTCACCGAGGCCTTGCCGACCGTACCGCGCTTGGTGGTTACCAGGATGACGCCATTGGCGCCACGCACACCGAACACGGCAGTGGCCGAGGCATCCTTCAGGATGGAGATGTCTTCGATTTCATTTGGGTCGAGCTGTGAGAAGGAGCGCTCCACGCCGTCCACGAGGACCAGCGGCTCGGCACTGTTCAGTGAACCGGTACCACGCACGCGGATGACGGGCTCGTCGGCGCCAGGCATGCTCGACGGCTGAACAACCGAGATGCCGGGCAACTTTCCTTGCAGGGCGTTGGCAACGCTGGCCACAGGGGCCTTGAGCAGTTCATCGCCGCCCACGGCAGAGACGGCACCGGTGATGGTCACCTTCTTCTGCTGACCATAGGCAATGACCACCACTTCCTCCAGGTCCTGAAGGTCGGGCTTCATGCTGATGGACATCTTGCTGCCTACTCTCTGGCTCTGAGTAACATAGCCAATGTAAGAGAACTCAAGGGTCGCCCCTTGACGAACAGAGGGCAACACAAAGTTACCGTTGAGATCGGTGATGACACCAGTATCGCTGCCTGCCACCTTGACAGAAACACCGATCATGGGTTCACCAGTCTCATCTTTCACCTGGCCTTCAACCCGCATGGTCTGGGCGAAAGCCACACTGGGCAACAGGCACAATAATGCCAATAGCCCGAAGAGATAAGATTTACATTTACTTTTCATATAAAAAGATCAGTTAGTAATATATATTTTCACATTATATTATATATAACAAGCCGCTCCACGGCGAAAAACCTCCGTCATGTTCCTAATGAGTGGTGAGCCTCGTTGAGAAGCACTCTGTTTGTTGAAAAGGATTACCATAAGTAAAATTATAAGTACGGCCACATGTCGTTGCCTCAGAATAATTCCGATTGAGACAGCCAAATTATTTAATGCATCATACAGAACTGCCACTTGTGAAAAAGCAGGCACAGTGGTTGATAAAAGTAAAGACGGCAGACCGTTTCTGCCTAAAGCATCATAGGAAAAGCCTTGTGGCTGATTCTTGCTGATTACTTTGTTTTTTTCATTTGTTGAAAGGTAGCAGAGTTTTCCTCAAAGCGTGAGCTAAAAAGGAAATGCCGTAAAATGCCCGATTTAAGATAGTTCGCCCGTGCGAGTTCTCACGTTTAACAGGGTCTTCCACGGCCTCTGCGAGGTCTATCAAATACCTCTTTAGTTATTTTCGCTTGCAAATTTATATATTATTTCCGAAAAATAAAAACTTTTTCCTTTTTTTTTACAACTACCCTTACTTTTCCCGGAAAGACGAACAGATTGATGCGCCGGGGCGCTGTTTTTGCTCTTCATAGCTCTTTCTAATGGGAATTGAGGCGTTTCAACGGGAAAAAGTAATATTTTCAAGGACTTTACGCCGGAATTTGAAAAATTTCAAATAATTTTGTACCCGTAAACAATGAAAGGAAATAAACAATGTATCACACCCGCCGTTTACCAAACACGCGAATCGAGGTGGCCGATGCCTTGCGCGGTATCGCCGTGGCCGGCATCATTCTGTATCACTCCGTGGAGCATTTCGACATCTTCACCAAGCAGCCCATCACCTACACGCTGCCCTGCGACCAGGCCGTAGGCAATGTGCTGGCATGGTTGCTCAGCGGCAAGATGTACGGCATTTTCGCCATGCTCTTCGGACTGAGTTTCTTCATCATGAACGACAACCAACAACAGAAGGGCCGCTCCTTTTCGGGCCGCTTTGCATGGCGCATGTGCCTGTTGTTCCTGTTTGGCCTTGTCAACGTGGCTTTCTACGACGGCGACATCCTCATGCTCTATGCCGTTTACGGCTTGTTGCTCATTCCGGTCAGCTATCTGCCATCGCGCATGGTGTGGTGCATCATCGCCTTGCTGGCCATCCAGCCCGTGGAGCTGTTCTGCCTATTGACGGGAACCACCATCGACCAAACGCGGCTCTTCGACATTTACAACCACACCATCGCCCTCCACGAAAACGGCACCTTCTGGGAGAATGCCGTGAACAACCTGAGATATGGTTTTGAACTGAACTTCCGCTATAACGTGTATAGCGGACGGTTGACGCAGCTGCTCTGCCTTTTCATTCTTGGCATGCAGCTGGGCAGGCAGCGCCTTTTCTACAACGAGGGGCGTAACGTGCGGATATGGCACGCCATCCTCGCTCTCTCGGCCTTCATCGTCGTGGCATTGGGCTTCGTCGATTTCGGTGTGTTGGGAAACTGGCTCACCCCCATCTACAACTTCTGTATTCTTTTGATGATAGTGGCGGCAGTGGTTTCGGCATGGTATGCCTTCAAGGGGGTGCGCCGCGCCCTGCACCACCTGTGCACCTTCGGCCGCATGAGCCTCACCAACTACTTGCTCCAGTCCATCATCGGGAGCTTCATCTTCTGCGGATACGGGCTGGCCTGCTATCGGCTGGTAGGCACCACTTACGCCGTCCTCATCGGCGCGGGAATGGTCATCTCACAATACATCTTCTGCCGATATTGGTTCAGAAGCCACCAGCGAGGGCCGCTGGAGGGCCTCTGGCGATGGCTCACTTGGATTTGGTAAAAAAATCGGAGTTCAAACGATACTTTTGAAGATCACCGATGACGCGGCCTATTTCAATTTTTCAACTTTTCATTTTTTCAACTTTTAAATAGCGGTAGCAAATTTTTCACTCTTCACTCTTCACTTTTCACTTTTAAAAACTATGTTGCAATTCAAACAAGGACTGGGCTGGAAAGCCTGTTACGACGAAGAACGCAACCTCTACACGGCACAGACATCGTGGAGAGGCGATTACCATCTTTATGAAATTAACGAGGAAATCTACAACCATCTCGATGAACCCGGCGCCGATTGCTGGGAACTGATTGGTTCCGGACGGCATCTTTACTATAGCGAGGACAACCCCATCGGGCCGCCCACCGACATGGTAATAGACGAGAACTACGCCACGCTGTGCCCGTGGGCAAAAATTCAGACGGGCGGAAAGGTCATGCCCAAAGAACTAACCGACATTGCCGTTGACCTCTGGGAAAACGAGGCTACACGCGAACAACGGGAAAAGCAAAACGAAAAAAAATGAGCTTCATCAAGTACATAGCCGACGAAAGCCACTACAAAGAAGTGCTGTCGCTGGTGGAAAAGGCGAAACGCACCGTGTGGATGGGAACGGCGGACATCAAGGACCTGTACGTCGAAAACAGGCCGTTCCTATCGCTCATTGCTGCCTTGCTCAAAAAGGGCGTGGAGGTAAGGCTCATCCATGCCAAGGAGCCGGGAACGGCATGGCGCGAGGAGCACGAAAAGCACCCCATCCTTTACGACGGCATGGAGCGCGTGCTATGTCCGAGGGTGCATTTCAAGCTCATCATCATCGATAGCAGTGTGGCCTACATCGGCTCGGCAAACCTTACGGGCGCCGGAATGGGCATGAAATCGCCACGGAAAAGGAACTTCGAGGCGGGCATACTGACCGACGACCCGGAGATGCTGGAGGCCGCCATCAACCAGTTCGACAATGTCTGGATAGGAAAGTTCTGCAAAGATTGCGGACGCAGAGGGTATTGCTCGGACCCGATAAAATAAAAAAATCAACTTTCACAAGTTGATGTAGTTCAGGAGTTACAGGAGTTCAGGAGTTCAGACAATACTTCCAACTCCTTAAAAGTGAAGAGTGAAAAAAGAGGTGGCAAATGGAACTCTCAACGCGATCCTAAAGGCAGCGGGTTTGAAATAGAATCCGCCACCTTCAAACAAAACCTACTACAACCAATAAACCATAATCAATGAAAAAAGTGAAGGCTATCATCGAGCGTGCCGGCGATGGTAATTACAGTGTGTATATGGATGCTGACAAAATCAGCTATCTCATTACCGGCACAGGAGTCACAGCCGAGAAGGCCATTGAGTCTTTCAAGGAAAACTATGAAGATATGAGGCGTTATTATGCTGATGAAGGAAAAGTTTTTGAAGAAGTGGAATTTGAGTACGAATATGACATGGCCTCTTTCCTCTCCTATTTCTCCAAGGCCTTCTCACTGGCAGGGCTATCACGCATCACTGGCATCAATCAAGGGCAGTTGAGCCACTATGTGACTTGACATCGCGTACCTTCCGCACGAACAAAAAGGAAAATGCAGCAGGCCATCCATGCTTTTGCAGCCGACCTGAGTAAGGTGACGTTTATCTGATTATTGCGAATAATCACATTAAATCCCGAAATCTCTTGGAGGTTTCGGGATTTTGCTTACCTTTTCTGCCGCTTACAAAACGCTGCAATATGCAATAGACTATGCAGATTGTAATGGTGAAGAAAGGATTGGAACTACTTCATACCCATGGCCTTCAGGATGCAGTCGTTGATGAAGTCGGCCTTCGACCCCTCAACGCCCATCAGAATCTCATGCACCTCCTGCGAGGCGCGGAACCCGTAGTACTGAACACCCTTGCGCGGCCGGCCGGACCCAGGCCTGGCACCGCCGCGCCCACTCTTTTTTGCTCCGGTTTCTTGCATAATTCAGAAATAGTTGGTAAATTTGCAAACGAAAACCCAAGTGGGGAGGTTTCCCTCCACGTGGTTCAGAACTTTTCTCTGATAACCTCTCTGAGGTCGATGATGAAAGTTAAGAGCCAAACCTTAATTGAAATTCGAGCTCTCATAAGGCGTTTGGGTTTTCATTTTTCCTACTCTTTTCAAGGTTTTCGGCTTCCCCTTTTTGTCATCTTTTGACACTACAAAGGTATGAATATTTTTTGAATTACGAAAACAAATTCAAAAAATATAAATAAATTGCAACTTTTTTGCGGATAAGTTTGGAATCTCTGTCTCCGCGCGCCAGCCTGAAAACGACAAAAAATCTTTACAATTTAACACTTTATAGGGACGTTTTATAAACCACTGATTATCAGCGGTTTAAAAAACCGGCGATTTTGACTGCAAATTTCAAGGAGAAAACTTCAAGATTTCTCCTCTCGATCTTCAATTTCTCTCCCCGAAATTTGCGGCCAGACTCCCCGACGTCTTGAAAAGCCGGTAAATAATCTTTACAAATTAACCTTTGCAACACTTTTTCACATTCTTCGGATAAAAGGCCGTACAGGCGGATGCCCTTGCAAAGCCCTTAGCTGAAGAACTGGCTGAAAGCCTGCACCGTATAGACGTGGTCGGCCACGCTGCCCGTCTCCCTGCAACTGTGCATGGCAAGGATGGCATTGCCCATGTCAACCCCTCTGAGAGGAATGGAAGAAGCGAGGATGTTTCCCAGCGTGCTGCCTCCGGCCACATCGGAGTGGTTGACGAAACGCTGGCAGGGAACGCCCGCCTTGCGGCAAATCTCGGAGAACACGGCCGCCGAGACCGCGTCGCTGGCATACTTCTGCGCAGCATTGAACTTGATGACCGGGCCGCCGCCAAGCATGGGATGATTGGTGGGGTCGTACCTTTCGCCATAGTTGGGATGCCAGGCGTGGGCGTTGTCGGCAGAAATCATGAACGCCCGCTCAACGGCCTGGCAGAAAGCCTCTTCGGTGCCGCCCTGGGCAAGGGCAATGCGCTTCAGCATCATCGAGAGGAACGGACTGCCGGCCCCCTGTTTCGTCTGCGAGCCCGTTTCTTCATTATCGAAAATGGCCAGCACCTTCGTCGTGTCCGTTTCGGGCGTGGCGACAAGCGCCTCCAGCCCCGCAAAGCACATGGAGAGGTCGTCAAGACGGCCGGAGGAAATGAACTCGTCGTGAACGCCGAAAGTGCAGGCGGGCATGGCGTCGGCCAGGTAAAGGTCGAAGTCGAGGATGTCGCTCGGGCTGATATCCAACTCCGAGCAAATGACGTTCATGAGCAGGTTGCCACATTCGAGTTTCTCGGTGACAATGCCAAGTATTGGCAACATGTCCTTCTGCCGGCTCAACTTCACGCCGTCGTTCACCTCCCTGTTGAAGTGGATGGCCAGGTTGCTGATTTGCAAGAGCGGGCGCCTGACGTGCAGGAGAAGGGTCTTGGGATTCAGCTCGTCACAGCCCCGCACAATCACCCGCCCGGCAATGGTCAGCGGGCGGTCGAACCACGTTGACATAATCGGGCCGCCATAGACCTCGGTGTTCAGCTTCACGATGCCGCCCTCACAAAGCATCTCGGCATTGGGCTTGATGCGGAAAGTAGGAGAGTCGCAATGGGCGCAAATCATGCGGAAACCCGCGTCGGCCAGGCTCTTGCGGCCGATGTGGAAGGCATAGACCGAAGAGTCGTTCTTGGTAACAAAGAGCTTGTCGCCGGCCTTTACTTCACCGATGGCCTCCCTGGGGTCTATACGTCGGAAGCCGCCCCGCTCCAATTCATTCACAATATTCCTCACCGCCAGAAAGTTCACCGGCGACGCATCCAGAAAATCCAATAATCTCTTAATCATATCTTATATTATCAAAAAACTGTTTCACAAAACTCGGCACAAAGATAACGAAAATACTGCATTTATCGGTCTTTTTGGAACAAAAATTGCGAAATTGTGCGGCATATCAGAAAAAAGCAAGCCCCCAGCGTTCCTTTTTTCACCATTTGGCCTTTGTTATTTTCATAATTTTGTTGGCAGAATGTTTGTTTTTTCACCAAAACTTGTTATATTTGTGGCCGTATTATGAAGAAAGGTTGAATGATGAAGAAAATATATAAAGCACATATCCTTTTTACGAAAGAGAAAAGCCGTTTCGAGGTGTTCGAGAACGGTTTTGTCGCCGTGGAAAACGGCATTGTAAAGGGTGTTTTCAACAACTTGTCGGAGCTGAAGGGGCAATGTTCAACGGCCGATGGCCGGTGGGAGGACGTCGAGGTCACGGATTTCGGCAACTGCCTGCTCATTCCCGCCATGAACGACATGCATGTGCATGCGCCCCAGGTGCACAACCAGGGCGTGGCCATGGATTTGGAATTGCTGCCTTGGTTGCAGAACTACACGTTCCCCGAGGAGGCGAAGTATGCCGACGTCAGTTATGCCGAATGCATGTATCGCCGTTTCCTTCATACGCAGTGGCTTTTCGGCACCATGCGCAGCTGCGTCTTCGGCACCGTGCACACCGAAAGCACCCGCCTGCTGATGAAACTCTATGAGGAAGCCGGCATGGGCGCGCTGGTCGGCAAGGTGGCCATGAACCGCCACTGTCCCGATAACCTCTCGGAAGACGTGGAGGCCGCCGTCGAGGGCTACGAACGGCTGATAGCCGAGTTCAACCGGCCCGGCGCATTGGTGCGGCCCATCATCACGCCGCGCTTCGTTCCGTCGTGTACGCCCGAGTTGCTGAAGGCTTGCGGCCAACTGGCCAACAAATACCAGCTGCCCGTGCAGTCGCATTTGTCGGAGAACACCTCTGAGATTGCCTGGGTGCAGGATTTGGAAAAAGAGAGCACCTGCTATGGCGATGCCTACAACCGCTACGGGCTCTTCGGACAGACGCCGACCATCATGGCCCATTGCGTGTGGACAGCGGGCAAGGAATTGGATTTGATTAAGCGGAACGGGGTTATGGTGGCCCACTGCCCCACATCCAACTTCAACCTGTCGTCGGGCATAGCTCCTATCAGGTCGTTCCTCGAAGAAGGGGTGCACGTGGGACTGGGCAGCGACATTAGCGGCGGCCACGACCTGAACATGTTCCGCATGCTGACCTATGCCATTCAGGTCAGCAAGATGCACTACCAGCTGGACCACAGCAAGGCGTTCCTCACGTTGCCCGAAACATTCTGGATTGCCACCAAGTCGGCAGGAAGCTTCTTCGGGAAGGTGGGAAGTTTCGAGCCCGGTTACGATTTCGACGCCCTGGTCATCGACGACGACGTGCTGCATCCTGACGAATATTCGCTGGTTCACCGCTTGGAACGATACATCTATGTGGGCGACGACCGCCAGATCATCCACCGCTTCTGCCGGGGAAAGGAAATTATGGAACCGCAGGAAAAAGTGATAATTTAAGTGAAAAGTGAAAAGTGTAAAGTGAAAAATTTGCTGCCGCCATTAAAAGGTGAAAAGGTGAAAAATTAAAAAAGGCCACAGCCATAATTCATAACTAAGAACTCATAACTAAACAGGCTTCCCAAGGCGCGGCCGCGCCTTGGGAAGCCTGTTGTGAACGTGTTTCCCGAACGGTTTCATATTCTTAGAATAGGGAAACTTGGATAAAAATATGAAAAAAAACCACCCATTTGCAGCTATTTGAAAAATAAAGTGTAATTTTGAAGGCTCAAAATGAAGTGCCGTCGAGAAATATCTGCACGTAAGACACTTCCCAACCTACATTATCTTTGACCAAGAGGGGCGGCGAGTTACAAAAGAAAATAGCGAGCCAAAGCCATATAACCCGGAGGCTGTTCGTAGAATGATGCAAGATACAATGAATAGAAAATGAACAAGAAAACTATCATCACCGCACTGCTCGCCCTCGTTGCATTGGCGGGACAGGGGCAGACATTCACTCCCATCGTGGAAGACAGCATCGATTTCGTCATCACTGGCACCACAACCAGTTCACATGACAATGTGGCAATGTTTCCATGTGCACCAATTGGCGAAATCGTGAAATTTCCCATCGTTGATGGCAAGTTCAAGGTAATAGGCCGACAGCCTCGCCATACATTCATCCAGATTGGTGACAATATTGGCAACGACCTCCGCTTCATTGTGGAAGAAACGCCGACCGACATTAATCTCGTTACAGGCGAAGTAACGGGCAGCGAATTGCAGCAGCGTTTCATCCGTTGCCAAATGCGTGAGCGCGACGTTGACCGTGTAGCAAAGCCATGGTGGAACAGCCTTGGTGATGAGGAAAAAGACAGAATCATCGATATGAGAGGGGGCAGATTACCCGATGCAACTGCAAAGGACAGCGCAAACTTCTTGAAATTCGAGGACTTCATGGGCGACCGAAAGGCACTCGTCCGCCAGAATATCCGTGAGAACAAAGACAACATCATCCCCGCATGGTATCTCTATACAGATCACGACAAACTCAACTACGAGGAAATGCTTGAATTCATGCGCGAAGATGCCGCCTACGCCCATCACCCTGCAATGGAACGGCCTTGGAAAGTCTATTGGGGCTTGCTTCAGCAAATGAGTATCACTGGCAAACCCGCTCCCGACTTTGAGGCCGAGGCTCCTGACGGAACGATGCACCGCCTTTCAGAATACACGGGGCATGGCCAATACGTTCTGATTGACTTCTGGGCTTCGTGGTGCGGCCCATGCATCGGCTCGTTCCCATTCATGAAGGAACTCCATGCCACCTACAAAGACCGTGGCCTCGTCTTCCTTGGCGTATCGTGCGACAAGGACCGCAACGCATGGCTGAAAGCCCTTGAAAAGCATCAACTCCCGTGGACGGCTCTGCTTAGCCCTGCTCGCAAAGGCGATGCCCGCGAACTTTACGGCATCACAGGCATCCCGGCAGTCATCCTCATTGCCCCGGATGGCAAGGTCGTCTCCACCGACTTGGAGGGTGAGAAACTAAAAGCGAAGCTTGCAGAGATTTTCCACGAATAGTTGTTTTATTACTGGCATTATCCTATCTCGTAAGTCCCTGCTGGAACTTCTGTATTCGCCCATCGTATCTGCCATCGGCAATGCGGTAGATTTAGGCAGACATGGCAAAGAACATCGGGGCTTGCCAGTTGCCACGCTCCTTGATGGTGAAGAATTCATGTGGGATTGCTTTAAACTTTTACAAGTAACTGAAACATAGATAGAAACACGGTGTTTCCAGAATTGAACGGTACAAAAAAGTGCAATAACAAAAAAATGGGAAATCTAAGAGTTTTGCAGAGCAAAACCAGCCTTCAAAGGTGTGCAACATTTAACATTTTGTTAAGATTATTTAACCTTTAATTTTGAGGCAATTTTGCCGTTTGCTAAGTCAGGATGACAGTAATGGGTGGAATTTACACCTTCATAACGTTGCCTTGCAACGTATAAAAAGAGGGCAAAAAGGGGACGTTTGTACCGACGTTGTACCACGACTGAGATAATTGGCTGTTAGACAGCGTCGGTTAATAATTCAAGCCGAACTCATGCATGGCATTTTGATTCATTTTAGAGGGAAATGTGCACTATATCGTGTTAAAGTCTGTCATATCAAAACCTCCTTGAAGAATATTTTGTAACTTTGCAACCAAATTCACATAGGATTGTATCATCGTGAACGAGAATTTCGCTATACAACTCTTTGAGGGCAAGAAAGTTCGCATCGTATGGGATGCAGAACAGGAGAAGTACTATTTCTCTGTAACGGATATAGTGCAGGTCTTAACAGATTCCGTGAATCCGCGTGATTACATAAAGAAGATGCTTAGACGTGACCCAGAACTGAAATCCAAGTGGGGGACAATTTGTACCCCTGTTGAAATGTTGGCTCCAGATGGCAGCCATTCGCAAGCGCAAGTCTAAAGTGTATGTCACAAAGCGTTGGCACGTTCTCGCCATTATCAACAAAAATTTACCATTCACATTATATAAGAGAATGTAACTTCGTATTTTTTGAAAATACGAAAAATCGGAATTTATGGTAAAGCAGTTTATACAAAATTTCAGGGAAGCATTCGGACAGAAGGCAACCTTACCTCTGTTGTTTGGCTATAGTAATCAACCCGTAGCCGATACCGAAAGGATCAACGGCTGTTTCTTCAAAGGTCTGCAAGCTGCCAGAGAAGGTGCTCCTGTGAGCTTGAGTGCCGAAGTCATTGCTTGTGGTGGCGGTAAGCTCTACACTGGATTTACGGATATGCCAGAGCG